>MGOB01000075.1:25892-30241 GCA_001796995.1 Chloroflexi bacterium RBG_16_68_14 | reverse complement strand
TCGCCTGCCGGTCGTAGCGCCACCCGGCGATGGCCCCGCCGTACAGGAAGTCGATCTTCACGTAGTCGTAGCCCCAGCCTTCCGTGACCTGGCGGAAGAGCTCGCTCAGCCAGGCCTTGGCCTCGGGATGGGTGCAGTCCAGCCCGTAGCACTCCTGGTTCCAGTTGCGGGCCGCGATCACGGGCGCGCCGTCGTTGTCGCACACCACCCAGTCCGGGTGCTCCCGAAAGAGACGAGAGGTAGCGCCGACCAGCAGCGGCGCCAGCCAGAGGCCTGATCGAAAGCCCGCCTCTCGGATCCTCTCCGCCAGCCAGGCCATGCCGTGGGGGAACTTCTCGTTCGCCGTCGTCCAGTCGCCGATGTTGGCCTGGTAGCCGTCATCGATCTGCACATACTCCAGAGGGAGCGCCCGGCGGTGCTCCTGGAGGAAGCGCAGGTTCTTGAGCACGTCTTCCTCCGTTACGTTCCAGAAGTAGTAGTACCAGGAGCACCAGCCGGCGGGAGATGTCCGGGGCACCCGGGCGCCCATCTCGCGCCCGAGCGCCTCCGCATACCGGTCGAGCGCCGCCGGCGCATCATCCGTAAGGTCCACCAGCAGCCGCTCCGACCAGAGGGTAGCACCGGGAGGCAGCTCGCTGCCGTCGGCGAAGGAGGTCGCTTCGACGGCGCGCTGGCCGGCGGCCAGCCGCACCTGGGTCCATTGCCGGTGCGCCGAGACGAAGCCCAGCACCAGACTGCGGCCCGACGCGGGATCGAGCAGCGCCGCCACCTCCTCGGAGGCGAAGACGCCCCGCCCACGGGGCACAGGAGCCGGGGCCAGGACAGGTGGGGCGACATCGATGTCCTGCTGGCCACCGGAGAGGGAGAGGCTGGGCGTCCAGGACTGCCAGCCCTGGCGGAAGACGCGCCAGCGCGCCGGCGGAGCGGAGAGCGCCAGGCCCCCGCCTGCTTGTCGATCTGTGGCTAGAGGCGTCAGCCGGCGCACCCGCCGTACCACGCGGCTCTCGTTCTCGACGCCCAGCCGGAGCAAGGCGAAGGACCGGTCATCGTACAGCGAAAGCTCCAGGTGGAGGCGCAGGCCATCGAGCGGAGACGTGCTGAGCACGGCCTGGACACCCCGGCCGTGAGCGTCCTCGAACCGGCTGGGGGCGCTCTCCACCGTCCAGGGCCGGCCCGCAGTGGAGACGATCTGCCCGTCCTCCAGCTCCACGAGGGCAAACGCCTGGGGCAGCGGCCGCCAGCCCGTCGAGGGATCGGAGACGGCCAGCGTCCCGTCCGAGAGGGCCGCCTCCAGCTCGAGGCGGCTCCCGGCCAGCCACAAGCGCTCATCAGATCTGTGGGCGGTCGCCCTCGAAGGCACGCGGCGCGCTCCTTAGTGAGAAGCCAGTGGCCAGATGCGGAGGCCGTCGGCGGCGCGGCAGACATACGTCCTGCCAGCCAGGCCCGTCTCCCCGCTGTAGCGCCCCACCACCTGCTCGCGGAAGGCCTCCACCGCCTCCACTTGCACCAAGTTCACGGTGCACCCACCGAAGCCGGCGCCGGTCAGGCGCGCGCCCAGCACGCCGGACAGGCCCTGGGCCAGTTCCGTCAGGCGGTCCAGCTCCGGGCAGCTCACCTCGAAATCGTCGCGGAGGCTCGCATGCGAGGCGTTCATCAGCCCGCCGAAGGCCTCCAGGTCGCCCCGGCGCAAGGCGTCGACGCCGGTTCCTACCCGCTCCATCTCGCCGACCACGTGGCGAGCGCGCCGGAAGAGCGCAGGAGGCAGGCACGCAATGTGCTCCTCCAGGTCGGCCATGGACACGTCGCGCAGCGAGCCGGGCCGTCGACCGGTCATCGCCGCCTGGAGCAGGCGCAGCGCCTCGGCGCACTCCTCGCGGCGCCGGTTATACTCCGATTCCTCCAGCCGGCGCGGCAGGCCCGAGTCGGCCACCACCAGGGCAAGGCCGCGTTCCGCCAGGGGCAAAGGCACTTGTTGGTACTCCAGCGAGCGACAGTCGATGAGGAGGGCGTGATCGGCGACGGCCAGCGCGGCGGCGAACTGGTCCATGATCCCGCACTGGACACCAACGAACTCGTTCTCCGCCCGCTGCGCCAGCAGCGCCACTCGACGGTCGTCCAGGTCCAGGCCCCAGGCGGCGCGCAGGGCACCCAGCGCCGCCACCTCCAGCGCCGCTGAGGACGAGAGCCCGGCGCCGATGAGCACGTTGCCCGCCACCACCAGGTCCAGGCCGGGGCCCGAACAGCCTTCCTCCGCCAACACCCAGGCCACCGCCCGCAGGTAGTTGCTCCAGGGATGCGCATCATCGCGCCCGATGGGCTCCGCCAGGGAGAAGCGCGACTCTTCATCGAAATCGAGGGAATAGAGGCGCATCTCGGCGTCGGGTCGGGGCGCAAAAGCGACCAGCACGCTGCGGTCGATGGCGGCTGGGAGCACCAGCCCCTGGTTGTAGTCCACGTGCTCCCCGATCAGGTTGACGCGGCCAGGCGCCTCGGCTGCCCCGAGCGGCGCCCTTCCGAAGCGATCCTGGAAGGCCTGGCTCAGCGGGATTAAGCGCTCTTCGGCGGGCGGGGCGTCCACCTCCGGCCGCCTGGACATCGGCCTCTTGCTGAGGGACATCGATGGCAGTCTAGCCGCATCGAGGGGCGGCGGCAACGCGGCAGAGCGGGCCGCGCTGGGTCTGCTTACGGTCGAGGATCTCGCGAGATCGTGGAGCAGTCTGAAGCGTCTTAGACGGCCGTCGGGAGCGACCTGAATTGCCTAGGCCGAAGGCGCCGCGGCCGGCTGGGGCGATACCTCGTCCCCACTCTGCCGGCCATTGACCGACCGAGGCGATGCTCCGTCCCGACTCCCCGCGCCAGCGACCGCCCGCCCCACCGCCGCCTGGACGGCGGCTCGGACGGCTGTGGCGAAGGGCGCCGAGTAGCGCACCTCTAGCTCCAGCAGGGCACACCCGGTGAGGGCGTCGATGGCCTTGCCCACCAGGATCTCCCCCAGGAGACGCTCCAGCCCGGGGAACTGGAGGTTGGTGCTCGCCGCGACGATCTGGCGGCTCCTTGGCTCCACCTCCAGCTCTACAGCGATCCCCGGTGCCGACCCGACCAGTGGCTGCGGGAGACGGGCCAGGCCAACGTAGATGATCCGAGCATCAGCAACGTGTCCCATGTGAGCCTCCTCCATGCTGCGCCAGGGGACACGTTGGTCAGTCCGCTTGGGAACCGCCGAAAACTCGCTCCCGAGTTGCGCCGGTGATAGTAGGATTTCTACCGAGCATTTTGCCGGTGCTTGGCCGGAGGCGCCATGAGGGTCTCCCCCTATTTCTCCTGGGTAGGCGCGACTGACCCCAGAGTATGGCACGCCCCTGACCGCCCGCTGAGCCCCTGAGTTCGCATCCGGGCCAAGATGCCGATGATCTATTGATAGATACTCGATCGCCCCTTCCGCGCCGATACTCGATGCGGAAAGGCGAGAGGAAGGACGATGGCACACGCCCCTGACAAGCCACCTGTCACGGAGCCGCAGCAGAGCGGCCAGCACGATGACGGGCCCTTCGGGCGACCGGAGGCGGCAGAACCGGAGCACTTTCGCTCGGCCATAGGCGACCAGGCCGAAACGCCCCCCCCGGAACGGCTGCAACGGGCCCGAGCGGCGTATCGGGCTTACCACCGCTGGCTCCGGTTGAGCCGCCTGGCGGTGCTCGCCTTTGTCTTGCTCGGCGCCGTTTTCCTCGTTTGGGCCATACCCTGGCTGCCCCGCGGCCTCGATGTGGAGGACTATACGCCGGAGCTGTCCTTTACCATCTACCTGATGAGCGGTGTTGCGCTGACGGGCATCATCGCTCTGGGGCTCCGGGAGTTTGCCCAGCGCAACCGGGAGAGCCTGGTGGTCTGGGCCGCGGTCTACGACGAAGCGACCGGGCTCCACAACCGCATCTACCTTTACGACCGGCTCTCCCTGGAATGCGAACGTGCCAAGCGTCGCGGCAGCGTCTTCTCGGTTATCGTGCTCCAGATCCGCGTCGCCGGTGCCCCCTCCCGGTCGTCCCCCGCCCTCCCTAACGCTGCGCTGCAAAAGGTGGCCGAACTGCTGAACCGCCTCCTTCGCCCATCAGACCTGGTGGCCCTCCTCAGCAGCAGCGAGCTGGGCATTCTCGCCGTTGGGCTGAATCGGGAGCACCGGCAGCTTATCGTGGATCGACTGCGGCACGCCGTGGCCGAAGAGCTCCCTCGCTTGCTGGACAAGTCGGTCATGGTCAGCGTGAAAGGTGGTGTGGCCACCTATGCTGAAGACGGCAACGACCCGGGTGCCCTCCTTCAGGCCGCCCGCACCTCGGTCGTCCTGGCCCGGCCCG
>MGOB01000075.1:25471-25875 GCA_001796995.1 Chloroflexi bacterium RBG_16_68_14 | reverse complement strand
TGAGTCTCCAAAACGACGCCGGCCCTACCATAAACAACGACGCGGGAGCGCCTCTCGGCGCTCCCGCTCTTCTGTAACGAAACAGCGACGCTGGAACAGCGCAAGCTCGGGCTAGGCGGCCCTTGGCAGATGTACCTGAAGGGCGACTAGGACGGCAGCCGTGCGGTCAGCCACGGTGAGCTTGCGGAAGATGTGGCGGAGGTGGGTCTTCACCGTGCCCACGCTTACCCCCAGTTCCGCGGCGATCTCCTTGTTGCGCTTGCCTTGCGCCAGCGAACGGAGCACCTCCTGCTCGCGCGGGCTCAGTGCGCTCAGCACTGCAGGCCCTAGCTTCAGTTGTGACGCGCTCGCTACTGGCCAGGCCGTCTCGGCAGCGAGATGCTCGAAGAGGCTGCGCGTCAGGC
>MGOB01000075.1:11593-25457 GCA_001796995.1 Chloroflexi bacterium RBG_16_68_14 | reverse complement strand
GCGCCGCCCGCCAGGGCGTCGCGTACCGCCTCCAACAGCGTGCTGGCAGGCGCATCGCGCAGCAGGACACCCCTGGCGCCAGCCCGCACGGGTTCTAGCACGTCCTCCACCGTATCATCATCGACCAGGACAATGACGCAGACGGACGGCTCCAGGCGGAGCACCCGCCGCAGCGCTGTCAGGCCCGCCGAGCTGCCTAGGAGGTCATCGCCGTCCCGTCCCAGGCCGAGAAAGATGATGTGCGGAGAGAGCTCCAGGCAGGCATCGACGACCTCCCCGACCCGCGCCACCTCACCGACGACGCTGAAACGGCGGTTCCGGGCCAGCACGTCACGGATGCCCCGTCGCACCAGCTCAGCGCTATCAGCGATCAGGACCCGCACACCCTCCCAGCCTTCGGCGTTATTTGCCATGCGAGATCTCCTTTCTCTGCTGTCCATTCTGCTCCGCTGCGGTGGGCCAGGGATATGGGGAAGGCGATGCATTCCGGGCCACGGGACTGCTGACCGGCTGGTGATGACGGCCTGATGGCTGAGGATGTCCTCGCCTAGGGCATACGGAGATCGGTGAAGCGATGTACTGCCACCAGCGCCATCGCATCGTGGCGGGCGAGGCCACCGATCCAGCTTCCCGTCGCCTCCGTCTCGTGGCTCCCTACGGAACCTCACCCGCTTCCCTACGGCGCCGCCGGCGGCCCTGTGGGGCCTTCTCGCCGCCCTGAGCAAGAAGCCGCCTAAGCAGCGCGCCCGATTGACGCCCTCTCCTGACTCCACGACGATGGAAGCGACGACTGTCTCAAATCACAGGGAGGACGCAGTGCAACTTGCTCGATATCTTCGACTGGCCGGGCGCTGGTGGTGGTTCATCGCGCTGGCGGCGCTCATCGGCGGCGGGAGCGCCTACAGCATCAGCCAGCTCATCACGCCCATCTATCGGGCTGATGCCACGCTCCTGGTCAACCAGACCCAGACGCCCGGCGTCATCGCCTACAACGACATCCTCACCAGCGAGCGGCTCACCATGACCTACCGGGAGCTCATCAGCAAGCGCCCGGTGCTCGAGGACGTCACCGAAGACCTCGAGCTCCCCATGAGCCCCGACGAGCTGGGCGCGCTCATCGATGTGGAGGCGATCGAGGACACGCAGCTCCTGCGCCTCTCGGTCGAGCACGAGGACCCGGACCAGGCCCGCTGGCTGGCCAACGCCACCGCCCAGGCGTTCATTGACTCCAACGAGCAGGACGGGCTCACCCGGCCGGGCACCGTCAGCATCGTGGAGCCCGCGTCGACCCCCGCCAGCCCGGTACGTCCGCGCACGACATTGAACTCCATCATTGGGGCGCTCGCCGCCGTCTTCATCGCCGGCACCGTGGTCCTCATCTACGAGTACCTGGACGACACCATCAAGACAGCGGAGGACGTGGAGACAGCAGCTCGTCTGCCCACCCTGGGCGGCGTAGCGCGTTTCCCCCGGCGCGTCAGCAGCCGCAGCGGCCTGGTGGTAGCTTCCACTGAACGGAGCGCCGCCGCCGAGGCTTACCGGGTCCTGCGCACCAACCTCCAGTTCAGCACCCTGGACGCGCAGGCGCTGCTGGTCTCCAGCGCCAACCCCGGCGAGGGAAAGACCACCACCGTCGCGAACTTAGCCGTGGCCATCGCTCAGACCGGCCTGCGGGTCATCGTCATCGACTCCGACCTGCGGCGGCCAGCGTTACACCGGATCTTTGGGCTGAGCAACGGGGCCGGCCTTACCAACGCCCTGCTGTCACGGCAGCCGGAGATACAGCGCTTCCTCCAACCCACCGCCTTCGAAGGCCTCTCCGTGCTGACCAGCGGCCCCCTGCCGCCCAACCCGTCGGAGCTGCTCAGCTCCCGCCGCATGGATGCCATCGTCGACGCCGCGCGGAAAGAAGCGGAGATCCTACTGTTCGATAGCCCGCCTGCCCTCGCTGTCGCCGACGCCTCGATCCTGGCCGGCAAGGTGGACGGCGCCATCCTGGTTGTGGACACCGGTCGTACACGGGCGCACGCCTTGCAGCGCGCCAGCGAAGCGCTGGCCCTCTCCAAGACGAAGGTCTTGGGAGCGGTCCTGAACAAGCTGACCGGCCGCGGCCAGGGTTATTACTACTATTCCTATCACTACTATTCCTCCTCCGACGACGGGAAGAACGGCCACCGGAAAGGGCGCCTCTTCCGGGGCAAGAGATCGCAACCGGCCGAGGAGACCAGGACCCATGCGTAACCTGTTCCTCGCGCTCGGCTTGGCGCTCCTGCTCCTGGGAGGAGTCCTGGGCTTGGCGGCGACCGGCCTCCTCCTAGCGTGGGAAGAGGTGCCGCCGCCCGGTGCCGATGGGCCCTTCAGCGCCGGGGAGGCCAGCGTCGTGAAACTAGCGAATATTCACGGCTCAGGGTGGGCTGAGCAACACACCTAGAAGCCAACACGGAATCGCACGTCCACTGAAAGGAGGACGAAATGAGACGAAGAGGTAGAAAAGCCTGGCTGGTCGCGCTGAGTTTGGGCGCCGTGCTCGCCCTGGGCCTCCTCGGCCAGGCGTGGGCGCAGTACCCACCCCCGGTCGGCAGCCTGGCGCTGGCGGCCCGCGACACCACACCTGACCTGGGCGAGGAGGTGGCCATCACCGCTAGCGTCCTGGACGAGAACGGCGAGGCGGCAGCAGGTGTAGAGTGCACCTTCACTATCGCCGAGCAGCCGGGCGACGACGCCGGCGTCGATCCCGGGCCGTTCACCACCGACGCCGATGGGAACGTGTCCACCACGCTCAACACCGGGAGCGCCGAGGGCGCCATCACGGTAGAAGCCACCTGCGGTGAGCTGTCCGCCCTGGTGAGCGTCGTCGCCGGCGCCGCGGCCGCACCGCCGGCCTCGCTGCCGGAAACGGGGAGCGGCGCACAGGACAGCACCAACTGGGCCTTCTGGGCGCTCATCGCCGCGGGAGCGGTCGTCGGCGTAAGCGGCCTGGCCATCGCCTGGAGGTTGGCCAAGGCGTAGCTTGCCCAGCGGGTGGCGATGCCGACCCATGGGAGCGCGTAGACGCTGGGCCGTCCCGGCTATCAGCCTCGCTGGCCTCCTGCTCGGCTCGCTCCTGGTCCTCGTCGCCACCCGCTACTACCCGGCCTATCGCAGCGCCCTGGCTGCCCGTGACGACCTGCGGGCCGCGCAGGCCCTCCTGCGAGACAGCAGGCTCGATGCCAGCGTCGCGGACCTGGCCACGGCGGAAGCGAAGCTGAACGATGCGGAACGGGACTTCCAGCGCACGCGACAGACGTTCGATGACCCTTTGCTGCGGCTGGGCCGGCGCCTCCCGCTCCTGGGCGACTCGCTCAGTGCCACAGTGCACCTCACGGACATCGGCATCGAAGGGGTGCAGCTCGGCCGCGACGCGATCGCCGTGACCCGCACCTACCAGCAGCTACGGGATCAGCGGGCAGAACCGCTGACGGAGCGAACGGAAGAGATCATTGCGGAGCTCGACCCATCGATGACGGCGATCAAGGAGCGGATCCAACATATCCAGGAGAAGCGCGAACGGGTGACGGGCGCAGCCCTGCCGCCATCGCTGGTGAGCGCCGTCCGCGAGATCGACCGAGACCTGGAGGAGATGGAGGATCTGACCGGAACCTACGATGACCTCTCCGCCTTCCTGCCCGACTTCCTCGGGTTCCACGGGCCCCGCACCTACCTGGTGCTGGCCCAGAACAACGCAGAGCTGCTCCCCACCGGCGGCCTCATCTCCGTCTACGGCATCATCAGCATCCAGGACGGCAGGATCCTGGAAAAGCGCTTCGAGGACGCGGTAAGCTATAGCGGCCGCTGGCTGGAGCGCAGCCAGGCCTACGTCGAGCCGCCGGCGCCCCTCCAGCGCTACCTCCTGCGGGACTTCAGCTGGAACCTCGCCGTGTCCAACTGGTCGCCCCACTTCCCCAGCGCGGCCCAGGACGCGGAGCGCTTCTTTCGCCTGGCCGGCGGGCAGCCGGTGGACGGCGTCATCGCCATCAACGTCCACACCATCGAGGAGCTGCTGCGCGTGACCGGCCCCATCACCATCGACTCGTACCAAGTGACCGTCTCCGCGGAGAACGCCCTCGATGTCATTGAGGAGCACACCCGGACCGCCCAGGAGGGGGAGGGGGACCGCAAGGCCTTCGTCGGCGTCCTGGCCGAGGAGCTGCTCTCCCGCCTGATGCACGCCGCGCCGGAGCAGTGGACGCCCCTGCTGGAGGCCCTGCAGCGGCTGCGCGACCAGCGCCAGCTCCTCTTCTTCTCCCACGACCGGGAGATGCAGATGCTGAGCCATCGACTGGGGGTGGACGGGGCGCTCCAGGACACTGAGGGCGACTACCTCATGCTGGTGGACGCCAGCGTCAACAGCACTAAGCTCAACATCGTCCTGGACCAGCGCATCGACATCACGGTGCAGCTCGACCCGCTCGGCACGGCCCGCCACCAGGCGACCGTCTCCTATCGCAACAACCTGCCCGCCTGGTCCCGGGGCCGTGACTCCCTCCTGGTGCGCCGCCTGATGCTGGGCGGGCTCTACGGCGGCTACGTTCGGCTGCTGGCGCCCTACCACAGCCGCCTGGAGAGCGTCACGCTGGCGGGGCGCGAGGCGAGCGCCGAGGAGATAGGCGTGGAGCGGGGCAAAGCCGTGTTCGGACGGTTCTTCTCCCTCCCCAGCGGCCAGCAGACGGAGCTCACCTTTCAGTACACCACGTCCTACATGGCCCAGGCCGAAGACGGAGCGCTGGTGTACCGGCTCTACCTCCAGAAGCAGCCCGGGACAGACGCCATCCCCGTCCGCCTGCGGCTCCTCCTGCCGGACGGCGCCCGTCTTCGCTCCGCCGCCCTGGACGGCTCGCCGGTGGCGTCCCTCGCCAGCGTCGAGACCGACCTGGCCGAGGACCGAGAGCTCGTCATCCGTTACGAACTGGACGAGTAGGGGCTGAGCTGTGCCTGCTGTCCTGCTCGACCGCGACGGCGTCATCAACGAGGACCGGGCCGACTACGTGAGGCGCTGGGAGGAGTTCCGGTTCCTGCCGCGCTCGCTGCCGGCGCTGGCCGTGCTCGCGCGCCTCGGCCTGCGGCTCGCCGTGGTCACCAACCAGTCGGCCGTCGGGCGCGGCCTGCTGGCGCCCGCTACGCTCAACGAGATCCACCGGCGGATGCTGGCCCACTGCGCCAGGAACGGCGCCGCCATCCAGGGCGTCTTCGCCTGCCCGCACGCCCCCTGGGACGGCTGCGACTGCCGCAAGCCGCGGCCGGGGCTGCTCTTAGAGGCGATGGCCGCGCTAGGCGAGCCTCCGGAGCGCTGCGTCGCCATCGGCGACAGCCGCGCAGACCTGCGAGCGGCGGCAGCGGCGGGGATACCTTTCGTGCTGGTGCGTACCGGCCGCGGCGAGGAGACGCTGAGGCACCCCGACTGCCGCGCCCGCCCACCCCTCTTCGTCGCCCGAGACTTGTGGGAGGCCTGCCAGGCCCTGCCAGCGCATCTCGAGCTGAGGGCGGCCTGAGGAGGCGCCATGCTCCTGGTCAGAGCGCCTGTCCGGATCAGCTTCGCGGGTGGCGGCACCGACCTGCCGTCCTACTACGAGCAGTTCGGCGGGCTGGTGGTGAGCGCCGCCATCGACAAGTACTTCTACGTCTTCCTCAGCCCCGCCGGCGGCGCCGGCGTGCACATCAGCTCCTCGGACTTCGGCGCCTTCTCCCGCTGGTCGGCCGACGAGGAGCCGGTCTGGGACGGCCACCTGCGCCTGCCGCGGGCCGTCCTCCACGACTTCGGCGCCGATCAAGGCTTCTCCGTCTTCCTCGCCTCAGAGATCCCGCCTGGGACAGGGCTGGGCTCCTCCAGTACCGTCGCCGTCGCCCTCGCCAAGGCGCTCAGCACCTACCTGGGGCAGCGCCTCTCGCCCGCCGAGATCGCGGAGCGGGCCGCCCGCATCGAGATCGAGAAGCTGGGGAGCCCTATCGGCAAGCAGGACCAGTACGCGGCGGCTTTCGGCGGCCTGAACGTCTTCACGTTCCGCCGGGACGGCGTAGAGGTAGAGCGGCTTCTCCTCAGGCCGGAAGTGCGCCAGGAGCTGGAGGCGAACCTGCTGCTCTTCTATACCGGCGCCTCGCGCAGCGCCAACGAGATCCTCCGAGAGCAGAAGCAGGCGACGAGCAATGGACACGCCGATGTGGTAGAGGCGTTGCACGCGATCAAGTCCTTCGCCCAGGAGACCAGGGAGGCGCTGGAGCGCGGGGACCTGGACCGCTTCGGCGAGATCCTGCACCGGTCGTGGGAGGCGAAGCGGCACCTCGCCCGGGGCGTGACCAACCAGCGCATCGACGAGCTGTACCGCCTCGCCCGCGAGCGCGGCGCCCTGGGCGGCAAGATCGCCGGCGCCGGAGGCGGCGGCTTTCTGCTCCTCTACTGCGAGCGCCGCTTCCAGCCCGACGTGTGCGCCGCCATGGAAAGGGAAGGGCTCTATCACATGGAGTTCCGTTTCGATAGTGGCGGAGCCAAGGTACTCCTCAACTCGGCCACTCGGCCGGCTCAGCCAGCGCTCGGGGAGGATATCCAGAAGGCAGCCTGATGCGTATGCGCGAGCAACGGGCTCTGGTCATCGGACTGCTGGCCAGCGACGCGATGATGCTCCTGTGGGCATCGGCCAGTGCCCTCGGCGTTCGCTACGGCGTCTCCCGCTGGCCAGGAGGGCCCGAGAGTAGCAGCAGCGGCCTGGCGCTCTTGCTGCTCGCCCCAGCGCTCACCCTAGCTCTGATGGCCGCAGGCGGACTGTAC
The DNA here is from genome assembly GCA_001796995.1 of Chloroflexi bacterium RBG_16_68_14. Classification (GTDB taxonomy): domain Bacteria; phylum Chloroflexota; class Dehalococcoidia; order DSTF01; family RBG-16-68-14; genus RBG-16-68-14. The sequence continues at coordinate 18,658 of MGOB01000075.1, read as the reverse complement.
CGTCTCGACGATCTCTTCAGCGGGCACCGGGAGTACGCCGGTGTCGTCCGGGGCTGCACCTACGCCGCTTTCGCCGTCCTCCTGCTCGCCTTCCTGCTGGACGTCAACCTCTCTCGAGGCGCCCTGATCCTGTCGTGGGGCCTCTCTTGCTTCCTGGTGGGGAGTGAGCGGTTCCTCTTCCGGCGAGGAGTCTATCGGCTGCGGCGATCCGGCCGGCTGGTGCGTCGGGCCATCATCATCGGCGCTGACGAGCACGCCATCGCCATCGCGCGCCGGCTGTCCAACCCGGCCGCAGGCTGGCAGGCAGTGGGCTTCCTGGACGACTACCAGCCGACAGGCGCCGAGGTGGTGGACGGCCTCCGCGTCCTCGGCGACCCTCGCGCGGCGGCAGAGCTAGCGCTCACCTACGGCGCCAGCGACCTCATCCTCGTCCCACACGCCGTGAGCTGGGAGGCGCAGCGGGACCTGCTGGAGATGGCGGCTACTAGCGATCAGCCCGCCCTGCGGCTGGCGCCCGGCCTCTATCATCTGTTGGCCACCGGCGCCAGGCCGCTGGAGGCCAACTTCGTGCCCCTGCTCTCACTGGAACGGCTCCGCATCACCGGCCTGGACGCCACGCTGAAGACGGCAGTCGACTATGGCCTCAGCCTTGCCACATTGCCCGCGCTCGGCGCCCTGCTGGGCGCGCTGTGCCTGGCAGCTCGGCTCTCGGGCGGAGGCGCTCTCCTGGAGCGCCGCCCGGCGCTGGGCCTCCGGAGCAAGCCGTTCCACCTGCTGACCATCGCTCCGCCACCCCAGGAGGTTGCACGCGGACAGCCCTCGCTGGGCTGGCGCCTGCGAGAGGCCGCGGCCAGCGGAAGGCTGAGCAAGCTGCCCAACATCCTCAACATCCTGCGGGGACGGATGAGCCTGGTCGGCCCGCGCGCCCTCACCGCCTCAGCCGATCTCCTGCACCGGCCCTGGTCGCGGACGCTGCTGCTGGTGCGCCCCGGCCTCACCGGGCCGCACCTCGCCAGCGGCAACGACTGGTCGGCGGAGGAACAGGCTATCCTTGACGTCGCCTACGTGCGGGACTACTCCCTCTGGCTGGACTTGCGGCTGCTCTTCGCCTCGCTCATGCGGATGCTGCGCAGAGAGCGCCTGCTGCCCGCCTCCTACCAGCGTCAGCTCAGCGATCAACCTGTGCCGACTGAATCGCTGGCGCCCTAGCCCTGCCCTGCCGCGCCCACGGATCCAGGCGGTGCCCTACGAAGATGCACGTCAGACCGAACAAGTATAGGGCAGCGGGGTAGAGCGCTCTGCGCGCCAGGACGGCAAGAACCGGGACTTGAAACGCCCGGGGCACACTCCGCGCCAAGCGGTACTTTAACGTGCGGTTCCCAAGGTAGTCGGGATCGTCCCGCAGGTGCCGCAAGTGATGCTCAACAGAGGGCGCGATGAACGAATGGGGTGCGAAGCCGGCCCGACGAGCAGCACGGGTGTAACTCCAGATCGGATAGGCCTGATCGCCAAGGCCATCCTCGTGCAGCCGCGAGAGGAACCTTTTGCCCGCGAGGTTGAGCGGCCCCACCACGGGCTCCAGAAAGACCATCCTGCCGCCGGGACGCAGGACCCGCCACATCTCCCTGAACGTCTCGGTGAGGTCCTCGCTATGGTGGAAGACAGCGTTGGCCACGACAACGTCAAACGCTCCGTCCACACACGGCACGTCGTTCATGTCAGCCGTCACTCGGTCGTAGACCGTTCCGAAGTGGCGCATGAGCACGTCGGCGGAATCCAACCCGACATACAGCCGGCGAGTGATGTCTGTTGCGACCACGCTACAACCTCGTCGGGCGAGCAGGTTCGACAGCCAGGTGACTCCCGCGCCGACTTCGAGAACGCGTTGCCCGGGCCGCGCGTCGACAAGTTCGAGAAAGTGCGTCAGGTTGACGGCAATGTCGGTCTCAGCACCCTTGTGAAACGTGCGAGGAAGACCAATCAGCCAGTCGTCATTGAGCGGCGTCACTTCGTTCACTAGTGGCAACCACTTGTCGATGCTCTCCAGCTCCTCTTCCGCCTGTTGTGACGGAGCGCGTAGCATTTCGACGACGCCGCCCGCGATCAGAAACCTTTCCTCGCAGTTGGCGCACCGTAGCTCCCCCTCTCGCACCTCTTGGTCGGCCTGCACCCGCGTTTCCAGCGTGAGCGGGTAATGTCGGCAACGGGAACAGCGGAGTAGCTCAAGCGCTTCGGACCGCACTAAGAACCTCCTTGCATGCCGCACGTTCCAGAACGGCCAGGTACATATCGCGGCCGCCGCGCCAGAAGCGAGCGCGCGCCGGCGCGTAGTCCCTGGAGACGCGCAACCGGTAGCCCAGGCGCCCCAACAGCTCCTCCCACGCCTCGCGGCTTAGGAGCCGCTCATCCCCAAAGTCGCGCACGGCGTAGGAGCGGTTCGGCACGCTGAGCACCACACGGCGGGCCACGCGGGACTGTTCCGCCAGCAGCCTGCTGATCTCCTCATCCGAAAAGTGCTCGAAGAAGCCCTGCGAGAAGACGACATCGAAGGCGCGGTCCGGAAAGGCGAGCTGAAAGGCGTCCATGGCCAGAAAGTGAGCCCGGCCGCGCAGCTTTTGGTTGTGGTGGACACAGCGTTCGATCAGGGGGCGGCTGAAATCGATAGAGACAACATGCGGGCAGAAGTAGGAGACGAAGATGCTATGAGAGCCGCTGCCCGCGCCCACCTCCAGCACCCGCCCGGGGCGAAGCTTCCGGAGCGCGCGGAACATGGGCAGGTGATGAAGGACGTTCCGCAGGTGGCGATACCAGGTGAGTTCCGGCGCGTAGTACGCTTCCCAGCTATGGACGGCCTGCCCCGCCGACTCGAAGGCAGGACGGTGGACGGCGCTTTCTTGTTGCGGCTTCATCGGGGCTTTCGGAAGATGCGGGTGATGTACATGGTTCGTGCTCAGGTCCGTATACCGCGACATCTAAGAGCTCCCTTCGAGACCCCGTCTATCCATCTCAGTTCCTTCCCGGATCGCGCAGCATGGCGAAGGGCGTCGCCACGATGATGCCCAGATCGAGCCAGAGGGAGCGTCGGCGCACGTAGTCGATGTCCAGGCATGCCATCTCATCGAAGGGGAGGCCCTGTCGGGAGCGCACCTGCGCGGGTCCGGTGATGCCTGGCTTCACCGCCAGCCGCTCCCAGTGCCAGGGCCGGTAGTACTGCACCTCCCAGAGCAGGGGCGGCCGGGGCCCCACCACGCTCATCTCTCCCCGCAGGACGTTCAAGAACTGAGGGGCCTCATCAAGGCCGAACTTCCGGATGGCCTTCCCCAGAGGCGTGATGCGGCGGTCGTCCACCACCTTGTAGACCGGCCGCTCCTCACCGGCGGCCGTGCGCTCCACTCGATAAGGCCTGTTGTTTCGAATGAAGTCACGCCGGAAGCGGCGCTGCACCGCGTCGTCCACGTCGGCGTGCATGGAGCGGAACTTGAAGTAGGTGAACGGCCGGCCGTTCCGTCCGGCCACCTGCGCCCGGTGAAGGACAGGGCCCGGTGAGGTCAGCCTGATGGCCAGGGCGATGAGGAGCCACAGCGGCAAGAGCCCCACCAGCACTCCCAGGGCCACGGCGATATCGATCGCCCGCTTCGCCGTTTCGTACAACCAGGGGCCGCCCGCGTAGGCACCCTCGCGGGGAAGCGGAGCGGTCGTCATGCTGCCTTCCTCGCCTCCAGGGCCGCGTCCATCTGCTGAGCGACGGCTTGGGCGGTCTTCTCCCACGAGAAGCGCCGCGCCTGCTGCACCGCCCGCTGAGCCAGCCGGTCGCGCAGCGGCCTGTCGGTCAGGAGGGCCCGCAGGCCCTCCGCCACGATCGCCGGCTCCGGGGCATCGACCAGGAGGCCGCCGTCCCCCACCACCTCCGGCAGGGAGGAGGCGTTGAGAGCGATGACCGGCGTCCCGCAGGCCATCGCCTCCAGCGGCGGCAGGCCAAACCCCTCGTAGCTGGAGAGGTAGGCCAACACCTCGGCGCCCCGGTAGAGCGCAGGCAGCTCCTCTCCGGATACCTCGCCCAGGAAGCGCACCCGCCCGTCCAGGTGCAGGCGCTCGGCCAGGGCGCGCAGGCGCCGTCCGTCCGTCTCGATGTCGCCGGGCTCGTCCCGTCCGGCGATGACCAAGTCGCAGCCCGGATCGCCTTCGCGCAGGAGCAGGGCAAACGCCTCGATGAGCCGGTCTACGTTCTTGTGCGGCCGCTTGTTGCCCACGTACAGGACGTAGGGTCGCGCAGATGTGGCCTTCGAACCGTTCGTGCTTTCGTGGTACTGCTCGCCGACGCCGCCGTACACGACGCACAGCCGCTCCGCCGTGAGACCCAGCAGCCGCTGGCAGTCTCGCCGCGTGCTCTCCGAGTCGACCAGCACCCGCGCGGCCCTCCGCAGGCTCCAGCGGACGACGGTCCGGTAGTAGAGACGCTTCGCCGCGTTGTAGAAGCGCGGCTGCGTCAGCGGGATGAGGTCGTGGACGAAGACCAGACGCGGGCAGGGCGACCAGAGAGGCGCGCTGGCGGGATGGGTGATGATAAGCAGGTCAATGCCCAGCGAACGCAGCGCCAGCGGCAGCCACAGGTGCTGGCCTAAGCCTCCGACCGCGTACGGCGCCGTCCGCTGCTCGATGGGGCTTTCGGGCGGCAGAGGCGCGGGCGGCGCCTGGGCAGCGGTGAGCAGCAGGTAGGCGTGCCGTGGGGCCACCTCCGCCAGCGCCTGCACCAGCCGTACCGTGTACACACCAACGCCGGTGCTCCAAGAACGCGAGATGCGCGCATCGACGGCGACCCGACACATGGCTGCTCAGTCCACCCCCACGAGCTCTTGTTCGCGCACACCGCTCTCCTCTGCCACCAGACCGCGCGCGTCGGTCCGCTGGGCGACGATCTCCCACGTGCCGGAGAACAGGTTGAGAAGGGGCGCGCGCACGAGCAGTCCATCCAGCGCTGCGACCTGACGGTAGTACCGGTCGAACAGCCGGCGCAGGACGGGCAGCCGGTCCAGGTTCTTCGGGATCATCGAGCCGTGCCGCCGGGAGCGAACAGAGAAACCGGCCTCGGCCAGAAGACGGGCCGCGTCGCGAAAGCGGTAGCGCCGCTCATGAGCGACGCCCAGCAACCGCTCGCTCAGCCACTCCACCACGCTGAGCCAGTTGGGGAGCTGATAGACGAAGAAGTAGCCGCCCGGCCTGAGGATGCGTGCGATCTCCTTGACGGAGCCTGCCTCGTCGTCGACATGCTCCAGGACGCCGCAGGACAAGACGATATCAAAGGAGCCGTCCTCGAACGGCAGGGCGATATCGTCCCCGGCCACGATGACCTCCTGGCCCTGCTCCCGGATGAGCAGATTCCAGGAGTCCGAGAGGTTATTCTCGTCTGGCACCGTCAGCCCTGTCACCTGGAACCCCCGGCGGCGGAGCAGATAGCTCATGTGGCCGTATCCGCAGCCCCAGTCCAGCAGCCGGCCGCCTCCGGCAACAGCCCGGAGCTCGTCTGCCATCAGCCGGTAGTCGTGGATGGCATAGCGGTTGGAGAGGTTGGAGACGTGTTGGTTGCCCATCGCTGCTGAGCGGGCAGCGTATTCCCTTAAGACCTCGATCTCGTCCTCAGCCATGACCTTCATCTCCTCACCTCGACCTCAGATAGCATCACCCGGCTGGCCGCTTGTGTCTGGGCGCGGCGCAGGTCCCAGAGCTTGACCTGCTTCACGAAGACGTAGACCGCGGAGAGCAGCGACAGGTACAGCCCGTGCCGCCCGTCCAGGAAGCCTCGCTGGAGGACGTACATCTGCAGGAAGCGCAGCAGCGGCGCAAAGGGCTGGAGCGGGACCCACTCCACCCGGTTCTTCAGCTCCTCCTTCAGAATCGCGTAGGCCGCTGCGTAGCTCCTATCGCCGGCGAGCCAGCGTCGCGCCGCCCGCAGCAGCGGGCCGATGGGTGGGAGCCAGCTCCGCCGCACGCCCAGCGCCAGCGCCTCTTCCGCCTCCAGCGACGTGCAACGGTTGAGGTTGGCCAGGTACTCGTGGACGGTGGGGTGACTGTTGTGGAGAAGCCGACCCCCCAGCTCGCCCACCGGGCCGTCGACGACGAGCCGCTCGTGGACAAGCCGGCCGTCCATCCGTCCCCGGCCGCGCCGGAAGAGGCGGAGCTCCCGCTGGTCGCCCCAGCCGCAGTGGCGCATTGGCCGGTCGAGGAAGGAGGTCTGCCGGCGGACGTAGTAGCCGTCATAGATGCCGTTTCCTCTGGCTGCCACCTGCCGGACCTGCCGCGCCAGCTCCTCGGTCACGCACTCGTCCGCTGCCAGGAGGAAGACCCAGTCCTGGCTGGCCAAGCTGATCGCCAGGTCCCACTGGTCGGAGAAGCCCGGCCAGGGGTTGTGATGCACCCGCGCCCCCATCGATGCCGCGATCTCGGGCGTGCGGTCGCGGCTGCCGCCATCCACCACCACCACCTCGGCCGCCCAGCGGGCCGACTCAAGGCACGAGCGGATGTTCGCCTCCTCGTTCTGGGCGATGACCACCACCGAGACGCCGGTTCCCATCACGCCGCCAGTCTCCTGCTCCGGGCCTGGAGGATGACGCCGCGACGGCGCATATCGTCGATAGCGGCGGCGGCGTTGTCCTTCACCTCCGGCTGGTTGACGATCCACTCCGCATACGCCCGCGATGCCTCCTCCAGCGTGGTGATGGCCCGCCAGCCCAGGCGGGCCAGCCTGCCGACATCGGGCACCAGGTGGCGGACATCGCCCAGGCGAAACTCCTCCGTCATCTCGATCTCGGGCGTTACCCCGAACTTGGAGGCCAGAACTCGGGCGAACTCCAGCACGCTCACGTCGCGACCGGTGCCCACGTTGAACGCCTGGAAATCGGTGTCATCGCGCTCCATGACGAAAAGGTTCGCGTCGGCCACGTCCTCCACGTAGACGATGTCCCGCGACTGGAGGCCGTCCTCGTAGACCACGACCGGTCGCCCGTTGAGCACCCGCTGGGCAAGGATGCCGGACAAGCCGGAGTAGGCGTTGCGGAAGGACTGGCGCGG
>MGOB01000075.1:11015-11501 GCA_001796995.1 Chloroflexi bacterium RBG_16_68_14 | reverse complement strand
CGGCGTAGGCGGTGGCGCCGTTCACCTTCCTTTCGTCCGTGGGCTGAGGCTCTAGGACCTCTCCACAGGACGGGCAGCGGAACTCCCACTCGCCCTCCAGGAGCTGCCCCAGCGGCCTGGGGTCGGGGTAAAGGGGGCCGTGCCGCGGGCAGCGGTACGCGCCCTCGCCGTAGACCGCCTGGGAGGAGGCGACGATCACCTTCTGCACCGGCAGCCGCCGGGCGACGATGGTCTCGTAGATGAGGGCGGTGCCGGCGCCGTTGACGCGAAAGAACTTGCTGAAGTCGGGTAGCAGCCCCTGGTAGGCCGCCTCATGGAAGACCACCTGCACACCCTCCAGCGCCTTCGCCGCCGCCTCCCCGTCGGTGACCTCGCCCTCGACGAAACGCACTTCCCCTGGCACCCAGGGCGGCCGGCCTCCGGGATGAGTCACCGGGTCCAGGTTGTCCAGCACCGTCACGTCCCAGCCGCGGCGCAGCAACGCGT
>MGOB01000075.1:8271-11003 GCA_001796995.1 Chloroflexi bacterium RBG_16_68_14 | reverse complement strand
AGCCGATCTGGCCCGCGCCGCCGGTTACCAGCGCTCTCATACTCGCTGCTCCTCCATCGACTTGCTTGCCGTCGCTTCCAGCAGGGAGGTCACCACCCGTGCCCGCTGCTCCTCCGTCAGCTCCGGGTAGACGGGCAGCGATAGGATGCGGCCGGCGCAGCGCTCCGTCACCGGCAGCGCCCCCGGCCCGTAGCCGAGGCCTCGACACGCCTCCTGGAGATGGCAGGGGATGGGGTAGTGCACCCCCGTCTCGACGCCGCGACGGGCGAGCTCCGCCCGGACGGCTTCGCGGTCGTCCACCTGGACGACGTACTGGTGGTAGACGTGGGTGACGTCGGGCGCCTCGAAGGGCGTGGCGATCCCAGCCGACCCGAGCGCTTCGTCGTACGCCCGGGCGTGCGCCCGGCGACGGGCGATCCAGCCGTCCAGCAGCGGGAGCTTGAGGCGCAGGATGGCCGCCTGCACCTCGTCGATGCGCGCGTTCCAGCCGAACTCGACGTGCTCGTACCTGGCCGAGCGCCCGTGGTCCCGCAGGCGGCGCGCTCGCTCCGCGATGGCGCGGTCGCTGGTGACCAGCATGCCGGCGTCGCCGTACGCCCGGAGGTTCTTGGTGAAGACGAAGCTGAAGCAGCCGGCATCGCCCAGCCCGCCCACCGGCCGGCCGCGCTCGCGGGCGCCGTGCGCCTGCGCCGCGTCCTCGATGACAGTCAGGCCACGCGAACGGGTGAACGCCAGCAGCGGGCCCATATCGACCGGATGGCCGTAGAGGTGGACGGGCAGCACCGCCTTCGTCCGAGCGGTCACCGCGGCCGGTAGCTGCGAGATGTCCATAGTGTAGGTCTGCGGGTGGATGTCTACGAAGACGGGCGTCGCCCCTACCAAGGCGATGGCGGCGACGGTGGCGATGAAGGTATGGGAGACAGTGATCACCTCGTCGCCCGGGCCGACGCCGCAGGCCTGGAGCGCCAGGATGAGGGCGTCGGTGCCCGAGGAGCAGGCCACCCCGTAGGACGCGCCGCAGTACGCCGCGAACTCCTCCTCGAAGGCCTCCGTCTGGGGACCCAAGTAGAGCCGCCCGCTGGAGAGGACCTCGTCCACCGCCGCGAGGACCCGCTCCCGCAAGGGGTCATATTCCACCCGCAGGTCCAGCAACGGGACTACGCAGCTTCCGTCTTCACCCATGGCACACCATCCAGAACGTCGCCCACCGAACAACCCACGCGGCTGAGCGCCTCGGCCGCCGGCAATTCCTCACCTCCCAGCTTCACCGTCCGCACGCCCAGGAGCCCATCACCCGTGGCAACGGTGACGCGGGACAACGTAATGTCAATCACCTTTCCTGGACGTCTCCGCCCGCCCCCCTGCAAGGGCCACACAGGGTGGCAGACCTCCATCTCGCGATCTCGGAACGATGCCCGCGCCGTCGGGAACGGGGGGAAGGTCAGCGCCCGGACGAACCGGCAGACCTGCTCCGCGCTCTGCGACCAATCGATCCAGCGGTCGAAGGGATCGCCCGGACGATAGTAGGTGCCGCCCTGGAAGCGCTGCCGCCGGCGCGGCCCCCTACCCTGGAGCAGCAGGGGGAAATACTGCTCGAACAGGCAGAGGCCAGCTGCCGTGCACCGCTCGTACACCTGGTAGGCCGTCTCGCAGGCGCTGGCCGGCACCGCCATCTGAGCGATGATATCGCCGGTATCGACGCCGGGGTCCATGTAGTGCATGGTCACCCCCGGGTCGTTGCCGTCGATGATCGCCCAGGGGATGGGGAAGGAGCCCCGATTATACGGCAGCAGGCCGAAGTGCACGTTCACCGCCGCCAGCGCGGGAACGTGGAGCACGTGGGGCTTCAGGATCTTGTCGTAGAAGATGGACAGCAGGACATCCGGCCGGAGTTCCTGGATGACCGGAAGGAAGCCCTCTTCGTTCACAGACCTGGGCTGGTAGCTGGTAAGGTCCCGCTCGCGGGCGTGGCAGGCCAGCGACGGGTACCAGCGCCGGGCCTCTGGGTCGTCGTCCGCGCAGGGGATGACGGCCACTACGTCCACCTCCGGCATGCGCAGCATCTTCTCCAGCGCCTGGACCGCCAGCGCCTTCCCTCCCAGGAGGATGACTCGACGGACGGCCGCTGCTCCGCTCTTGCAGCTACCCATGGGCTCCCTCCACCCGCTCCGGCGCGCCACCGCGACGCATCGAGCGCCCGATCGCCTCCAGCACGTGGGTGACCGAAAGTACCGACTCTGGCGACACCCCGCACCCGTTCCCGCGGCCGCGCACCCGGGCGACAAACGCCTCCAGCTCCTGCCGCAGCGGCTCCTTCCAGGTCACCGGCGGCGCCCGCTCGCCCCGGTCGAAGTGCCGCAGCCCCTGGTTGCCGAACTCGTCCACGCCCTCGATGGGCTCGTAGCCCCGCCCCAGGATGCGCACCGGCTCCTCCTCACGCAGGTCGTCGTAGTCCGCCATCGCCCGGGAGCCGATCAGCGTGATGCGCCGGGTCTTCACCGGCTCGTACCAGCTGGCGTAGCAGAACGCCTGAGCACCGGAAGCGAAGCTGATGCGCGCGGAGGCTGAGTCGACGACCCCAGGGGTAAGAAAGGCCGCGCCGCTGGCGCTCACCTCTGTGGCGGGCCCCAGTAGCTCGTGCAGGATGTAGATGTCGTGCACCATGCAATCGAAGGTGATGTCCACGTCGCTGCGGGCACGGGGGCCGTGGCTGACCCGGATCGCGAAGGCGC
>MGOB01000075.1:7409-8239 GCA_001796995.1 Chloroflexi bacterium RBG_16_68_14 | reverse complement strand
CGCGGCGCAGCACCCGAACCGACGGGTTGTAGAGGAAGATGTGTCCCGCCTCCAGGGTCAGGCCGCGCCGCTCCGCGGCCTGGTACATCGTCTCCGCATCGGCGACGCTGGTGGCGAAGGGCTTCTCCACCAGCGCGTGCTTGTCCTGGGCCAGGCACGCGAGGGTCAGCTCTCGATGCGTGTGCGCCGGCGTCGCGACGACCACCGCTTCGATGGCGGGGTCGGCGAGCACGTCTTGCCAGCGGTCGGTCACTGGCACGCCAAACCGCTCCTGCGCCTCGCGCAGCCGTCGAGGGCTCGTGTCGCAGCAGACGGCCAGCTCCGCCGCCGCCATCGTCTGCACGGTGCGCACGATGTTGGGCCCCCAGTATCCGTATCCCAGGACAGCGAGTCGTACCGGCGCAGAGTCGCTCATAGCGCCACCTCTGCAGGCTGCCTGGGCTCGGAGAAGGTTGTCATGGGCTCCAAGAGTTCGACCACCGACGACACGACCATCTCGACCGGCACTGCGTGGACCGAGAAGCGCCCGTGCGGGTCCAGCGCGCGCAAGACCCGGTGCGGCGCCTCGCCGTACGGCCCCCAGAGGGCCGGGTTCTCCTCCCCGAAGAGGGCGACCGTCGGCAAGCCCAGCGCCGCCGCCAGGTGCATCGGCCCGGAGTCGACGCACACCAGCAGCCGGCACCGGCGCAGCACGTCGCAGAGCGCCCCGAGGTCTGTTTGGCCGACCAGGTCGAACACGGGCGCCGCCGTCCGCGCGAGAACAGCGTCGGCCCGCCGCCGGTCGTCGGAAGCGCCGAGCAGCACGATGGGCGCTCGCACCGCCTTAGCCA
>MGOB01000075.1:5891-7390 GCA_001796995.1 Chloroflexi bacterium RBG_16_68_14 | reverse complement strand
GCCGCTGTCTGCGCCGGCCCCCACGCCTTCGCCTCGGAGGAGCCGAAGGGCGCCACCCCGAGGATCGTCGGCTCCTGCGCCGCATCCGCCAGCAGCGCGTCGATCGTCTCCGGGTCGCTCGACGTGCACGCCACGCTGGGCCGCAGGCCATCGGACTCGCAGCCGAGCACGGCCATCAGCCGCAGGTGGTTCTCCGCTGTGTGACGGTCAGGCTGGAAGGCCACCCGCTCCGAGAGGAACAGCCGCGTCCGGCGAGCGTCGAAGCCCAGGGTACGGCGGCCCCCGCAGAGGCGCGCGAAGAGGGCGTCGTCGAGGTCGCGACGCAGCGTGATGACGTAGTCGTAGCGCTCCCGCCGCAGTCGGCGCAGCGCCTGCCAGACCTCTCGTACGGCACCGGGGCGCCAGCGTCCGTGCCAGGGCGCCGCCAGCGTGAACACGCCGTCGACATGGCGGTCAGCCTCCACGATGGGAGCGGTCATAGGCTGGACGACAACGTCGACCTTCGCCGTCGGGTATCGACGCTTGACGGCCTGGAAGCAGGGCGTGGTGAGCACCACGTCGCCCAGGCTGTCCAACCGCACGAAGAGCACCTTGGGCGCTGCCGCCTTGCCCGACACGATGGGCGGAGCGCTCGGTGTGGCTCTCTCCTTCACACGAGCCTCCGCCACCACCCGGCGATAGACGGCCAGCGTCTGCTCCGCCGTCCGTCTCCAGCTAAAGCTCAGGCTGCGCGCTTCCGCGCGCCTGGCCATCTCGGCCCGCAGTTCGGGCAGCGTGGCGTATCGCTCCATGGCCTCAGCGATGGACTCCGCATCGTGCGGATCGATGTACAGGGCCGCATCACCGCCCACCTCCGGCAGAGAAGCGACCTGGGAGGCGAGGGCCGGCGCACCACAGGCGAAGCCCTCCACCAAGGGCAACCCGAAGCCCTCATAGAAGGAGGGCAACACGACGGCGAGGGTGCCGGTGTACAGCGCCGCCAGGTCCTCCCGCGGGACGTAGCCCAGGAAGCGCACTCTGCCCTCTCGCGCCAGGCGTTGCACCTCCGGCGACACGGACGCCTCCTCGATGTTACGCCCGCCGACGACCACGAACTGGACATCCTGCTCAGGACGGCGGCTAACGAAGCGGGCGAAGCCCGTCAGCGCGCCGCGAACGTTCTTGCGAGGGGCGCCGGCGCCCACCTGGAGGAAGTAGCGGGACACCAGGCCGTACTTCCGGCGCACGCCCTCAGCAGCATCGGCTGAGCGCTTCCAGCACCAGGAGGGCGGCGCCAGCGGCACCACGGTGATCCGCCCCTCAGGGATGCCCAGCCGGGCGACCGCGTCTTCCTTGGTCGCCGTGCTGTCAGCCACCAGCGCGCTGGCGAAACGCGCGCTCCACGGCACCACCCGGCTGAAATAGAGACGCGGCCCGAAGGGAGTCCGGTACCCCGGCCGCGCCTCCTCTCCCAGGTCGTGCAGGGTGAGCACGCACGGCCGGCCGCGCACGATGGGAGC
>MGOB01000075.1:3781-5880 GCA_001796995.1 Chloroflexi bacterium RBG_16_68_14 | reverse complement strand
GCACATGGAGGAGATCGATGCGTTGCCGATGGGCCCAGAGCGGCAGGTAGATCTGCTCCCAGAGCACCCGCAGGTAGGCGCGGACGGCGATAGGGCCGGGCAGCATGACGGGCACGAACTCGTCCTCGACGCCAACGGTGCGGAGGGCGTCCCACAAGCTCCAGGTATAGGAGTCCAGGCCGGTCGGCGAACTCCGGGAGGGGTCCTGGAGGACGAAGCCGATCCTCATGCCTTCTCCTCATCTCGATCCGCCACAACCATTAGTTCTGCTTGCCGACTCAGGAAGAAGAGCAGTCGATTGACCGGGTCCGACTGCAGCAGACGACCGAGGCGTGAGTTGGCAGGAGCAACGCTGCCGGGCGCCCAGCGGATGCCGGAGAATCCAGCCCGTTCCAGCACCCGCCGCAGGGTCGTCCGGGTAAAGAAGTACACGTGCTCCGTGGTCAAGATCTGGAACTCGATGAGGCCCCGGGTGTCCTGTCGCGTGGGCGTGCGGCGCCAGCACCCGTTCTCCCAGCCGATCGCGACGTACGGGTTGGCGACCCCTCCGCCGCGCCAGCGCTGCCGCAACTGCCAGATCCGCTCGTACAGGGAAGCATCGTTTGGCGTAGCGACGAGGAGGCGGCCGCCCGGCGACAGCAAGCGCTGCACCCTGCGTAGCGCGGCCAGGGGGTCCGGTAGATGTTCAATGACATGGGCCATGATGACCGCGTCGTAGCTCTCCGCCGCACCCTGCACATCGGCGAGGTCGCAGCCGACCACCGCGGCCGAGCCAAACCGCTTCTGGAGGAACCGGCAGGCATCCTCGGATCGCTCGATGGCGGAGACGTCCCATCCGCACTCCTGGGCTAACGCAAGCAGTTGGCCCGTCCCCGCGCCCACATCCAGCAGACGAGGACGCCGTCCTCCTGCCCCCGTTTGCGGGGTCTTCAACTGACCCAGGTAGCGACGGAAGCGGCCGAGCGCCCGGTCTTGGTCAGTCTGCACGGATTGGAATCGGGTCTCGCCGTGCTCCCCGGAGAGGTCGACATCGTACTCCTGCTCGTAAAGCCAGTCGCGTTGCATCTGGCTCGGTCGAGGGCTCAAGTAACGCAGGCCGCACTGCTGGCACTGCACCATGCGGCCCAGCATCTGCCCATCCATCCAGATCTCGCCCAGCGTGCGAGGAGCGTCGACTGGGCAGAGGGCGCAGGGCGGCGTCTCCGTTTTCACGGTCGCCAACGTGGATGTCGTCACCACTTTGTCGTACCTCCTTCGCGCTCAGTGTAAAGTTCACGGAGTTTGGCATGCCGGAAAAAGATGCAGACGAAGGTGCACATGCTGTGGACCAGGCCCGGCCGGCCGTCCAGGAACCCTCGCCGGGCCACGTACATGCGCACGAACCAGAAGAGCGGCCTCACCGTTACGTCAAGCCAGGAGGCCCGTCCCCCTGCCTCAAAGGCGAACCGCGCCTCCTGGCTCGTCTGGCGGTCCATCTTCTGGATCCAGTCGCTAAGGGAGAGGAAGCTGTGATGGATGATGGGGTGGCGCAATCGGCCCAGGGCTCCCGTATAGGCGAGCTGCTCGTGGATGTCGCCCACCCAGTGGGCGGTGCCCCTTCGGAAGAGCCGCAGCGACCAGTCCGGGTACTGGCCTCCATAGCGCAGCCAGCGGCCGAAGTGCAGGTTCTTGCGAGGCGTGGCATAGCAAGTGGGGCCGCCCTCGGTGCCAAGAACCGCCTCGATCTCTAATCGCAGCCCCACCGAGACCTCCTCATCCGCCGCCAACACCAGCACCCAGTCGCCCCGCGCCTGCTCGCCGGCATAGTTCCACTGGTTGGAGAAGTTATCGAAGGGACGCTCGTAGACTCGGGCGCCGAGCTGCCGCGCCAGCTCCGGCGTCCCGTCGCTGCTGCCCGAGTCCACCACCACCCACTCGTCGGCCCAGGCGATGCTCCGGTAGCATTGCTCCAGGCGGTGGGCCTCGTTCAGGGTGATGGTCACCACGGAGAGCGTGCCTTTCGTCTCCATGCTCAGCCCCATGCCCCCGCGAGCCATTCTCGCAACCGGCGCAGCAGGATCTGCGCCTCCTCCACGTTCAGAAACACCAGCGCCGCCAGG
>MGOB01000075.1:0-3532 GCA_001796995.1 Chloroflexi bacterium RBG_16_68_14 | reverse complement strand
CCGGCGTCAACGCCAGCATCAGGACAACTTTGGACAGAATGAAGAGCCCGGAGGCGACGAGCCGCGTCCACGAATCGTAGAACGAGAGGAGGGCAGCCAGCGCCACCATGAACAGGCCCTCTCCTACCAGCGACCCGCTGTGCAGCGCCAGCAGGGTCGCGGTCTTGCTCGTGTCGGCGGCGGTGAAGGCGCCCCGCTCGAAGAGGACGCTCACTAGCGGCTCCCGCAGCGCGATCATCAGCGCCGTAGCAGGGACCAGGACCAGAAGTATCAACTTGAGAGAGAATGCGAGCAGCCGCGAGTCTCCGCCCTCCTCGGAGGAGGCGCCCGAGGCGGTGAGCAGCGGCGTGAGCGGCGTCCAGATGCTCTGCGAGATCACCCCTGCCTGCATGATCAGCTTGATGGCGAAGCCCAGCGCCGCCACGTTCCCGGCGCCGGTGAGAGAAGCGATAGCGCGCTCGCCGACAGCGCCCGCGCTGATGATGAAGAGAGCAAACCCCGTCGGCAGCGCCAGCCGCAGGAACGGCCCCGCCTCGCGCCGGGCGCCTCGTAGCGCCGCGCCTTCGCGGAAGAGGCCGCGCGCAAGCCACGCCAGGACGAGAGTCACGCCCGCCGTACCCACGACGTAGCCCAACGCCAGCGACGTCACGCCTAGCCTGCCACCCAGCAGGACACCCCCTCCGATAACCCCAACGCTCAGCCCTATGCCCACGACAGCGGGCACGCCGAAGCGCAGCTGCGTGTGCAACACGCCCAGCAGCAACGCCATCACCAGCCCCAGCACGGCGGTGATGGCGAGCACCCGCATGAGATCAACCAGCTTTTCTAGCCCCTCGCCGTCGAAACCGGGGGCCGCCAGCCGGGCGACCCAAGGCATGCTCACCACCAACGCACCCGTCGCTACCCCTCCCACCACCACCACCGCCAGCAGCACCAGAGCGACGACGCCCGCCGCGCTCCGCCGGTCGCCCTCGCGCAGGTAACGGCCGCAGATGGGCACCACCGAGAGCCGCACCATCTCGCTGGGCGCGGCCAGCAACGCCCCAATGAGGCCGATGGCCATGAGATAGGCATCGGCGTCCACGGAGAGGCCGAACCGCGCCGCCACGAAGGAGTCAGCGGCCAGCGTGGTGAGCTTGGAGACGGCCGCGACGGCGAGCAGGAGCAGGCTCGCCCGCAGCAGCATCGCTCGGGGCCGCGTCGCGACGGCGGCAATCGCCTGCTGGCCTGCTACCATCGCCGCTTTGGCTCCTCCTGCTGGGCAACCGCCACTGATGCGTCGGCTGGTGACGTGCGAGGCTGCATCGCCGCCGCCATCAGGAAGCCCACCAGCAGCCACATGGTGAGCGCCACCTTCGGGTTCCAGGTGGCGTAGTCGATCACCGAGTGCACGGCGAAGCCCCAGAGCCCCGCCGCCACCACCAGGTCGAGGTCACCGATCCAGCCCGCCCGGAGCGCCGCCAGCAACGAGCGACCAGCCACCCACACGAGGACGAGCGCCACCGCCACGAGCAGCAGTCCACCACGTAGAAGCATGAACAGATACAGGGAATCGGCGCCGGTGCCGATGGTTCCTACTCTGGTCCCCAGCCCCACGCCCCAGAGAGGGTTGTGGATCACAGCGTCCAGCACCTGCTCGTACACCACCTGCCGGTGCAGCACCGTGGGATCCTGGCGCAGCGAACGGAGGGTGACCAGGCGGTCCTCCGCACCGGGAAGCTGGTTCACCAGGAAGATAAGCAGCGCCAACCCTCCCAGCGCCAGCGCTACCGCCGCCAGGGGACGACGCCGCCCCAACAACAGCAACGCCGGCAGCGCGGCCGCTGCCAGACCGAAATAGGCGCCCCGAGAATAGCTGGCTATCAGCGCCAGCAGGAGCAGGATCGTCCCGACGGCGAACCCGAGCCGGGCCAGGGGGTTACCGTCGCGCAGGGCCAGGTAGCCCGTCGCCGGCAGCAGCAACACGAGGAAGGCGCCCAGCGTGTTCCCCTCGAAGTTGCCCGCCCAGGCCCGGAGGTAGCCGAAATCGCCCGACAGCGCAGGAACAGCTCCGACGGAGCTGGCACTATCGGGCGAGGCGATGCGGTGCAGGACGCCGCCGAGCTGCACGAGGCCGTTCAGCTCAGCCCAGGAGAGCACGCCTCGCGCCGCCGTCAGCACGCCGACGGCCACCAGCAGGTACAGCAACATCCGTCGTCGGTCGGCGCGCTGCTCCCCAGGCGAGAGGAAGAGCAGCGGGACGAGGGCGTAGCCAAAGAGGCCGCGAAAGTGGCTGAGCGCATCCTGGGCCCCTGCGCCGCCGAGTATGCCAGTCGTTAGAGTGAGCAGCCCGCTGGCAAGGAAAGCGATCAGGGCCAGCCCCAGCGGCCGGATGGTCAGCCGCTCACCGTTCATGAGGAACCGGAAGAACAGGCCCAGCAGCGCTGCCAGGTAGACGGCGTCCATCTGGTTGATCTGGAGGGGAGGCACCGAGAAGCCGTAGAGCGGCACCAGCAGCAGGACGATCAGAAGCGTCAGCGCCGCATAGCTGCTGACGACCGCCACGAACAGCGCAGCACCGCCTACCAGCGCCACCAGCGCCGTCTCGGAGCCGAGTTGCGCCGCCAGCGCACCGAAGCTCCCCGCAGCGGCGAAACCGCCGAGGAGAATCATACGCCTCGCCGCTGGCGACGCGGTATCCGCCGCGCGGGCAACCGGGCTGGAGCCCATCGCCAGCGTCCCGCTGCGCGCCGTCAGCGCCATAGCTCCCCCTGGGCCGCCACCTCCGCCTTGAGCGGATGCAGTCTGTTCCGCGCCCGGCGGAGGATCGCCTCGATGATGCCGCTCGTGCTGGCGCCCGGCTCGAAGTCGAGGAAGACGACCAGGCCGCCGCACTCCGTCACGACCTGCACCTCCGGGACGCCGCTGCGACAGGTGGCGTAGTCGCCGCCCTTCACGTAGATGTCTGGCCGCAGCGTGGCCGCCACCCGTGCCGCCGCCTGCTCCCGAAAGATGGTGACGTAGTCCACGCAGCCCAGCGACGCCAGCCCCTCCGCCCGCTCCGCCTCCGGCACGATGGGCCGTCCTGGCCCCTTCAGCGCCCGCACGGAGTCGTCGCTGTTGAGCGCTACCACCAGCGCATCGCCCAGCTCCCGCGCCTGGCGCAGGTAGCGGACGTGGCCCACGTGGAGCAGGTCGAAGCAGCCGTTGGTCAGCACGACTTTCTGGCCCTGGTCCCGCAGCGCCCGACAACGCTGATCCGTCTCTTCCAGGCTCAGGATCTTCTCCTTCATCCAGCCGCCTCCTCCTGCCACGCCGGGTCTTGAGACCAGCGCTCCTGCGTCGCCAGCGCCCGGCCCAGCTCCTCTTTGGTGGCAAAAGCCACTCCCCTCGCGCGCACTACCAGTCCGGCGGCCACGTTGGCGAGCGCCGCGGCGGAAAGCAGCGAGGCGCCGCTGGCGAAGGCGAGGGCGAAGGCCGCCACCAGGGTGTCGCCGGCGCCGGCCACGTCGAACACATCCCGCGCGTGCGCGGGCAGATGCCAGGCATCCGC
>MGOB01000074.1:25136-30019 GCA_001796995.1 Chloroflexi bacterium RBG_16_68_14 | reverse complement strand
GTGTCGGAGGCCACCCGCGCCCCGTCGCAGCGCCGCAGCCGGTACTTGAAGAGCCAGTAGGTGAACTGCCTCAGCTCATCGAGGTAGATGCTGTCGCCCTGAGGCCGGGAGCGCTCCTCCCGGAACTGAGACAGGAGCTCCTGCCTGCCCTTTGCGTAGACCCGCTCGAAGACGGCGTCGTCCAAAGAACCGCTGTTGTCCCACACTCGCGCCCGACGCTCCTTGTGCACCTCCTCCTCGACGGCGAGCTGGAGGGCCTCCTCGACGACGACGCCGTAGAGGAAGTTGAGGTGGGCGCGGTACTTGGCAGGGCCGATGAGCCGCTTGAACTCGCCGTCAGCGAGCTCCAAGGGTGGGCGGTCGAAGAAGAGGAGCGCCTCCCTCTCGGAAGGCGACACTCCACCATCGATAGCCTCGGTCAGGCGCTCGGCCAGGAGGAGCCAGTCGAAGGCCTCGCCGTCGATGAGGTAGCGGTAGTGGCGCTCCCCCACGTCCTCCTCGGGCGCGCACCAGAGAGCCACGGCCTCCAGGAGCGCCGTGAACCAGTGGCGGCCTTCGGACAGCGCCGTCTCGAAGTGCTCCAGGGCCTCCCGGTCGGCGACCTCAGGGCTCTTGCGGCGACGGACTTGCTTCTCAGCCATCGTTGTTCCCGGGCAGGTAGCTCCGATATGCGGGCGAGGCCAGGAAATCGGCCAGCACCTCGGCGTGGTTGTAGGCGAGCGGCAGGTCCGCCAGGTCCTCGGGCGAGAAGAAACGCAACGCCCGTCCCTCGCCCACGGAAAGCTCATGGACGCCCCTGTCGATAGGGGCGTGATAGATGTACACCTCACGCGGCGCCTCGCCGCTGTCCTCGGACAGATAGTACACCTTGAAGAACGTTATGTCCCGCAGCGCCAGGCCGGTCTCCTCCGACAGCTCCCGCCGGGCCGTCGTCTCAGGGGACTCGTCGTCCTCACCGCCGCCGCCCGTGATGCCCCAGAAGCCGGGGAACATGATGAGGGGGTCACTGTCGCGTAGCTGGAGCAGGATCTGGCCCTGGGGGTTGACGAGAAGGATGCCTGCGGAGACGTGGACTGGGGCAGTCATGACTCTACGCGGCCTGGCCGTGGCACTTCTTGTACTTCTTGCCGCTGCCGCAGGGGCAGGGCTCGTTGCGGCCGATCTTACGGGCCTTGCCCGCCACCACCGGCTGCCGGGCGGCCCTCTCCGGGCGGTGCCCGTCGGTACCGTCGCCGGCGGCGGCCGCCTCCGGGGTACCCTCGCCCGCAGCGACCGGCGCACCGCGACCTTCCGCCGCAGCAGGCGCGCGGGCAGGCGGGGCCTGCCGCTGGGTCAGCTCCACGTGGTAGATGGAGTGGGTTACCTGGCGGCGGATGTTGGCCAGGAGCTGGCCCCACATGTCGTGCGCCTCGTGCTTGTAGGCGACCAGCGGGTCGGACTGGCCGTAGGCGCGCAGGCCGATGCCCTGGCGCATCTCGTCCGTGGCGGTGAGGTGCTCCACCCAGAGGCCATCGATGGTGCGGAGCATCAGCAGTCGCTCCAGCGTCCGCATCATCTCCAAGCCCAATTCCACCTCGCGGCGCTCGTAGGCCTCTTCGGCATGGGCCAGGAGCTTCTCCAGGATCTCGTCGTGGCTGAGCTCCTGGAACGCGCGGACGTTGAAGGAGGAGGGGAGCTTGACGATGGCGCTCGCCTCCGCCAGCAGCGTCTCCAGGTCCCACTCGTCCTGGGAGCGCTCAGGGGCGTGGAGGTCCACCAGCCCGGTGATCTCCTCGCGCACCATGTCCAGGATGTTGCTCTTGAGGTCCGCTCCGCTCAGGATCTTCTGCCGCTCCCGGTAGATGACGTCGCGGTGGGTGTTCATCACGTCGTCGTACTCCACCAGGTGCTTGCGGATGTCGAAGTTGTGGCCCTCCACCTTAGTCTGGGCCTGCTCGATGGCCTTGGAGACCATGTTGCTCTCGAGGGGCACGTCCTCCTCCATGCCCAGCTTGCCCAGCAAACCGCCCAGCCAGTCTGGGGCGAAGCGGCGCATGATGTCGTCCTCCAGGGAGACGAAGAAGCGGGAGCTGCCGGGGTCGCCCTGGCGGCCGGAGCGACCGCGCAACTGGTTATCGATGCGGCGCGCCTCGTGCCGCTCCGTGCCGACGATGTGGAGGCCACCCAGCTCGACCACCTGCTCGTGCTCCCGCCGCCACTCCTCCTGCGAGCGATGGCCGTCCTGCTTGCCACCGAGGACGATGTCGGTGCCGCGACCGGCCATGTTGGTGGCGATGGTGACGGCGCCCAGCCGGCCCGCCTCGGCGATGATGGCCGCCTCCCGCTCGTGGTGCTTGGCGTTCAGCACCTCGTGCTTGATCCCCTTGCGCTTGAGCAGCTCCGAGAGGTACTCAGACTTCTCGATGGAGACGGTGCCCACGAGCAGGGGGCGGCCCTGCTGGTGGAGCTCCTCGATCTCCTCCACCACCGCGTCGAACTTGGCGCGCTCGTTGCGGTAGATGAGGTCCGTGTGGTCATCGCGGACCATGGGCAGGTGGGTGGGGATCACCACCACGTCCAGCTTGTAGATCTTATAGAACTCCTCGGCCTCGGTGACGGCGGTGCCGGTCATGCCGGCCAGCTTCTCATAGAGCCGGAAGTAGTTCTGGAGGGTGATGGTGGCGTAAGTGAGCGACTCCTGCTGGACCTTCACCCCCTCGTTCGCCTCCACCGCCTGGTGGAGGCCGTCCGACCAGCGCCGGCCCGGCATCAACCGCCCGGTGAACTCATCGACGATGATCACCTCGCCGTCCTTCACCACGTAGTCGCGGTCGCGACGGTAGAGGGCGTGCGCCTTGAGGGCGGCCTCCAGGTAGCGGGTGAGGCGGTAGTTCTCCGGCGAGTAGATGTTGGGGACACCCAGCGACTTCTCGACTTTGGCGATGCCCCCTTCGGTGATGCTCACGGAACGCAGCTTCTCATCGATGGTGTAGTCGATCTCCTGTTGGAGCCGCGGCACCAGGCGGGCGAAGGTGACGTAGGTCTGGGTGCTCTCCTGGGCCGCCCCGCTGATGATCAGCGGCGTGCGCGCCTCATCGATGAGGATGTTGTCCACCTCGTCCACGATGGCGTAGTGGAGCTCGCGCTGGACGCAACGGGAGAGGTCCGCCGCCATGTTGTCGCGCAAGTAGTCGAAGCCAAACTCGTGGTTGGTGCCGTAGGTGATGTCGGCCCGGTACGCCTCCTGCCGGGTGCAGGGCACCAGGTGCTCCATGTTGAGGGTGTCGCTCACCCGCTCCCCGGAGTAGAGGAAGGAGGCGTCGTGCTGGAGGACGCCCACGGTAAGGCCGAGGGTATCGTAGATGGGGCCCATCCACTGGGCGTCGCGCTTGGCCAGGTAGTCATTGACAGTGATCAGGTGGGCGCCCTTCCCCGGCAGGGCGTTGAGATAGAGGGACAGGGTGGCCACCAGCGTTTTGCCCTCGCCCGTCTTCATCTCGGCGATCTTACCCTCATGGAGCACGATGCCGCCGATGAGCTGCACATCGAAGTGACGCAGGCCGGTGTGGCGACGGGAGGCCTCGCGCACGGCGGCGAAGGCCTCGGGCGCCAGGTCCTCCAGCACCTCGCCTGAGGCGAGGCGCGAGCGGAACTCGTCGGTCTTCGTCCGCAGCTCAGCGTCGGAGATCTGCTGTATCTCTGGCTCCAGCGCGTTGACCCGCTCAACGATAGGCCTGAGCTTGCTCAGCTCCTTCTCGTTGGAGTCGCCCAGGATGCCTGTAACCCACTTCAGCATGATGGTTCCGCTGTCCTAACCTGTCGCTCGACTTCCCGTTCCCCGGATGGGCGTGAGCGCCTCCTCGGCTTCCTTGTCGGACGGCATGTGGAACAGCTCTCCGACAGAGCGGCCGGTGTGGATGCGGCTGATCGCCTCGCCGATGAAGGGCGCCATGCTCAGCACTGTGATCTTTGAGATGCGCTTCTCCGGCGGCAACGGGATGGTATCCGTGACGATCAGCTCCTCGATGCAGCTCTCTTCGATGCGCTCGGTCGCGTTCCCTGAGAGGATGGCGTGGGTGACGCCGGCGTAGACCGCCGTCGCCCCTTGCTCCTTGAGCATGGCCGCGCCCTCCACCAGGGTGCTCCCGGTCAGGATCTCGTCGTCGATGACGATGGCCTGACGGCCGCGCACGTCGCCGATGACGTTGAGGACCTCCGCCTGCTCGTCATTAGCGACGCGGCGCTTCTCGATGATGGCCAGCGGCGCCTTCAGCGATTGGCCAACATTACGGGCGCGCTTGGAGGCGCCTTCGTCCGCTGCTACCACCACCACGTCGGTTAGCTCCTTGTCCTTAAAGTATCGGCTGATCATGTAGAGGGCGGTGAGCTCGTCGACCGGGATGTTGAAGAAGCCCTGGATCTGGCCGGCGTGCAGGTCGACGGTAAGCAGCCGATCCGCACCTGCTGTCTCGATCAGGTTCGCCAGCAGGCGGGCGGTGATGGGCACCCGCGGCTGGTCCTTCTTATCGCTGCGGCCGTAGGCGTAGTAGGGCACCACCGCCGTCACCCGGCCGGCCGACGCCCGCTTGAAGGCGTCGATCATGATCAGCAACTCCATGACGCGCGTGTTCACCGGCGAGACCATGGGCTGGACGATGAACACGTCCCGGGCGCGGACGTTCTCATGGATGCGGACGAAGATGTTCTCGTTGC
This sequence comes from Chloroflexi bacterium RBG_16_68_14, assembly GCA_001796995.1. GTDB lineage: Bacteria > Chloroflexota > Dehalococcoidia > DSTF01 > RBG-16-68-14 > RBG-16-68-14. The sequence goes on along the minus strand of MGOB01000074.1, from coordinate 25,327 downwards.
TGAACTCGAAGACCTCGCACTCGCCCAGGGGCGTCTCCAGGTAGTGGCAGATGGACTGCGCCAACTCCGGGTGCGCGTTCCCGCTGAAGATCCGCAGCTCCTGATACACTCTGCCCTCCATCGGTCTGCTCCCCGACTCGTGCCGGGCCCAACCTCCTCGACGCCGGAACGGGGCACTGGCCGGGCGAGGA
>MGOB01000074.1:24139-25083 GCA_001796995.1 Chloroflexi bacterium RBG_16_68_14 | reverse complement strand
CCATCACAACTATAGCATACGCCAGCGGCTAGATTCGAGCCCAGGGAAGCGCTGCGGCAGCGGGCCCGGATCTTGCTTCGGCGGGGAGCTCAGTCTCCATTGTAGTAGTCGTACACCGCCCGCGAGAGGCGGGCGATGCGGCTGGCGCCGTCCTCCTGGAAGCCGAAGTCGGTCAGCACGACGATGACGTAGGTGGCACCAGGCGAGAAGACGATGCCGGCGTCATGGGTAGCCTTCTCCCAGGTGCCGGTCTTGTGGGCCACCCGGGTGCCCTCCGGCAGCAGGGCGGGCAGCCGGTCGGCGAGGGCTTCCGTGGCGAGGAGCGAGAGCATCTCGTCGCCGGCCGCCTCGCCCACCGTCTGCCGGCGACCGATGGCCTCCAGCAGCAGCGCCATGTCGGCGGCGGTGGTGGGCAGCGAGCCGTCCTCAGCAAGGCCGGAAGACCCCAGGCCCAGGCTGCTCAACGCCGCGTTGACGTTGCCGGCGCCCACCCGGTCCAGGAGCAGGTTGGCCGCCACGTTATCGGTCACTCCCAGCGCGCGGCGCAGCGCTTCACCGATGGTGACCTGGTCGCACACCGCCAGTTCGCCGGGGTTGAGGCGGAACTCCCCGTAGTAGTCCGAGACGGTGTAGCGCTCGCCGAAGTCGAGCAGGCCCGCCTCCCGCTGGTGGTAGGCCGCCAGCATCACCCAGGTCTTGAAGAGGCTGGCAGCGTAGAAGACGCGGTCGGCGGCCAGGGCTACGCCCCGGCCGGCGGCCAGGTCCTTCACCACGACAGCGAAATGCTCCTCATCATCCCCTACCGACCGTCGCACCACCTCCGCCAGGGCTGGGTCGGCAGCGAAGGCCAGCGGCTGGTAGCGCGCCAGCACCGGCGGCGAGCCCGCCGGCCGCAGACGGAGGGGAGCGCCGGGCGTCGGCTGGTAGGGCGCACCTTCCGGATA
>MGOB01000074.1:19295-24018 GCA_001796995.1 Chloroflexi bacterium RBG_16_68_14 | reverse complement strand
CCCGCCGCAGGCCAGCAGGAGGAGCGCGAGCAGGCCCAGCGCTCCCCCGCGCGCGCCGCCCGGCCAGCTCAAGCGAGCTGACATGGCTACCCTGCCGGGCGGCCCTGCCAGTCCAGAATGGTCCGGCGCAGGAGCGCCAGGGCGGTGGTGACGGCGCGCCGCTTCACCGCCTCCCGCCCCTGGGCGAACTGGTAACTGACGCTCTGGGGCTCGGTGAAGCCGGCGTCGAGGCCAATGTGGATGGTGCCCGGCGGCTTCTCCTCCTGGGGGTCCGGCCCGGCGACGCCCGTGATGCCGATGCCGATGTCGGCGCGCAGCCTCTCGCGGACGGCCCGGGCCATGTCGCGGGCGCACTCGGCGCTGATCACGCCATGGCGGGCGATGATCTCGGGGTCGACCCCCCAGTCGATCTTCATCTCGGTGGCGTAGGCGACCAGACCGCCGCGGAAGTAGGTAGAGCTGCCGGGCACGTTGGTGATGACGTTGGCCAGCAGGCCGCCGGTGCACGACTCCATGGTGGCCAGCGTCAGGCCGTGCTGGCGCAGCAGACCGCCCACCGCGCCCTCCAGGGTGTCGTCGTCGGCGCCCCAGACTATGTCGCCCAGGAGGCGCCGCACCTCCGCCTCCACCGGCTCGATGAGGCGCCAGGCCTCTTCTTTGGTCGGAGCCTTGGCGGCGATGCGGAGCTGGACGCCGTCGGCGCGGGCGTAGACGCCGATGGTGGGGTTGGTGGACTTGAGGAGGGGGCTGACCAGCTCGTCCACGTGCCCCTCGCCCAGGCCCACCGTCTTCAGGACGCGGGCCACCAGCACGGTTCGCCGCCCGGCGAGGCGCCGCTCCAGCTCCGGCGCCACCTGCTGCTCCCACATGTACTCCATCTCCACCGGCGGGCCGGGCAGGGCGACGATGACGCGCCCCTCCCGCTCCACCCACCAGCCGGGGGCGGGGCCACGGGGGGTAGGCAGGGCGCGGGCGGAGGGGATGAGCGTCGCCTGCTTGACGTTGCGCTCCGGCATGGCGACACCGCGGCGGGAGAAGAAGGCCCGCAGTTGCTCCTCCATCCCCGGGTCCACCGAGAGCTCCTCGCCCAGCACGCGGGCGATGGCTTCGCGGGTGAGGTCGTCCTCGGTCGGCCCCAGGCCGCCGGTGGTGATCGCCAGGTCGGAGCGGCGCCAGGCGCGCTCGATGACCTCGGTCAGCCGCTCCAGGTTGTCGCCCACCTTCGACACGTAGTAGAGGTCGATGCCCAGGGGCGGCAGGCGGGCGGCGAGGTACTGGGCGTTGGTGTCCAGGATCTCGCCCAGCAGCAGCTCCGTGCCGATGGAGATGAGCTCCGCCTTCATGAGCGAAGGCAGCATAGGATACGCCACTGGGGCCGTCAAGGCGAGGCTGATGCCGCGCATTGGACTTGACGGCGCCGTCAATCTGCCCTAAGGGCTACCGATACTAACAGTGGGACACTCAGGTTCCGCAATATGAGCGGCGAGCTGCTGACGTTTAGCCGGCTGGACGCGAAGCGCCGGGAGCAGACGCCACAGGCGCTGGCCCGGCTGGTGGTGGTCGGGCTCTTCATCGGCCTGTGGTTTCTGCTCTGGCTGGGCCGCATCCCCATGCCCGTCCCCTTCCTCCTCACCCTTATGGCGGAGACGGTGTTCTTCCTGGTCTACTGGCGCACCGTCTCCCTGCTGCCCAGCGTCCGGGCCGTGGAGCTGGCCCAGTACGGCATGCTGGCAGCCGAGATCGTCTTCCACACGACGATGGTCTACTTCCTGGGGGGCATCTCCTGGATGGGCTCTTTCGCCTACGTCTTCGGGCTGATCTTCGCCAACACCTTCCTGGACCTGCGACGGGGCCTGGTCTATACCGCAGGGGCGAACCTCGCCTTCACCGCCCTCATCCTGCTGGAGGCGACGGGCACCATCCCTCACTACGTCTATCTGGAGCAAGGCTCGCTCCGGTACGGCGACGTCCGTTTCGTGGCGACGACCATCATCGCTGGCTTCGGCGTCTTCTACAGCATCTACCTGTGGGTGAACTGGGTGGGCCATCAGCTCCGCCAGGAGCGGGACGCCGCCATCCGCGCCCAGGACGGCCTGCTCCAGGCCCGGGCCCAGCTCCAGCGGGCCAACGAGGAGCTGGAGGAGCGGGTCAAGGCGCGCACGGTGGAGCTGGAGTTTACCAACGCCGCCCTGCGCGAGAGCGAAGAGCACCTGCGCACCGTGGTGACCAATGCGCCCGTCGTGCTCTTCGCGGTGAACCGCGACGGCATGTTCACCCTTTCCGAGGGCAAAGGCCTGGAAGTGCTGGGGGTCAGGCCGGGCCAGGTAGTAGGCCTATCGATCTTCGACGTGTACCGCGACGTCCCGGAGATCCTCCAGAATATCCGCCGCGCCCTCGCCGGCGAGGCGTTCAGCGACACCGTGGACGTGGCCGGCCTCGCCTTCGAGACGCACTATGCGCCCATCCACGAGGCGCATGGTCAGATCGCCGGCGTCATCGGCATTGCGACCAACGTCACGGAGCGCAAGCGGGCGGAGGAGGCCCTACGAGAGAGCGAAGAGCGCCTCCGCACGGTGGTGACCAACGCCGAGGTGATCCTCTTCGCCCTCGACCGCGACGGCGTGTTTACGCTGTCCGAGGGCAAGGGGCTGGCAGCCCTGGGGCTCCAGCCCGGGGAGATCGTAGGGCAGTCGGTGTTCGACCTGTTCGGAGACGTACCAGAGATCCACACCTACCTCGGCCGCGCCCTGGCCGGCGAGGCGTTCACCACCACGGTGCAGCTAGACGCGCAGGCGTTCGAAGCGCACTGCACACCGGTCCGAGATCACAGCGGCGAGATCACGGGCGTGATCGGCGTGGCCAGCGACATCACCGAGCGCAAACGGGCGGAGGACGCGCTGCGGGAGAGCGAGAGCAAGTTCCGCACCATGGCGGAGACCGTCGCCGCCGCTGCCTTCATCTTCCAGGGCACCAGGATACGCTACGTCAACTCAGCCGCCGAGGCGATGACCGGCTACACCCGCGATGAGCTGCTGGCGATGGATTTCTGGGACGTCGTGCACCCCGACTTCCGGGATCTGGTGAAGGAGCGGGGGGCAGCGCGCCAGCAGGGCGAAGACATTCCTCCACGGTACGAGGTCAAGCTGATGACCAAGAGCGGCGAGGAGAGGTGGGTCGACTTCACCGGCGGCACCATCGAGTTCGAGGGCAAGCCGGCGGTCCTGGGGACGGCCTTCGACGTTACGGAGCGCAAGTGGGCGGAGGCGGCCTTGCAGGAGGCAGCCAACCACGATCCCCTGACCGGCCTCCTCAACCGGCGCGCCGGCCTCGCCGCCATCGAGGCGCGGCTGGAGCACGCCCAGCAGACCAGCGGCCTCTTCGCCACCTTCATCCTCGACCTGGACAGGTTCAAGTCCATCAACGATAACTTCAGCCACGAGACGGGCGATGCGGCGCTCCTCCAGTTCGCCCAGGTGCTGGTGGAGCTGGTGGGCGACAGCGGCGTCATCTGCCGGCTGGGCGGCGACGAGTTCGAGATCGGGATGGACGGCACCACGCTGGAGCAGGCCACCCTCTTCGCCGAGCGGCTCCAAGCGTCGCTGCGCCTGGCCCAGATCTCCGGCGACGACGGGCAGTGCCCCCAGTTCACCGTCAGCATCGGCATCGCCTGCTATCCGGCGGACGCCGAAAGCATCACCGACCTGGGGCGCCATGCCGACCACGCCATGTACGCCGCCAAGGCGGCCGGCGGCGACCGCGTCCAGGCGTGGCGCCGCCTGAGGCCGCGCCGGGTGGCGTAGTCCCCGCCGAAGGCGGGCGGCCGGGGAAGCGCAGGAACCCCCGAACCTCAAGCAGCGGGCCTGCCCGCCGGAGGCGGGCCTGAACAGCTTCCTCCCTTGACTGGCTTTCCGAAGCAGGGATACCATCGAACGGGCCACCAGGCCCGGTGCTCTATGAGCTTTTGCGAAAAGCTGGCCCAGGCTGCCCAGACCAATCGCAGCCTACTGTGCGTGGGACTCGATCCCGATCCCGCCCGCCTGGCGGGAAGAGACGCCGCTGCCTTCCTGTGCGCCATCGTCGAGGCCACCAGCGACCTGGTGTGCGCCTACAAGCCCAACCTGGCCTTCTACGAGCAGTTGGGCGAGGCGGGCTACGCCGCTCTGCGCGCCGTCCTCCAGGCCATCCCAAAGCACCTCCCCGTCATCGGCGACGCCAAGCGGGGCGACGTTTCGCACACGGCGCAGGCCTACGCCCGCGCTCTCTTCGACGAGCTGGGCTTCGACGCCGTCACGGTCAATCCTTACCTGGGCAGCGACGCCGTGGCGCCCTTCCTGGAACGGGCCGGCCGGGGCGTCTTCATCGTCTGCCGCACCTCCAACCCGAGCGCCCGCGAGCTGCAAGACCTCCCGGTGGCCATCGAAGGCGGGTCGCGGCCGCTCTACCAGGTGGTGGCGGAGCTGGCGAAGGGATGGAACATCAGAGGTAACGTCGGCCTCGTCGTCGGCGCCACCTACCCGGACGAGATGCGGGCGCTGCGCGCGCTCTGCCCGGAGCTGCCCTTCCTCGTGCCCGGCATCGGCCCGCAGGAAGGGGAGTTGGAGCGGGCGGTGCGGGCGGGCCTGGACGCCCGGGGGGGCGGCCTCGTCATCAACGCCTCCCGGTCCGTGCTCTACGCTTCAGAGGGAGCCGACTTCGCCCGGGCGGCGCGGCGGGAGGCGCAGGC
>MGOB01000074.1:9689-19181 GCA_001796995.1 Chloroflexi bacterium RBG_16_68_14 | reverse complement strand
AAGCGCCACCCCTGCGGCAGCTTCGAGTGGGAGGTGGTTCGCCTGGGGGCTGACATCGGTCTCCGCTGCCGCAGCTGCCGGCGTCGGGTGTTGCTGGTGCGCGGCACGCTGGAGAAGCGGCTGGTGGCCTTCGTCTCCCGCGGGGAGCCCATCGACCCGGAGAAGGAGCGGCTCATCTTTCGCCAAGACGGGCTGGGCGTATGACGACCGGCGGTGTGGCCGGGACGCGCCCGCGACGGTGGCGCTGGGAGACGCTGATGGGCGGGGGCGCCATCCTCCAGGAGGACGGCTTCCGCCGGCTCTGGCTGGGGCGGCTGCTCTCCCACACGGCGATCAACGCCACCCTATTCACCATGCTGGTGCTGGCGGTGGGCGAGGGCAACGGGGCGAGCATCAAGAGCGCCCTCTTCATCGCCGCCTACCTGGTGCCCACCGCCACGCTGGGCACCATCTCCGGCGTGCTGGTCGACCGCCTGCCGAAGCACCTGGTGCTCACCGCCGTCAACGCCACCCGAGCGGGGCTGATGGTGCTTCTCCTTATGTCCAGCACCGCCCTCCCCGTGGTCTACGGCGTCGCCCTCCTCATCGCCATCACCTCGCAGTTCGCCGGCCCGGCCGAGGCGGCGTCGGTGCCGCAACTGGTGCGCCAGGACCAGCTCATCATCGCCAACTCGACCAGCAACCTGGGCGGGCTGGTCAGCCAGATAGTCGGTTTCACCGTGCTCCCGCCTTTCTTCCTCAACACCATCGGCGCCCGGCCGCTCTTCCTCACCACGGCGGTGCTCTTCGGCGCTGCCTCAGTCTTCTTTCTCGGCATCCATCGCCTGGGCCCGAGCGCCATCGACGTCGACCGGATGATGGACGCGGTGCGCAACGTGCGAAAGCAGTTCGCCGAAGGCTGGGAGACCCTGAGCCGCGACACGGAAGCGTACATGAGCGTGATCATCTTCGTCCTGGCCAGCACGGCGTCGCTGGTGGGCGCCACTCTCATGCCCCGGTTCACCCAGGAGACGCTGGACATCCCGGTGCGGAACGCCGTCTTCGTCTTTCTCCCGGCCGCCGTGGGCGTGGTGGCCGGGCTGCGGCTGGTGCAGTGGCTGGAGCGCCACGTGCGGAAGGCGTGGCTGGTGGGCGCGGGCTTCAGCCTGCTGGCGGCCTCCTTCATCTGCCTGGCGCTGACCCGCCCCCTGGGCAACGGCTTGGAGGGCCTGAACCCCTTCGGCGCCTTCGACCCCGGGCCCTTCGGCGATACCTCAGCCCGCATCGTGGTGACCGTCATCTTCTCCACCGTCGCCACCTTCTCCTTCTCCATCGTCGGCGTCGCCAGCCGCTCCCTGGTGAACGAGCGAGTGCCTCTGGAGTTCCAGGGCCGGGTCTTCGCCGCCCAGGTCGTGCTGACCAACCTGGCGTCGATCGCGCCTATCCTGCTGGCGGGGGTGCTGTCGGAGTTGGCGGGGGTCGAGCCGGTGATATTCCTCACGGTCTTCATCCTGATCGGCGCGGCAGGCTGGACGCTGGCCCGCGCCGTCTTCCGGCCGGAGATGACGAGCCATGCGACAGCGAGTTGACGGGTGGCCGGGCGAAGTGAAGGAGCGGGTCCCGCCGGTCCTGAGCGATCGACCCTTCCTCCTGCTCTGGCTGGCGCAGATCATCTCCCAGACGGCGCAGAACGCCATCCTCTACACCCTTATCATCATCGTCCTCGGCCTGACCGAGTCCACCACCAGCGCCAGCGTGGTGGTGCTCTCCTTCGTCGTCCCCACTGCGGTGTTCGGCCTCTTTGCCGGCATCCTGGTGGACCGCTGGAGCAAGCGACGGCTGCTCATCCTGACCAACGCCGGCCGGGCGGTGACCGCCGTCGCCTTCTTCTTCGCCCGAGAGCACGTGGGGGCGCTCTACGGCGTCACGGTGTTCTTCGCCACCTTCAGCCAGCTCTTCACCACCAGCAACGCGGCCTCCATCCCGTACATGGTGTCGCCGAAGCAGCTCATCTCCGCCAACACTCTCTTCAGCGGCGGCTTTACCATCGCCCAGATCGCCGGGCTGATCATCCTCGGGCCGGCCATCCTGACCACCGCTGGCCCGGGCGTCCTCTTCGCCAGCGCTGCGGGAGCCTTCGTCGTCGCCTCCCTGCTCGCCCGCTTTCTCCCGTACATCGGCCACGCTGAAGGCGAGGAGGCCCACGGAACGTTCCCCGGCCGCGATGAACTGCGGGGCGCCGTCTCCGAGTTCGCCGCGGCGCTGCGCAGCCTGCGAGCCGACCCGCTCTCCACCATGGCGATGGCGCACATCACCATGAGCAGCACCCTGATGCTGCTGTTCGCCATCCTGGTGCCCCGCTACATGCAGGCGATCCTGCAGGTGGACGCGGACAAGGCGGTCACCGTCTTCGCGCCCGTCGCCGTCGGCGCCCTCATCGGCCTGCGCGCCGTGCCCTTTGTCGTGGGCCGGCTGGGGAAGACCAGGACGGTGGCCCTGGGGCTCTTTGGGCTCGCCCTCTGTCTCCTCGCCTTGGGCTTTGTGGAGACCATCGCCGACGTGCTGGAGCGGACGGAACGGTTAAACCCGTTTGCCGAACAGGGCACCGACCGCGTGTTCGGGCTGTCGATCCTGGTGGCGCTGACCATGGCCTTCGCCGGGCCGCTGGGCTTCGCCTACGCCATGCTGAACACGCCGGCCCAGACCACGCTGCACGAGCGGACGCCGGTGGAGATGCGGGGCCGGGTCATCGCCTCTCAGATGGTTCTCGCCAACGGAGTAGCGCTGATCCCACTAGTGGTGGTGGGCGGAATTGCCGATCTTTATGGTGTAAGCAGCGTGGTGCTGGCCATCGGCCTGCTCCTAGCCCTCGGAGGGGCCCTGAGCTTGTACGTCGAACGGCGCTGGCTGCAGCAAGAGGGAAACCAGCCGCCTCCCTCGGGCGGTGAGAGCGCCCAGCGCAGTCGACAGCAGGAAGCAGTGCCAGGCTCAATTGACACCACCTGAGCCGTTGGCTAGACTGAACAGTGCATCGAGGAGGCTACGGCTGTGATTGAGATGAGCGTGGAAGGCATTCGGGTGAGCCTGATGAACTACCAGCGGGTGGTGATTCTGAAGGAGAAGAATGCCGACCGGTACCTTCCCATCTGGATCGGCCCCGCCGAGGCGGACGCCATCACCGTGCGTCTCCAGGAAGTCTCTGTCGCCCGTCCCCTCACCCACGACCTGCTGCGTGACGTAGTGGAGAGGCTGGGCGCCTCGGTCGACAGCGTAGTGGTGAACGACCTGGCCGATGACACCTTCTACGCCCGCATCTTCCTGAACGTCAACGGCGAGCGCATCGAGATCGACTCCCGGCCCAGCGACGCCATCGCCCTGGCGGTGCGCGCTCAGGTGCCCATCTACGCTGAGGACTCGGTCCTGGAGAAGGCGGGGGTCTTGCTGGACAAGGAGGGCCAGCCGGTGGAGCGGCCCGGGCAGCAGGAGCCCATCGGCAAGGTGGACGAGGAGGAGTTGCAGCGCATGTCCGCCTTCCGGGACTTCATTGAAAGCCTGGACCTGGACGACTTCGACAAGCGCAAGTCCTGATCCCCCGATGATTCGCGAGAGCGCGCCCGTTGTGCGGGCGCGTTTTGCTTTTTCCGCCTACCGCCGCCGCAGTAGAGGGTGGTTGCTTGTGCCCATCACCCGTGATAATCTTCTCAAAGTTGGCAGCCTGGTTGCCGGTGGAGGTTCTCGATGAACCGCCTGCCGCCCGCCGTGCGGCTCATCGGCATCGGTTGGTACTTCGCCGTCTGCATCGTCGTCGGGGTCGTCGGTGGGGTCTTGCTGGACCGGGTCACAGGGACCGCCCCACTGCTGACGATCCTGGGGATGCTGCTGGGGCTGGTGTTCGCGTTCTACGGCGGGTACCGTATGCTGACCGATGTGCTGCTCGCCACGCAGCGACGGTCGGACGAGGATAGAGGTCGATGAAGACTGGCCGCGTGCTCCTGATCCTAGCCGGCATCAGCGGCGTCTTCCTCCTCTTCTTGATATCGCTCGTCTTCCGCGCAGTCCCGCAGCCCATCATCGAGATCAAGGGGGAGGCGCTCTGGGAGCTGGGCCCCCTCCCCATCAGAAACACCCTTCTCACCTCCTGGGCCGTCGTCCTCGTGCTCATCGTGGTGGCCTACTTCTCCGGCCGGTCGCTGAAGTGGCTGCCCAGCGGGTGGCAGAACTTCGTGGAGACGATCATCGAAGGGATCCACAACCTGGTCGTCGGCACCGCCGGCGAGAAGCACGGACGCCGGTTCTTCTGGGTCATCGCTACCTTCTTCATCTACGTCGCCCTCTCCAACTGGTTCGCCCTCCTGCCCATCTTCAACGCCGTTGGCAAGGTGGAGCCGGTGGGACCGCAGGAAGGGGAGTTCCGTGAGGAAGCCGTGATCGTCCAGAAGGCGGGAGGCCTCTCCATCGTGAACTTCCAGGCGGAACTGGTAGAGCTGGACGTAGACGAAACCGCCTGCGAAAGCCTGGAAGGCACCGAGCACGATGCGTGCCTGGAGGGTGCTCGAGCGGAAGCCATCGCCGAGGCGAAGGCGGAGCACGAGGTGGGCGAGGGTGAGGAGCTGGCGATCCTGGCGCCCTACCTGCGCAGCGTCAACACCGACCTGATGTCGACCCTCTCCCTGGCTATCTCCTCGGCCATCTTTGTGGAGTACTGGGGCATCAGCACCCTGGGCATCTTCGCCTACGGCAGCCGGTTCTTCAACGTCCGGCAGCTCCTGCGCGGCAAGCCGATGGGCGTGCTGGACTTCTTCGTCGGCATCCTGGAGTTCTTCGCCGAGCTGGTGCGCCTGATCAGCTTCACCTTCCGTCTCTTCGGCAACATGCTGGCGGGCGAGATCCTGCTGCTGGTGATGACGTTCCTGCTGCCCTTCACCTTCGTGGTGGTGGGCATCTTCTATGGCCTGGAGCTCTTCGTGGGGATGATCCAGGCTTTCATCTTCGGCATGTTGACCCTGGTCTTCGGCGTGATGGCCGTCGCTGAACACGGCGAAGGGCATCCGGCGGAGGAGGGGCACTAGCGTAGAGGTATGGCAAGCTGGGGGGGTTTCCCCGAACCTTAGCGTAAGGAGGACCGATGGACATCACCTCGCTCTTTCCGCTCCTTGAGATCGGCGACGACGGCCTGAGGTACGTAGGCGCCGGCTTCGCCATGGGCTTCGGCGCCCTCGGCCCGGCCATCGCCATCGGCTGGCTGGTGTCGAAGGCGATGGAGGCCCTGGGGCGCAACCCGGAGGCGCAGCCCCAGATCCAGACCAACATGATCCTGGGCATCGCCTTCGCCGAAGCGATCGGCATCTACGCGCTGGTCGTGTCGGTGATGATCGGCTTCGTCTTCTAGCGAGAGCGGAGACGGGCCACAGGGACAGACCATGGACCAACTTGGGATCAACATCCCGCTGCTGGTAGCGCAGGTCATCAACTTCTTCGTCGTGCTGCTGGCGCTCCGGTTCTTCCTGTACCGGCCAGTGCTGAACCTGCTGGACCGGCGCGCCCAGCGGGTGCGGGAAGGGCTGGAGGCGGCAGAGCAGTCGAAGGAGCAGGCGGCGCAAGCGGAGCAGCAGGTGGCGCAGCAGCTGGAGGGGGCCCGTCGCCAGGGCCAGGCGCTCATCGCCCAGGCCCAGGAGTCGGCCAACCGCATCCAGGAGGACGCCCGCAGCCAGGCCCGCCGCGAGTCCGAGGCGCTGCTGGAGCGGGCACGGAACGAAATCCAGCTCGAGCGCGACCAGGCCATCGCTGAGCTGCGCAAGGAGTTCGGCGACCTGACCGTGCGCGCGGCGGAGAAGGTCATCGGCCAGTCGCTGGACCGCCAGGCTCACCAGCGCCTCATCGACGAGGCGCTGGCGGAATCCACCTTCCGGGAGGGGTAGGTGCTGCGGGACCTAGCGGCCAAGCGCTACGCCCAGGCCGCCTTCCAGCTCGCCCGCGACCGGGGCGAGCTGGAGGTGTGGGAGCGGGACCTGGGCGCCCTCGCCGACGCGTTCGCTTCGGCGGAGGCGCTCGCCTTCGTGTCCAGCCACCAAGTGCGCACGGAGGCCAAGGAGGCCTTCCTGCGACGCGTGGTGGGAGAGCCGGCGCCCCTCATCTGGAACCTGGTGCGGCTGCTGGCGGCCAAGGGCCGGCTGGCGCTGCTCCCCCAGATCGCCGAGCAGTTCCGGGCCCTGCTGGACGAGCATCGGGGCATCGCCCACGCCCAGGTGGCAACGGCGGTAGCGATGAGCGACGGGGAGCGGCAGGCGTTGGCCCGCCGCCTCTCGGAGCTGACGGGCAAGCAGGTGCTGGTGGAGGTACAGGAGGCGCCGGAGATCATCGGCGGCCTCATCGCCCGCATCGGAGACCGGCTCATCGACGGCAGCACCCGCAGCAAGCTTCAGGCGCTGAAGCGCCAGCTGGCGGGGACGACCCGCTAGCCTAGACCGGGGGTAGAGAAGATGGCAGTACGACCAGAAGAGATCACGTCCATCCTCAGGGAACAGATCGAAAAGTTTGGGGCGGAGGTGACCGCCACCAACGTCGGCACCGTGGTGCAGGCCGGCGACGGCATCGCCCGCGTGCACGGCCTCTCCAACGTGATGGCCAGCGAGCTGGTGGAGTTTCCCAGCGGCGTCATGGGGCTGGTCCTCAACCTGGAAGAAGAGAACGTGGGCGTGATGATCCTGGGCGACTACAGCGACATCAAGGAGGGCGATGAGGTGCGCGCCACCGGCCGCGTCGCCGAGGTGCCGGTGGGCGATGCCCTCATCGGCCGGGTCGTCGACCCGCTGGGCAACCCGCTGGACGGCAAGGGCCCCATCAACACCGACAGGACCCGGCCCGTCGAGCGCATCGCTCCGGACGTCACCAAGCGTACGGGCGTCGACACGCCGGTGCAGACCGGCATCAAGGCCATCGATGCGCTGACGCCCATCGGTCGCGGGCAGCGCGAGCTCATCATCGGCGACCGCTCCACCGGCAAGACCGTCATCGCCATCGACACCATCATCAACCAGAAGGGCGGCGACCTCATCTGCATCTACGTGGCCATCGGCCAGAAGGCGTCCAAGGTCGCCCAGGTCGTGGGCGTGCTGGAGGAGCACGGGGCGATGGAGCACACCATCGTCGTCGCCTCCTCCGCCGCCGAGTCGGCCGCCCTCCAGTTCCTGGCGCCCTACGCCGGCTGCGCCATGGGCGAGGAGTTCATGACGCAGGGACGAGACGTCCTGATCATCTATGACGACCTTTCCAAGCACGGATGGGCCTATCGACAGGTCTCGCTCCTTCTGCGCCGCCCGCCGGGCCGTGAGGCGTACCCTGGCGATGTCTTCTACCTCCACAGCCGCCTCCTGGAGCGGGCGGCAAAGCTTTCGGACGAGGAGGGAGGCGGCTCTCTCACCGCCCTGCCGATTGTGGAGACCCAGCAGGGCGATGTCTCGTCGTACATCCCGTCCAACGTCTGGTCGATCACGGACGGCCAGATCTTCCTGGAGGGAGACCTCTTCAACGCCGGCATCCGGCCGGCGATCAACGCCGGCCTCTCGGTCTCCCGCGTGGGCGGCGACGCCCAGCGCCGGGCGATGCGCCAGGTGGTGCGTCAGCTCCGGCTGGACATGGCCCAGTTCCGCGAGCTCCAGGCCTTCGCCCAGTTCGGCGCCGCCGAGCTGGACCCGGCCACCCGTCAGCAGTTGGAGCGGGGACAGCGGCTCCTGGAGGTGCTGAAGCAGACCCAGTACAAGCCCCTCCCCCTGGACAGGCAGGTGACGATCATCTACGCCGGCACCAGGGGCCTGCTGGACGACGTGCCGGTCGCGAAGGTGACGGAGTTCGAGCAGGGGCTGTACCAGTACATCGACGCCAACCACCCGGAGCTGGTCCGCTCCATCATGGACACCTACGAGCTCTCGCCGGAGCGGGAGCAGGAGCTAGACGCCGCCATCCGGGAGTACAAACGAACGGCGGGGTACTAGTGGCCACCATCCGAGAGATCCGACGCCGCATCCGCTCCGTCCGGAACACCGCCAAGATCACCAAGGCGATGGAGCTGGTGGCCGCGTCCAAGATGCGGCGGGCCCAACTGCGCGCTCTCGCCGGCCGCCCCTACGCCCAGCGGATCACTTGGGTGCTGGCCGACCTGGCCGAGACGCTGCCCCTGATGGACCCCGAGACGGTCCACCCCCTCCTCCAGCGGCGCGAGGTGCGGGCGGCCGGTATCGTCCTCGTCACCCCGACCCGGGGCCTCTGCGGCGGGCTGCCCGGCAACGTCAACCGGCGGGCCAGCGCCCTGCTCCTCGACCTTGGCGCGCCGGCCAAGCTCGTCGCCGTCGGCCGCAAGGGGCGCGACTTCTTCCGCCGAGCGAACGTGCCCATCGTCGCGGAATTCACCGAGCTGGGCGACTACCCGGAGTACCTGGATGTCCTGCCCATCGCCCGGGTGATCATCGACGACTACCTGGCGGGCGAGTTCGACCAAGTCTTCCTGGTCTATCCTTTCTTCGTCAACACCATGGTCCAGGAGCCCCGGGTGAGCCAGCTCCTGCCGGTGGAACCGCCGGAGGAGGCGGCCACCAGAGCGGTGGACTACATCTACGAGCCCGGCAGGGAGGCGGTGCTGGCGGAGCTTCTGCCTCGCTATATTGAGATGCAGATCTACGAGGCGATCCTGGAGGGCATCGCCAGCGAGCAGTCCGCCCGCATGGTGGCGATGCGCAACGCGACGGACGCCGCCAACGAGATGATCCAGGAGCTCACCCTCACCTACAACAAGGCCCGGCAGGAACAGATCACCAAGGAGCTCCTGGACATCGTCGGGGGCGGTGAGGGACTGAAAGCGTAGGGGAACGGCAAGGAATAGCCTGTGTCAGGACATGCTAAAGAGCGAACTGAGATTCTTCGCTGCGCTCAGAATGACATCAAGCGGCGCTGTCACCCTGGGCTTGCCCGCCAGAGGCGGGCGCAGCGAAGGGTCTCCCTCGTCGTGAAGAGCACTGCGGTCTTGCAGGAGGACTTTATGCAGTGACGGCTCGTTCCTTGTTCCAAATTCCTTGTTCCTACGGAGGTTTTCATGGCTGAAGGACACGTACGACAGGTCATCGGCACGGTAGTGGACGTGGAGTTCCCGCCGGAGGAGCTGCCCGGGCTCTACAGCGCCCTCGAGATCGAGATGGACGGGCAGAAGCTTGTGGCCGAAGTGGAGCAGCACCTGGGCAACAACTGGGTACGCTGCCTGGCCATGGACAGCACCGACGGCCTACGCCGCGGCGCCCGCGCCGTCGATACCGGTAAGCCCATCTCGGTACCGACGGGCCCGGGCACACTGGGCAGGCTCTTCAACGTGCTGGGCGTGCCGCTGGACGGCCTGGGCGAGGTAGCCGGTGAGCGCCAGCCCATTCATCGCTCGCCGCCCTCTTTCGAGGCGCAGGAGACGCAGGTGCTGGTGCTGGAGACCGGCCTCAAGATCATCGACCTCATCGCGCCCTTCACCCGCGGCGG
>MGOB01000074.1:8415-9578 GCA_001796995.1 Chloroflexi bacterium RBG_16_68_14 | reverse complement strand
CGAGCGCTCGCGTGAGGGGGAGGAGATGTGGCGTGACGTGCGCGAATCCGGCGTCATTGACAAGACCGTGCTCGTCTTCGGCCAGATGAACGAGCCGCCCGGTGTCCGCCTCCGCGTCGGCCTGAGCGCCCTCACCATGGCGGAGTACTTCCGGGACGAGGGAGGGCAGGACGTGCTCCTCTTCATCGACAACGTCTACCGCTACACCCTGGCCGGCATGGAGGTCTCAGCATTGCTGGGCCGGATGCCCTCCGCCGTCGGCTACCAGCCCACGCTGTCGACCGAAGTCGGCGAGCTGGAGGAGCGCATCACCACCACCAAGAAGGGATCGATCACCTCCTTCCAAGCCGTCTTCGTGCCCGCCGACGACTACACCGACCCCGGGGTAGCCACCACCTTCGGCCACCTCGACGCCCTCATTACCCTGGAGCGCAGCATCTTCGAGCAGGGGCTCTTCCCAGCGATGGACCCCCTCGCCTCCTCCTCGCGTGTGCTCGACCCCCTCCTCGTGGGGCAGGAGCACTACCAGGCGGCGCGGGAAGTGCAGCGGGTGCTCCAGCGCTACAAGGACCTGCAGGACATCATCGCCATCCTGGGCGTCGAGGAGCTATCGGACGAGGACAAGCTGATCGTGGTGCGGGCGCGACGGCTCCAGCGCTTCCTCAGCCAGCCCATGTTCATGGCCGAGGTGTTCACCGGCCTGCCCGGCCAGTACGTCCCCATCCGGGAGACGGTGCGCGGCTGCAACGAGATCCTGGAGGGCAAGCACGACGCGCTCCCCGAGCAGGCCTTCTACCTGGTGGGCACCATCGACATGGCCGTGGAGAAGGCGGAGCGGATGGCCAAGGAGGCCGCGGAGGCGTAGAAGCGATGCCCCTCACCGTCGAGATCGTCACTGCGGAGCGCGTCGTCTACTCGGCCGAGGAAGTGGACGAGGTGGTCGCCCCCGGCACGGAGGGCGAGTTCGCCGTGCTGCCGGAGCACGCCGCCTTCATCACCACCCTGGTGCCCGGCGAGCTGCGCATCATCAGGGGCGGCGGGGAGGAGGCGCTGGCCATCACCGGCGGCTTCTTCGAGGTGCGCAACGACCGCATCGTGGTCCTGGCCGACGCCGCCGAGCGGGTGGAGGAGATCGACGTGGCGCGGGCGGAGGCGGCGCGCCG
>MGOB01000074.1:7541-8402 GCA_001796995.1 Chloroflexi bacterium RBG_16_68_14 | reverse complement strand
GGAGGCGCTGCAGGAACGGCGCGAAGTCGTGGACTTAGTGCAGGCGGAGGCGTCGCTGCGGCGCGCCCTGGCCCGCCTGAAGGTGGCAGAGCGCCGCCGTCGCGGACGGCCCGGCCCGCCCCGGCCGGGCTAGAGCGATACGTCGCCGTCCTTGACAACCTCTCAGCCCCCCATTAGCATCAGGGTGCCAGGAACAGGGCGCTTCTCCGTCCCCCACCCAACCGCACAGGGAGGTGAAGTCATGAGCATCCGCTTCATCCTCGGCTTCGTCATCGGGTTCATGCTGGGAGCGTCGGTGGCGCTGGCCCTCGCCCCCCAGCCGGGCGCTGCGACTCGTCACCAGCTCTGGGAGAAGGTGAAGGAGCGCACCCGCCAGGAAAGCTCCATCGAGTAGCTCGTGACGTCCCGGAGGCCACGGAAGGGCAAGAGTGCGGGGCCGCCTGTGCAGAACGGGCAGCTGAAGCTGGTCATTATCATCGCCTCCGACGCCGACGCCGACCGGCTGATGAAGGCGCTCATCGAGCAGGGCTACCCGGCGACCAAGATCAGCAGCACCGGCGGCTTCCTCCACCGGGGCAACGCCACCATCATCTCCGGCGTAGAAGCGAACGAGGTGGAGCAGGTCCTGGCCATGGTGCGGGCGGAGTGCCACGCCCGCACAGAGTACGTGCCCGTCCAGACGCTCCCCTTCTTCGGCGAAGGCGCCACACCGTCGGAACCGGTGGAGGTGCGGGTAGGCGGCGCTATCGTCTTTGTCGTGAGCGTGGAGCGCTTCGAGAAGACGTAAGCCCGAACGAAGACGAGCAGAGCAGGTGCGCCAGCTTCCGGTCTAGCTGCGTGCCGGCGCCGCCCAGCAACACC
>MGOB01000074.1:3596-7530 GCA_001796995.1 Chloroflexi bacterium RBG_16_68_14 | reverse complement strand
CGAGAGAGCCCGCCGGTATGGCCGAGCCGAGGTGAGGGCGATGTAGGTGTCGGTCACGGCGATGATGCGGGCCTCCAGGGGGATGGTTTCCCCTTCCAGCGTCTCCGGGTAGCCCTTGCCGTCGGGCCGTTCGTGGTGGGCGCCCACCCAGCGGGCGACCTCCTCCAGGCCGGGCAGCGCCTCCAGGATCATCTGCGAGTAGGTGGGGTGCTGGCGCATCGCCTCCATCTCGGTCAGGGAGAGGATGTCCGGCTTGGCGATGATGCGCGCCGGGATGCCCAGCAGCCCCACATCGTGCAGCCGGGCGGCAATGCGGAGCACCGCCCGCCTCCCCTCCGTGAAGCCCAGCGCCTGGGCGACCCGGTCGGCGAGGTCGGCGGTGCGCCGGCTGTCGCAGGCGGTGTGTTCGCCCTTGGCGTCGGCCAGGTCGGCGAAGACGGAGGCGAAGACCTCCAGGTCCACCGGAGAGCGTTCCGCCTCCGCGGGGTCTTCCGGGCAGGAGGCGGCGAGCTCCTGGATGAGGGCGGAGTTGTGGAGCCCCAGCCAGAAGCTGTCGCTGCGGACGAGCTCGTAGGCCTCCCGCGCCAGGGCCGGGTCCAGCAGGCGGCCGGCGTGCTCGGCCAGCGCGCTGACCAGGTCGCGACGCGCCGTCAGCGGGCTGGGCTCGGCGGAGATGGAGGACTCGATGAGATCGGCGGCCGCGACGACACGGCCGGCGACGTTGACAGACTCTCCCTTCAGCGCCCGGGGATAGCCGTGGCCGTCCCAGCGCTCGTGGTGGTCGGCGATGGCCCGCTCAACGGCCGGCTCAAAGCCAAGATCGATGGCCACCAGGGCGCCTCGCTCCGGGTGGTCCCGCAGCACCTCGACCACGTCGGCAGCCCGGGACGGCGCGATCTCCAGCGCGAGCTGCTGGGGCGACTTTCCGGGCGACGCGCCAAAGAGCGCCTCCTCAGTCACGCTGTGCAGCCGGCAGAACTCCGCCGATGCCGGCCCAGCGCCGGCGTCATGAAGCAGGGCAGCATAGAACACGACGCGCTGCTCCTCCGGCGGCAGACCGGCAGCTTGCGCCAGGTGCAGGGCGACATAGCACACCCGGGCCGCGTGCCCGGGCTGCCGCCCTTCGGCCAGGTCCAGCCCTTGCGCAAAGGCGGCGGCCAGCTCTGCGCGCGAGGGTACTGGAACGGGCCACGGGCGCGGCTCTTCTTTCGGCCGGCGGCTGGCCGCAGCCGAGGGCGAGGCGGACGTAGGATTGCTGGACGCCAAGGATTCCCTCTCCAGGCCGTTCCCCTCAGGGAGTATCGGCTTGGAGAGGGCAGGCGTGCAGCCAGCGGACAGGACGAAGAGCGAGGAATTCGCCGTTCCTTGCCATCTCGCGGCCCTGGTTGCAAGAGGCCGACGTGCGATCGGCGGACAGCTAGGAGGCGATGAAGAGGGGGGCGAGGACCAGCGTGATCGTGCTCAGCAGCTTGACCAGCACGTGCAGCGAAGGGCCGGCGGTGTCCTTGAAGGGGTCGCCCACCGTATCGCCCACCACCGCGGCGGCGTGGATATCGGTGCCCTTGGCGATGACGGCGCCCGTCTCATCGTGGAGGCTCCCCGCCTCGATGTACTTCTTGGCGTTATCCCAGGCGCCGCCGCTGTTGTTGAGGAACGTCGCCAGCATAATGCCGCCGATGGTCCCCACCATCAGCAGGCCAGCCACGGCCAGCCAGCCGGAAGGGTCCTCGATCTGGACGCCCGCCACCTCCAGGTGCGTCTCGCGGGTGAAGCGGAAGACAAGCCCCACCACCACGGGCATGCCCACCGCCAGGATGCCGGGGAGCACCATCTCGCGCAGGGCCGCCCGCGCCGTGATGTCGACGGCGCGCCCGTAGTCGGGCCGCGAGGTGCCGGCCATGATGCCCGGGTCGTCCCGGAACTGGCGGCGCACCTCCTCGATGATGGTGCCGGCCGCCCGCCCCACCGCCCGGATGGCCAGCGAGCTGAAGAGGAAGACCAGCATCACCCCCAGCAGCGCCCCCACGAACACGTCCACGTTGGAGAGGTCGATGGGCAGCTGTTCCGTCAGGGGCAGCCCCAGCCGCTCCTTCACCTTGTCCAGGTAGGCGCTGAAGAGCAGGAAGGCAGCCAGGCCGGCGGAAGCCACCGCGTAGCCCTTGGTGAGCGCCTTGGTAGTGTTGCCCACGGCATCGAGCGCGTCGGTGATGTGGCGGGCGCTCTCGGGCGCGCCGGACATCTCGTTGATGCCGCCGGCGTTGTCGGTGATGGGCCCGAAGGTGTCCATCGCCAGGATGTAGGCGGCGGACATCAGCATGCCCATGGTGGCTACGGCCGTGCCGAACACCCCGGTGGTGAAGCCGGGCACGCCGGCGATGTCCGCCCGGCTGCCCAGCCAGAAGGAGAGCACCAGCGCCAGCCCGATGCTGATCGCCGTGGCCGCCGTCGTCTCGAAGCCGACGGCGGTGCCGATGACGATGTTCGTCGCCGGGCCGGTCCTCGAGGCCCTGGCGATCTCCTGCACCGGCCGCCAGTTGCCCGACGTGTAGTACTGGGTGATGTAGACGAAGGAGATGCCGGTGGCGATGCCCACCAGCCCGCAGAAGAAGAACCAGTACCAGGCGTCTCCCAGCATCACCTTCGTGGTGATGAAGAGCCCGATGACCGATAGGACGGACACCACGTAATAGCCACCATTCAGGGGCTGCATCGGGTTTTTCAGCTCCCGCGCCGCGAAGAAGGACACGGAGAGCAGCCCCGCCATGGTGGCCATGATGCCAAAGGAACGCAGCACCAGCGGGAAGAGGATCCACTCGATGTCGCCGGAGACGGCGTAGATCGCCACGCCCAGGATCATCGCCCCGATGTTCTCCGCCGACATCGACTCGAAGAGGTCGGCGCCACGGCCGGCGCAGTCGCCCACGTTGTCGCCCACCAGGTCGGCGACCACTGCGGCGTTGCGCGGGTCGTCCTCCGGGATGCCCGCCTCCACCTTGCCCACCAGGTCAGCTCCCATGTCGGCCGCCTTGGTGTAGATGCCGCCTCCTAGCTGGGCGAAGAGGGCGACGAAGGAGGCGCCGAAGCCGAAGCCCACGATCAGGAAGGGCGCGATCTCGGGCGGGTTCCCCAGCAACCTGCTGTACACCAGGAAGATGCCCGAGACGCCCAGCAGGCTCATCGCCACCACCAGGAAGCCGGACACGGCGCCGCCGCGCAGCGAGACGGTGATCGCCTCCTTCAGGCTCTTCTGCGCCGCCGCCGCCGTCCGCACGTTGGAGCGGACGGCGATGTACATGCCGACGAAGCCGGAGAGGGCCGAGGCCACCGCCCCCACCAGGAAGGCGATGCCCGTCAGCAGCGCCTCTTCCCAGCGCTCCACCACCGTGTCGCCGAAGCCGATGTCGCCGCCGGAGCCGCGGGTGATCTCCTTCACCCCCTCCGAGACGCCGCCGACGATGAGGAAGATGGCGACGGCGGTCAGCGCCGCCATGATGGCGATGGTCCGGTACTGCCGTCGAAGGAACGCCATCGCCCCTTCGAAGATCATCCCGGCGATCTCCTGCATCTTTTCGGAGCCGGTGTCGCGCCGCAGCACGTCCCAGGCCAGCCAGAATGCGAAGAGGATAGCGGCGACGCCAGCCGCCGGCACGACCCAGACTAGCTCCATGCTCGACTCCTCAATGGACGGCTTAGGGGCCTACGTAAACAAACGTTATGGAGGCACCGCGCCTCCACGTGCCGCAGTGTAGCAGCGCCTTCGAGTACGATCAAGCGCACCATGCCCTCACTCCTCCGCCCGCAGGTGGCAGCGATCGTTGAGGGCGAGGATGACCTGGCGCTCGGGCGTCAGCTCCAGCGTCGAGACGGCCGCCAGATCCTGGCGCAGGCGGCGGAAACGCGCCAGGGGCAGCTCCAGGACGCGACAGAGCAGCGT
>MGOB01000074.1:3200-3563 GCA_001796995.1 Chloroflexi bacterium RBG_16_68_14 | reverse complement strand
GGTGCCGGTCGCGGGCCGCCTCGACGGCGGCCCAGGCGCGCTCCTGCACCTGGCGCAGCGTCTCGCTCCCGCCGGGCATGGGCACGTCGGCCAGCTCGTCGGAGAGCCAGAGGCGCAGGAAATCGGGGTAGCGCTCCCGCAGCTGGGCGAAGGTCTGCCCTTCCACCTCACCGATGTCCATCTCGATGAGGCCATCCTCGACCTGCACGGGCAGGCCCAGCGCCTCGGCCAGGGGCGCCGCCGTCGCCAGCGCGCGCTGGAGCGGGCTGGAGTAGACAGCGGCGATGGGCATGCCCGCCAGGGCGAGGGCCAGGGCCCGCGCCTGCTCGTGGCCACGCTCGGTGAGGGGCACGTCGTCCCGGC
>MGOB01000074.1:0-3041 GCA_001796995.1 Chloroflexi bacterium RBG_16_68_14 | reverse complement strand
CCGAGCGCCTTCACCACCTGGTCCGGCCGTCCCGCGCCGGACGTGTCGCAGCGCAGCCGCATGGAGAGGCGGACCACCTCGCCGCGGTGCGGCTCTACGCGCAGCTCCTGCACCAGGGGGCGCAGGTCGTAGCGGCGCGTCTTCTCGCCCCGGGTGTCCTCCCAGGGGAAGTGCTCCGCCGCCAGGAAGGAGGCGACGGCGGCGGCCACGTCGGGCCCGCCGTCCATGCAGGGCACGTCTACCTCGAAGTCGGCCCAGCGGACGGCGGAGGGGAGGGAGGGGAGGCCCATCCCCACCTCCCAGGCGTCGCGCACCGACAGGCCCGGCGGGAGGTGCGGGCCCAGCCGCTCGGCCACCTCGGCGGGCTGGAGGCGCTCGGCCAGGACGGCGTCCAGCAGCTCGCCTTCGCTGGTGACACCCATGGGCAGCCCGGCGGCGAGAGTGAGGCGGGGCTGGGGCCGCGCCCCCTGCGAGTAGGAGACGGCCACGCCCGCCTCCTGGAAAGCCTGCTCCCAGACGCGGGCGAGGTCGAGATGGCCGATGGCGGCCGCCTCCGGCCCCCGGGCGAAGCGCAGGCGCAGCCGCTGCGCCCTCTCCGACCTGGGCGCGCCCACCTGGGCCGAGGCGCGCTCGCTCATGGGCGGGTCGCTTCGCCGGCCAGCGGGGAGCCGGCGGGCAGCCGGGTGACCACGACCTCCTCGATCTTGCGACCCTTCATCTCGACCACGGTAATGCGGAAGCCGTCGCCAGCCACGCTCTCCCCCTCGCTGGGGATGTGGCCCAGCGTGTCGAGGACGTAACCGGCTACCGTCTCGTAGTCGCCCTCCGGGATGGGCAGGTCCAGCTCTTCGCGGGCCTCGTGCACGCTCATGCCGCCGTCCACGCGCACGGTGCGCTCGTCGATGGTCTGGAACTCCACTTCGGGCCGGCCCAGCTCGTCCACCACCCGGCCCACCATCTCCTCCAGCAGCAGCTCCAGGGTGACGATGCCCGCCGTCCCGCCGTACTCGTCCACGATGATGGCCATGTGCTGGCGCCGCTCCTGCATCTCCACGAAGAGGGCGCCGACCAGCTTCGTCTCCGGCACGAAGTAGGCCGGCCGCGCCAGCTCATCGATGGGCGTCTCCGGCCTGGCCCGGCCCTGGGCCACCGCCCGCAGCACGTCCTTGATGTTGACCACGCCGACCACGCTATCGAGGGAGTCTCGGTAGACGGGGAAGCGCGAGTGGGGGGTCTCGCTGAAGGCGCGGTAGTAGTCGGCGATGGTGGTGCCCGCCTCCAGCCAGACCACCTCCGTGCGGGGCACCATCACCTCGTTCGCCCGCCGGTCGTAGAAACGGAACACCCGCTCCATGAGCTCGGCCTCCGCCTCGCCCACGGCGCCCGCTTCGGCGCTCAGGCCAATGAGCATGCGCAGCTCCGCCTCGGTGACGGTGGGCGTCACCTCGGCGCGCTCGCCGAAGAGGAGGCGGGCGAGGACGTTTGGCGCCGCCGCGAAGGTCACGGCGACCGGCCGCAGCAGGACGGTGAGGAGCTCCACCGGGCGGGCCACCAGCAGCGCCAGCCGGTCGGCGGCGCGGGCGGCCAGCACCTTGGGCGTCACCTCGCCCAGGAGGGCGATGACCGCGGTGACGATGACGGTGGCGAAGATGAGGCCCCAGCCGCCAGCCAGGTCCACCGCCAGTAGCCCGGCCATGCTGGAGGCGACGACGACGAACAGGTTCTGGAGCAGGACGATGGTGGCGAAGAAGCGATCCTCCCGCGCCCGGATCCGCTGCAACGCCTGCGCACTCCTCCTCCCCTCCTCCGCCAGGTGGCGCGTCCGGATGCGGCTCGAGCCGACGATCGCGATCTCGACGCCGTTCACCAGGGCGTAGCCGATGACGCTGACGACCAGGAGCACTACGCTCCACGGTACGTTCAGCCCGCCTTCAGCAACACCTGCCTGCAACAGGAGCGGGAGGAACGGTAAGTGCGGAATGGATGCTGCCGCGATCAACTTTCGGCTCACGACCGACCCACGCGGCCGGCCTCAGGCTGAGCCCATCAGGATCATACGGAGCGCGCGGGCGCCTGTCAAAGCAGGGAGGAGACCGCTGAATAATACCGCGGGTCGGGCTTTAGCCCGACGGCGACAGGCTAAAGCCTGTCCCACAGGGAATTGGGGGACCTGGTCGGCGTCTCCTAGAACGCGCCTAGCAGCTCCTTATTCAGCAGTCTCGGAGCACGCTTGCCGTACCCGATCTCGTGTGCTATCGTGGCGCCGAACTTGGTGGCGGGTCAGGCATGGAGTGGAGCAGTGTTGAGGCTGCCGCGCCTGTCCGTGACCCGAGTCGTCATCCTTCTGGCCGTCCTGCTGGTCGGATACTTCATCTTCACCGCCGTCGGGGACGCCCTTCTCTCCCACCGCCTCAACCAGGATGAGGAGCAGCTCCAGCAGAAGATCGCGGAGCTCCAGCGCCAGCTCACCAAGCTGGAGGCGATCCGCGACTACCTACGCACAGACGAGTACATCGAGGGCGTCGCCCGTCGCGTCCTCGGCCTGGTGCGGCCAGGGGAAACCCTGGTCATCGTCTCCTCCAGCGTGACGCCCACGCCCGCGGCGGAGCAGCCCGCCGAGGCGGAGGACAACCTCCCCTGGTGGGAGGAGCTGTACGGCCCGTAGTGTAGTACAGTAGTACAATGGCAGGCGGAGGTGAGGGGGCCCCGCTAGTCGGGGCTTTTTCCATCCATGCCCAGTGCCAGGCGAGCTAAGACGCCTTCATTTCAGCCGCCGCGCTCCATCCAAGCGCGGGTACGCCGCTTCATCTGCGACCACGGCCTGCTGCGACCGGGCGAGCGCGTCCTCGTCGGCGTCTCCGGCGGCCCGGATTCCACCTGCCTCCTGCTGACGCTGGCCGCCCTCCGTCGCTCTCTCAAGTTCGAGCTCCACGCCGCCTACTTCGACCACCGGTTGCGCGGGCCGCGGGCGGCCGCCCGCGAGGAGCGGTTCGTCCGCTCCCTGGCCGAGGCGCTGGCCGTGCCCCTTCGCTGCGGCGCGG
>MGOB01000073.1:6588-6778 GCA_001796995.1 Chloroflexi bacterium RBG_16_68_14 | reverse complement strand
GAGGAACTCCTGCACCTCGTCGAGGACAGCGTCGGCGTCGCCGACCCAGGGCACGTGGTCATCACCTGCCAGTTCAACGTACTTGGCGCCGGGGATCTGTTGCGCCATGTAACGGGCGCCTTCGACAGGAATGACGAGCTCATCACGCCTATGAAGGATGAGTGTCGGGACACGGATGGGTGGTAGGATA
>MGOB01000073.1:6175-6472 GCA_001796995.1 Chloroflexi bacterium RBG_16_68_14 | reverse complement strand
GAACCACTGGAGCAGGGCGCCTTCGCCCCAGTGCTCGCTGATCTCGTCTAGCCAGCCCCCAATGTGCTCGGGGGTCTTCGCCGCTGTTCCGTACAGACACAGCGCCGATGTTCTTTGGGGATAGGTGGCGGCGAAGAGGAGGCTCATCGGGCCGCCTTCGGAGACGCCGAAGAGGGCGGCCCGCTCGGAGCCCGCGGCGTCCATCACCGCCCGCACGTCGTCCATCCGCTGCTCCAGCGTCGGAGGTAGCGCAACGGGGTCGGAGAGTCCGGTTCCCCGCTTGTCGAACATGATCAG
>MGOB01000073.1:0-6143 GCA_001796995.1 Chloroflexi bacterium RBG_16_68_14 | reverse complement strand
GCGGCACGCCGGGTATCCCCCAGGTGTACTCGACGTGTGAGACCCAGCCGGGGACCCATACTAGGTCGAGCGGGCCGTGCCCCACGACCTGGTAGGCGATGTTGACGTCGCCGCTCTTGGCGTACTTGGTCTCCGGCTGCATGGCCATTCCCCTGCGCGGGAATTATACGCCGTCGGGTGAGCGCCCGTAAGCCTCGTCCAGCAGCTCGACGACGTGGACGACGCGGCCGGGCAGCCGGTACCGGCGCAGGCCGGCCTCAAGCTGCGCCATGCAGCCCGGGTTGGCGGTAGCGATCATGGTCGCGCCGGTCGCGGCGACATCCTGAATCTTGCCGTCCAGGAGGTCCAGGGACATGTCGCGGTGGGCCAGGGAGTAGACGCCGGCGCCGCCACAGCAGCGGTCGGGCCGCGCCATCTCCACCAGGCGCAGGCCGGGGATGGCGGACAAGAGATATCGAGGGGCGCTGGAGATGCGCTGGGCGTGGGCCAGGTGGCAGGGGTCCTGGTATGTGACCAGGGCCTCCACCCGGCCGGAAGGCGGCTCGAGGGGCAGCCCGGCCAGGAGCTCCGTTACGTCCTTGACCAGCCCAGCAAGGCGTTCCGCCTTGTCGGCGTATTCGGGGTCGTCGGCCAGGAGCTCGCCGTACTCCTTCATCGTGGAGCCGCAGCCGGCGGAGTTGACGACGATAGCGTCGGCGTTGGCCTCGACGAAGGCGTCGACGTTGCGGCGGGCGAGGGCGCGGGCCGTGGGGCGGTCGCCGCTATGGGTGTGGAGGGCGCCGCAACAGAGCTGGCCGGGCGGCGCCACCACCTCGAAGCCGTTGCGGGCCAGGACGCGCACGGTGGCCTCGTGCACGCGGCCGAAGGCGTGGGGCATGATGCAGCCGGTGAGCAGGGCGACGCGCCCTCGCGCCTTGTCCTGAGGTCGGCCGAGGACGCCCGCCTTCGGCGGGAAGGTGGGCCCGGAGACGGTGGGCGCCAGCACCACGCGGTCGCGTACGTAGGGGACGCGCTCAGCCAGCCAGCGGAGGCCGGAGGCGCGGTAGAGGCGGAGGCAGGCGGCCAGGGCGGCCATGCGGCCGGGTCGGGCGATGACCTCTCGGAGGAAGAGGGTGCGCAGGCGCCAGGCCAGGGGTGTCCTGCCGTTGGCCAGGACCTCCGCCCGCGCGCCCTCCATGATGCGTCCGTAAGGGACGCCGGAGGGGCAGACAGCCTCGCAGTTGCGGCACTGGAGGCAGAGGTCCAGGTGGCCGACGGCGGTGGGAGTGGCCTCGATCCGCCCCTCGGCGATGGCTTTGATGAGGTAGAGCCGTCCGCGGGGGGACTCCGTCTCCAAGCCCGTCTCGGTGTAAGTGGGGCAGTGCTGGAGGCAGAGGCCGCAATGGACGCACCGGGAGAGGTCGGCATCGGAGACCGCGTTGGGACCTGCCCTGATCCGCCTCTGGCGGACGAAGGGGCCGGAGAAGCCCGCCGGTCGATCCATCAGAGCCTCCCCAGGAAGCGTCCGGGGCTGAGGATGCCTGCCGGGTCGAACTCCCGCTTGACGCGGCGCATGAGGTCGAACGATGGTCCCGACACGTCGGGGAAGACGTCCAGGCTGCGCTTGAGGTCCCGGGGGCATACCTCGATGACGAGCGAGCCACCAACGCCGGCGGTCGCATCGCGGACGCCCCGGACCGTGTCCTCGACGTCATCGACAGTTGGCCAGGATGCGTGGAGGATTCCGACGGTGGGGAGAGCGATGACGCTGGGCGATCCCCCCACGGCCTCGAACGCCTCGATGAGGGCGGGCAACCGCGAGGGCAGAGCGGTGGCCTTGCAGAGCAGGGCGGAGGCGTCTGGTGACGCCGACTGACGCAGGCTGTCTTCGAGCTTATCGGCGCCGTCGACTGGGGCCATGCCCGCGGCGCTCTCCCTGGCCAGGTCGATGATCTCGCGGTGAGAGCGCTCCACCGCCTGGGGAGTGCCGGCCAGGGCGAGGACGAGAGCGAAGGACCGCACTGAGACGGGCAGATCTGCGCCGGAAGCGGCGGCAGGGTTGAGGAGCTGGAGGGAGCGTAGGCTGAGGCCGCGGCGCTGCAGTTCGGCGGCGAAGGCGCAGGCGCGGGCGGCCGAGTCGAAAGTGGTGATGGCGGTGCGCTGGGCCCTGGGCAGGGGCGCCAGCTTGAAGGTGGCCTCCACGATCACTCCGAGGGTGCCCAGCGAGCCGACGTAGAGCTTGCAGAGGTCGTATCCGGCCACGTTCTTGACCACTCGTCCGCCTGCCCTGGTGAGGCGGCCGTCCCCCGTGACCACGCGCAGGCCGATCGTGAAGTCGCGGAGGGCGCCGTGGGCGTGGCGGGATGCCCCGGAGGCGTTCACGGCAAGGAGGCCGCCTATCGTGGCTCGCTCTGCGGACGCAGAATCCAGGGGGACCAGTTGCCCGTCTGGCCGCAAGCGCCGCTGGAGCGCCGCCAGAGTGATGCCGGCCTGGCAGGTGACGGTGAGGTCGGCGGGCTCATGCTCCACAATCTGGTCGAGTCGCGACAGGCTGAGGGCGATATCGTAGCGGCTGGGGAGGTTTCCGATGTGCATGTGGCTACCGCCGCCCCAGGGGATGACGGCCAGCTCCTCCGCATGGGCGTAGCTCATCACCTCGGCGACCTGCTCGTAGGTGGACGGCGCCACCGCCGCCTGCGGCGTCAGGCCGTCCACGGCGAAGGCAGACAGTTTCGCCGCTGGCGTCACTCCGTCTGCGCCGGCGATGGACTGCAGGCGGCTGATGAGGGACGTCTGCTTGACCATAGTCTTGTTTCGGCGGGTCAGCCTTCAGGCTGACAGCGACAGGCTTCAGCCTGTCCCACTGATCTTTCTCGATAGGTGCCCCGCATCGCTCTAGACGTAGGCGTCGGGCCCGGCCTTGGCGATGGCGCCCTTCATTCGGGAGGAGACCTCGCCGCAGCCCTTGGACGAGGGGAACACCTTGCCGGGGTTGAAGGCGCCTCCGGTGCCGAAAGCCAGCTTGACGCGGCCCATGACCTCCAGGTCATCCTCGGAGAAGATCCATGACATGTAGTTGCGCTTCTCGTAGCCCACGCCGTGCTCGCCGGTGATGGTGCCCCCCGCATCGACGCACAGGCGCATGATCACAGCGCCGAGGTCCAGGACCCGCTGCGTTGCGCCGGGGACGCGCTCGTCGAACAGGATGTTGGGGTGGAGGTTGCCGTCGCCGGCGTGGAAGACGTTGGCCACCTGAAAGCCGAAGCGGTCGCAGGCCTCGTAGACGCCGCGGAGGACGGCGGGGAGCTTGGTGCGGGGGACGACGCCGTCCAGGATGTAGTAGGACGGCGCGAGGCGTCCCAGCGCGCCCAGGGCCCCCTTGCGCCCGGCCCACAGCCTCTCCCGATCCTCCAGCGAGAAGCCGATGCGCAGCTCGCGGGCGCCCAGCTCATCGCACAGGGCGCGCACGGAGTCCGCCTGCTCGCGGGTCTCCTCTTCGAGGCCGTCGACCTCGATGAGGAGGACGGCGCCGGCGTCCGGCGGGTAGCCGGCATGGACTGCCTCCTCAACGGCCCGCATAGTGTTGCGGTCCATCATCTCCAGCGCGGCGGGCACGATCCCCTGGCCGATGATGGCGGAGACGGCGCGCGACGCCTGATCCACCTCGTCGAAGATGGCGAGGAGGGTGACGGTGGATTGGGGCCGGTCCAGGAGGCGGACGATGATCTTAGTGACGATGCAGAGCGTGCCCTCGGAGCCGACAACTAGGCCGGTGAGATCGTAGCCTGGCGGATCGGGCGTCTTGTCGCCGAGCCAGAGCAGATCGCCCTCCGGCGTGACTATCTGGAGGCCGAGGACGTGGTTCGTAGTGGTGCCGTAGCGGAGACAGTGGGGCCCACCGGCGTTCTCGGCCACGTTGCCGCCCATAGTGCAGGCCTTCTGGCTGGACGGGTCGGGCGCGTAGTAGAGGCCGTACGGGGCGACGGCTTCGCTCACGTCCAGGTTGATGACACCGGGCTCGACCACGGCGAGGCGGTTCTCCGGGTCCACTTCCAGGATGCGGTTCATGCGGGACGTGGCGATGACGACACCGCCGTCGCAGGGGATGGCGCCGCCTGAGAGGCCGGTACCGGCGCCACGTGCGGTGACGGGCACGTTGTGCCGTCGGGCGATGCGGACTGCCGCGGCCACCTGTTCATCGCTATCGGGGAGGACGACGGCCTCCGGCATGCCACGCTCGATGGTGGCGTCGTACTCGTAGACGATGAGGTCTTCGGGGGCGTCAAGGACCCACTTGGCGCCCACGGCACGTCTGAGATCGCGAATCAGCGCGGGGTTTGTCACAACTTGAAAGTCTAACACCAGGTTTGCTGGGGTGTATACTGAAAAGCTAGTGCTGGAAGACACGAGGTAGGATTCGCTAGGACAAAGGGGCAAACAAGGGCGTGAGACGTAGCATTGGCCCTATTCTCTTATCCTTGTCCATGGTTTCGGCGTTACTTCTATTGGTATTCCCGATTCCATCTGTGCGGAGGCAGGTCCGCCCGGAGCGGGCCCGAACGAGACTTTTGGCTGACGAGAAGACGAAGCGCGTAGGGATGCGGCACTTAGGCCTGGCGGCGGCCGCCGCCGCGGCCCTGGCGGTCATGGGCGGCAGTCTGGCGCTAGCCCTGGGAGCACTGGGCGAGGAGCAGCCCACGCCGGGGCGGGCGCCGTTCGCCGCCGTGGGTGGCGGTGGAGTCGGCGCGCGTGCCGACACAGTTGATCTAGTGGCGAGCTTCACGCCTACACCTGAGCCGGGCTTAGAGGGGACGGCCGGGGCTGTGCCTGAGAGCGACCCGCCTGCAGCGTCCGACGCCGGTGATCAACCGGCAGGGCCTCAGTCGCCATTAGCTGGGGCGGCAAGGCCCGAAAACGCGAACGCGTCGCCCCAGTTCCTGGAGCTGAGGGACGCGCTGGCCAGCGAGATTGCCGAGTATCAGGTGCAGGTGGGCAGCATCGAGGTGGCGGTGGCCGTGACCGACCTCCAGACGGGAGAGACGATCTCCGTCGGCGGGAACAATGTACACAAGACGGGATGTACGATTAACCTGTTCGCGCTCCTGGCGACGGTCGGGGAGTTTGAGGCGGGGCGGGGTGACCCTTCGAGCGTGGCCTACAACATTCGGGTAGGGATCGGCGGAAGCTACCCTCCGCAAGTCAAGCAGTTCCTGCAGAAGGTTTTTCCCAGCTACGAGGCGGGGGTGGCGCGGGCCCAAGAGATGATGCGCTCCTGGGGCATGGTCCTGTCGGAGTTCCATCAGGTGCCCTATTACCCGACGGGAACGCAGATCAACGCCTTGACGGCGGTAGAGGCGAACCTGGCTCTGGCGAAGCTGTACCGGGGCGAGATGTTCAGCCCGGAGTGGACGACCTACACCCTGGCCAAGTTGCGGGAGGTCAACGCGGGGCTAAATTACATTCTGCCGGGGCGGCTGCCCTCATCCGCCAGCGTGGCGCACAAGATCGGCTACTACTCGGACCGTGATGGCTGGGTGAACAACGACGCGGGGATAGTTACTTTCACAGGTTCCGACGGCCAGCAGAAGGCGTACGCCATCACCTACCTCTCACAGAAGGCGAGAACTGAGTACACGGGGTACTCCTTCGGGGCCAGGCTCTCTCGTATCGCCTGGGACTGGTTCGACGAGAAGTACCGGCTCGGCGCGCCGCCGACATCGCCAACGACTCCGCCACCGGTGGCGGCGTCAGCGCCCCCGCAGCCTGCGCCGCCAGAGGCTACGCCATCGCCGGCGCCGGAGGCCACGCCCGCGCCACCGCAGGCCACGCCGGCGCCGCCGGAATCTACACCCTCTCCACCGGTGGCCACGCCGACGCCGAGCCCGAGCCCGACGCCGGAGCCAACGCCGGGGCCGACGCCCTCGCCAGCGCCGTCGCCAACGCCCTCGGCGACCCCGGCGCCCTCTCCCACGCCTGCGCCCTAGGCCCGGTGGGCCCAGCCCTTGGTCCGCTGCACTGTGCGCTGCCGGCGGGGTGGGCCCGAACAGGCGATAGACCCTTCTCCGCCTCAGGCGGATCAGCGTGACAGAGTGCTGGCTGTCATTCTGAGCCCTTCGCTCTGTCATTCTGAGCGAAGCGAAGAATCTGGCGCCCCGCTCAGGATA
>MGOB01000072.1:21610-36406 GCA_001796995.1 Chloroflexi bacterium RBG_16_68_14 | reverse complement strand
ACCAGCGAGTCGGTCATGTGGATCTCACCTGCTGAGTGTTACCCATGTCCCCGCACATCTGTAACCCATGTCTCCGGTCTGTACAGCCGGGGGCTGGGGGTGTCCCCCAGATGTAAAGCCTCCTCTGGGCGGGTGGGTGGGATAGAAACACTGGCCCTTCGGGCGGTCTATAATAACTGACTTGTTATAATCCAGTCGCCATGGAGAGCGCACAGATTCGGCAGAAGTTCCTCTCGTACTTCGAGGAGCGGGGGCACGCCATCGTGCCCAGCTCGTCCCTCGTGCCGGCCCAGGATCCCACGCTGCTCTTCACCAACGCGGGGATGGTTCCGTTCAAGGACGCCTTCCTGGGCATCGAGCGGCGCCCCTACACACGGGCGGCCTCGGTGCAGAAGTGCCTGCGGGTGAGCGGCAAGCATAACGACCTGGAGGAAGTGGGCCCCTCGCCCCAGCACCACACCTTCTTCGAGATGCTGGGCAACTTCTCCTTCGGCGACTACTTCAAGGAGGAGGCGATCGCCTTCGCCTGGGAGCTGCTGACCAAGGGCTTCGGGCTGCCCGCCGACGTCCTCCACCCCACCGTCTTCGAGGAGGACGACGAGTCGGCCGAGATCTGGTCGCGGGTGAAGGGCCTGCCCGCCTCCGAAGTCGTTCGCCTGGGCGCCGAGCACAACTTCTGGAGCATGGGCGACACCGGCCCCTGCGGCCCCAACTCGGAGATCATCTACGACCGAACCGGCCGCTGCCTCACGGACGGGAGCGACTGCCACCTCACCTGCGAGTGCGGCCGCTGGTGGGAGCTCTGGAACCTGGTCTTCATGCAGTTCGACCGGGCGGCGGACGGCACCCTCACCCCCCTCGCCCAGCACGGCGTCGACACGGGCATGGGCTTCGAGCGCCTGGCCGCCATCCTCCAGGGCGTCGAGACGAACTATGAGACCGACCTCTTTGTCCCGCTCATAAAGCAATTGCAAATTCAGTGCGGCGATGCGGACCCCATACCGCGGGAACGGCTGCCCAGCTATCGCGCCGTCGCTGACCACGCGCGGGCCGTGTCGTTCCTCATCGCCGACGGCCTGGTGCCCTCCAACGAAGGGCGCGGCTACGTGCTCCGGCGCATCCTGCGCCGCGCATCGTACCAGGGCAACCTGCTCGGGCTCGACCGCCCGTTCCTCTCCCAGATCTGCGAGGGCGTCATCGAGATCATGGGCGGCGCCTACCCTGAGCTGACGGAGTCAGCCGGGCGCATCGCCGACCTCGTCTCCGACGAGGAGGAGCGCTTCCTCAGCACGCTGGAGGCCGGCCTCACCCGGCTGGAGGCCGTGCTGGTTGGCGAGGCCAAGGTAACGGCCAGAGGGACTGTCCTTCCCGGCGAGGAGGCGTTCCGGCTCTACGACACCTACGGCTTCCCCATCGACCTGACGCGCAAGGTGCTGG
Source organism: Chloroflexi bacterium RBG_16_68_14 (assembly GCA_001796995.1). Lineage (GTDB taxonomy): Bacteria > Chloroflexota > Dehalococcoidia > DSTF01 > RBG-16-68-14 > RBG-16-68-14. Next base: position 34,969 of record MGOB01000072.1, on the reverse strand, counting down.
AGGCGCGCGGCTGGAGCGTCGACGAGCAGGGCTTCAACGAAGCGCTCGACGCTCAGCGGCAGCGCGCCCGCAGCGCCCGCGAGCTGGAGCGGGGGCAAGAGGAGGCGCTGCTGTCCCAGGTCGGCGGGCTACCGGCGACGCGCTTCTTCGGCTACGAGACACTCGCGGTCGAGGCGCGACTCGAAGCCCTCTTCGTCGGGGAGCAGCGCGCTGAGACCGCCTCCGCAGGTGCGGTCGTGGCCGTCGTGCTGGACACCACGCCCTTCTACGCCGAGGCGGGCGGCCAGGTGGGCGACTCTGGCCGCATCGTAGGGCCGAAGGGAGAGATCGAGATAAGTGCAGTACACTCGATCGGCCAAGGCGTCTACCTCCACCACGGCCAGGTGGTGCGCGGCGACGTGCGGGAGGGCGAGCAGGTGCACGCGGAGGTGGACGAGCAGTCCCGTCGCGCCACCATGCGCAACCACACCGCCACGCACCTCCTCCACCGGGCGCTGCGCGTCGTCCTCGGTCAGCAGGCCAAGCAGGCCGGCTCGCTGGTGGCGCCCGACCGGCTGCGCTTCGACTTCTTCCACAACAAGCCGCTGACCGACGAAGAGCTCCGAGACGTGGAGCGCATCGTGCGCGAGCAGGTCCTGCTCGACCGGCCGGTGCGCACCGAGGTGCTGCCCATCCAGCAGGCTCTCGACCTTGGCGCGGACGCCATGTTCGACGAGAAGTACGGGCAGGAGGCGCGCGTCGTCTCCGTGGGCGACGGCGATGCCTTCAGCCGCGAGCTGTGCGGTGGCACCCACTGCCGCGCCACCGGCGAGATCGGCGCCTTCCTCATCATCGACCAGCGCAGCGTGGGCGCCGGCGTCCGGCGCGTCGACGCGCTGACCGGCACGGGCGCCTTCGCCTGGATGGACACGCGCCGCCAGGTGGTGGAGCAGCTCAGCCGCGAGTACAACGTGCCGCCAGAGGAGCTCCTCGAGCGCCTGCGCGCCCTCTCCGCCACAGGCGGACGGGCGCGGGAGCTGCCCAAGCCAGCCGCCGCCAACCTGCCCGACCCCGACGAGGTACTGTCGCGCGCGGAGAAGCGGGACGGCACGTATCTCGTCGTTGACTGGATAGACAATGTGGATGCCGCAACCCTTCGGGAGTTTGGGGATGAGTTGAGACGTCGAGTCAAGTCTGCGGCGGTGGTCCTAGGCTCCCTCTTCGACGGCAAGCTAAACGTCGCTGTGATGCTGACGGACGACCTTGTAAAGAAGGGTCTCCATGCTGGCAAGCTCGCTGACCAGATCGGCAAGGAGATGGGCGCGGGCGGCGGCGGCCGGCCCGACATGGGCACGGCGGGAGGCGATCCAGAACGGCGCCAGGCCGGCCTCGCCCTGGCAAGAGAGCTGCTGCGGAGCCAGCGCTAATCACGCCCGACGGGCGTTCAACCACCCCAGCTAGGCAAGCATTCATTAACCGTGTTAGGATAGTCGCACGTCAAGGAACGTCGGTTCAGGCGCGGGGTTCACCCCACGTCATGGAAAGGAGTGGATCATGCCGACGATACCGTTCCAGACGCAGATCAACGCGCCGCCGGAGAAGGTCTTCGCTTACGTCGCAGACCTACAGAAGCACCCTGAGTGGTCGCACATCGAGGAGATGAAGAAGACCTCGGACGGCGCGGTCGGGGTTGGGTCGACCTACGAGTCCAGGGGCAAGAACCTGGGCATGACCACTACCGACAAGATCGAGGTGACCGAGTACCAGTCCAATCAGCGCATCGGCTGGCGGTCTCGGGGAGGCTTCGGGATGCAGTTCAACTGGTCGTTCGAGGTCCAGCCCCAGGGGGACGGCACGCTGCTCATCGAGCGCTTCGAGCCGCCAAGTGGCGCAATCGCCAACCTCATCGGCCGGTTCGCCCAGAAGTCGACGGTCACGGCCATACAGGAGGGCCTCGCCAGGATCAAGGAGAAGCTGGAGGAGAGCGCTCGATGTTTGTTCTAGGCGGGGCAATCAGGCCGATCGATTTCGCGGGCCTTCGCATATTCGACTACACCGCAGGGCATGACCTGCGTTCGTCTCTGGCTGTCATCGATGTACCACCGGGCACCGGTCACGCTGAGGCTTGGTCGAAGCGTTCCGACAAGTACTACCTCGTCATCGACGGGGCGATTCGGTTCGTGCTCGATGGTGCCGAGACCGGCCTTGTGGCGGGAGACTTTTGCCTGGTCCGTCAAGGTCGGCGGTTCAGCTATTCAAACCCGACTGCGACTCTCGCGAGACTCGTCCTTGTCCACACGCCCAACTTCAATCTTGCAGAGGAGGTGTTCGTTGAGACGGCCTGAGATGGCGCAGCCGCGCATGCTAGAATGAACGGACATCCCACTCACCGAGGTGCTACGTGACATCCAGCCTGGAGCAGACCTACACATCGCCCGTGCCTGAGGGCCCGCCCGACACCGGCGACCACCCCAAAGTCGCCCTCGCCATCGCCGCCCACCCGGACGACGCCGACTTCGGCTGCGCCGGCACGGCCCACCTCTGGTCGCAGCAGGGATGGCAGTTCTACTACCTGGTCTGCAGCGACGGCTCCAAGGGCACCGAGGACCCCTCGCTCACCGCCGACCGCCTGGTGCCGATGCGCCAGCGCGAGCAGCGCGCCGCCGCCGAGGCGCTGGGGGTGAAGGACGTCTTCTTCCTGGACGGCTACGTCGATGGGGAGCTGACCTACAGCCGCCAGCTCCTGGGCGACGTGGTGCGCGTCATCCGCCGCATCAGGCCCTACGCCGTCTTCACCCACGACCCGACCCAGGTCATCATCCGCAACAGCTTCATCAACCACTCCGACCACCGCACGGCCGGTCTCGTCGCCATCGACGCCGTCTACCCGGCCGCGCGGGACCGCTGGAACTTCCCGGAGCAGCTCGAGGAGGGGCTGGAGCCCCACAAGGTGAAGGAACTGTTCATCTGGAGTCTTGAGCAGGCCAACTTTGTCGTCGACATCTCCGAGGTGGTGGAGACCAAGATCCAGGCGCTGCTCCGCCATACCAGCCAGTTCGGTGAGGGCGACGAGTTCCTCAAGTTCGTGCGGGAGCGCTGGCGGGGTGAGGACGGCCGCTACACGGAGCGCTTCCGCCGCGTCGTCATGGTGCGCTAGCTCCTACGCCCTTGGCTGCCCGATTCTGCCCTCAGTGCGGGACGCCCCTTCGTCGCCGGGTCGCCTTCTGGCGCCGGCGGAAGGTCTGCCCCCAGTGCGGGTACGTCCACTTCGACGACCCGAAGGTCGCTGTGGGCATCCTGGCCCAGCGCCGGGGCCGGCTGCTGCTGGTGCGCCGCAACCACGAGCCGCACCTGGGCGAGTGGTCCTTCCCCTCCGGCTACGTGGACGCCGGCGAGGCGCTGGAGGAGGCGGCCGCGCGCGAGACGAAGGAGGAGACCGGCCTCGACGTGCGCATCGAGCGGCTCCTGGGGGCCTACTCGGCCACCGGCGACCGGGTGATCTTCATCGCCTACGCCGCCCGCGTCACGGGCGGCCGCATCTGCGTCGGCCCCGAGTGCCAGGCGGTGCGCTTCTTCCCCGCGGAGGCGCTGCCGTACCTCGCCTTCCCCCACGACAAAGCCATCGTGCGCGCGTGGCGGGCTGGTCGCGGCTAGCGGGGCAGCTTCACGGTCGTCGAGTAGGCGTCGTAGTACGTCTCGCCCGTGTCGGGGTCGGTGAACTGCCCGTAGCCCTCCAGCAGGATCTCGTCGCCCGGCCGGTGGGAGCGGATGACGGCACACAGGTCGCCGGGCATGGTCAGGAGCTGGCCCTCCGCGGCCAGGAGGATGTCTCCTGCTACCCAGCCCTGCTCGAACAGCGGGCTATTCGTGTCCACGCCGATGATCACGACGCTGTCGGGAATATATGGCACGCCATAGTCGATCTCAAACTGCGGGTCGTTAGGGACGACGTTCACGCCGAGCCAGTCGATGTCGTCTCCCAGCAGGAGCTGCTCATAGACCAGCTCCGCCTCGTCGATCGTCGTTGCGTAAGCGACGTTCTCCAGCCCGGCGCCGAGGAAGGCAAGCGTGACCACACCGACCACCCGGCCCCACTTGTCCACGAGCGGCCCGCCGCTGTTCCCGTGGTTCACGGAGGCGTCGGTCTGGATCATGTTCTGGAGGCCGTAGTACTCGAACTGCGCGTTCAGCTTGCTCACCAACCCGCCCGTGAGCGAAAGCCGCGTCTGAGCGAAGCTCTCCGACGGCGTCCCGGGATAACCAACGACGTACACCGGCGAACCCACACTGATATCGGCGACGGTGCCCAGCGTCGCCAGGTTGAAGGGCGTCGGGTCGCGGGCCTGGATGACCGCGAGGTCATCGCAGGGGCTGCGGCCGACGATACGCGCCGGGATCTCCCGTCCGTCCCTCGGATCGCGTATCGTGATGCTGCCCGCGCCGTCGATGACGTGGTTGTTGGTCAGAATGTGTCCTTGATCATCGAGGACGATCCCGGTGCCGCTTTGGGCGCCTCCATAGAAGCCCTCGGCAACGATGAAGATGGCCGTCCCCTCATACCGCGGGACGATCTCCTCCGAACTGATCTCCCCAGTCTCTGCCTCCGAGGCCGGGGGCGCCGCCTCGGTGGCATCGTCACCCTCGGTGCTCTTGCCGCCCTTCCCGCTACCTCCGCCGCAGCTCACAGCCACGACCGTTATGACAACAATGAGACCAAGGGCGAAGTGGGTAAGCAGTCTGCGCATAGGAGCAGCCCTCCTTTCTCCCGTCCCTGCTGCCAGGTCCGCTGGGAGCAGGAAGGGGCGAGACGCGAAGGCACAGCTCCCGCCGTGACTTCAGCCCCAGTATGGGTGCCCCATGGGACGCTGCCTATCAGGGCGCTCCGCAGGATGGCCACCTGACGCGCCTATCTTCGTCCTCGCGATGTCGCAGTGGGGCGAGGGACCGCCACCTATGTCGGGAGTTGCACGGCCGAAAGGCTGAACCGCGCCCTACTCCAGCGCGGCGCTCGCCGTCCAGATGCGCTCCAGGATCTCCCGCGCCTCCTCCGCCCCAGCAAAGGCGGGCTGGAAGTCGGCCCCGACGCGGATGGGATGATACCGGACGCCCTTCAGATGGGGGCCGTGGAAGGCCGCTTCCAGCACGACGCCCTGCATGGTAGGCACCGACCAGTCCTGGTCGAAGACGAAGTTGCCCAGGGCGTAGGCGACGAAGGCGCCGTCGATGAGCTCCGCCGCCTGCACCCAGTGGGGATGGTTGCCGACGATCAGGTCGGCGCCGGCCGCCACGGCGGCGGCCGCCAGCGCCTGTTGTCCGAAGGTGGGATCGGCGGTGTACTCCACACCCCACTGGGGAAGCACCACCACCACGTCGGCCTGCTGCTGCGCCGCCGCCACGTCCTCCCGGAGGTAGACTTCGTCCAGGGGAGCGGTGCCGGGCACGCCGGGCCCGGCGTGATAGTAGGGGGCGATCTCGTCGTAGCCCAGGAAGGCGAAGCGAACGTCCTGGACCGTGACGACGGCGGGCCGGCGCGCCTCCGCCAGGTCCGCACCGCCGCCCACCGGCGAGATGCCGGCGGCCCGGAGGTTGGCCAGCGTATCGAAGAAGGCCTGGTCGCCGCAGGCGCTCTGGCCGCAGTCCTTCACGTGGTTGGTCGCCACCGTGACGACATCGAAGCCGGCAAGGGCCAGGCCCTCCACACTGGCCGCCGGCGCCAGCAGGCTGAAGGTCTCCACGCAGCCGAAGGGCGCGCCCGCGTCGGAGAGCGAGGCGTCCAGGCTGCCGACGGTGAGGTCGGCCTGGGCCAGCCAGGGCCCCAGCTCCAGGAAGGCGTGGCGGAAGTCCCCGTACTCTTGCTGCTTGGCGTAGACGCAGCGGGCGGGGATGATGTCGCCCGTCGCCCGCAGGATGATGGGCTCCGGGGACGACAGCGCCAGTCGCTCCGCCAGGGCGCGCGCCACCTCCTCCAGCAGCCGCGCGAACTCGCCGTCGCCCACCTCTCGGGGCACCGCCCAGGCCCGCTCTACCATCGGGTACGCGGCGACCTCGCCCGTCCCAAAGACGATGTCGACGCCATCGACGGCGAGGCTCCGCACCCGGGCGTCGACGGCATCGAGGGGTAGGAGCGCCAGGGCGCCGGGGTCCGCCTCCAGGGCCCCCGGGATGTCGGCCAGGGGCGCCGCCTGGGCGCCCGCTGCCGAGCCCGGCCACCACCGGTCGAGGGGCGGGGCAGGCTCGATGGGGACCAGCACCCGCAGCGGCAGCGCTTCCCCGGTAAGGGGCGACCAGTCGGTGAGACGGCCGGCAACGGCGTCGGCCAGCTCCGCCATGGTCAGTCCCTCCGCCGGATTGGATAGGCCGGTGGCAGCTACCCAGTAGCGCGTGACGAAGGGGAAGCCTCCGGCATCAGTCGGTGCGGCGGTCACCACCAGATCGGCCTCGCTGGGCTCGCCCGCGGCCTCGACGGCCAGGCCGCGGGCGGCGAGGAGCTCGCCCGCGGCGGCGAGGGCGCCTTCGGCCAGCGGCGGGTCGGCGGCCAGCCGCACCGTCGAGGGCAGGGGCGGCCCGCCCTGAGCGCAGGCGGCGAGGAGAAGGGCGGCGAGGGGAGCCAGCCATCCGGCAGCGGCGAGACGAGGGTAAGGTCGCACGGGGAAGCCTCCTGCGCCGCTCGTGCGGCCCGAGCAGTATATCGCGCTGGGCGTAGGCGCACCTGGGCTTGACGAGCACCGGCCAGCCGTGCTATCTTCCAAAGAAGTGACGAGCGTCACAAACCTAACCCACGGTTCGGTCAGGACGGCGCCCCCAGGGGGCGCCGTTACTCATTTCAGAGGAGGTGTAGAAGGAACAAGCGCAAAGCTCTCCGAAGGCTCTACAAGAGGTCACCCAATAGCCTCTATGATCGAACCACAGAAAGGATCTACTGCTAGATGCATTTATCAGCCAGAATGGGCGGGATGAGGCTGCTCCGGAAGCCCCTCGCCTTCAGCACAGGCATCCTGGCCGCGGTACTCGCGGCCTTCTTCTTCACCGCCTGCGGTGACGATGGAGGCGGCGCCGGACTATCCGGTACCATTGTGGGCGACGGCTCGAGCACGGTCTTCCCTATCACCGAGGCGGTGGCCGAGGAGTTCGGCAAGGCTCAGCCTGGGGTCGACGTGGTGGTCGGTATCTCCGGCACGGGAGGAGGATTCGAGAAGTTCTGTGCCGGGGAGATCGAATTCAACGACGCTTCTCGCCCGATCAAAGAGGATGAGGCCCAAGCCTGCGCCGGCAACGGCATCGAATACGTGGAGTTTGAGGTCGCCTTCGACGGGCTCTCCGTGATAGTCAACCCGGAGAATGACTTCGTAGATTGCCTTACCGTGGAGGAGCTGAAGCGTATCTGGGAACCGGCGGCGCAGGGGACCGTGACGAACTGGAACGACGTGCGGCCCGACTTCCCGGACCGGCCGCTCACGCTCTACGGACCGGGCACCGACTCCGGCACCTTTGACTTCTTCACCGACGAGATCGTGGGTGAGGAAGGGGCGAGCCGAGGCGACTACACGGCCAGCGAGGACGACAACATCCTCGTCCAGGGCATAGCCGGTGACGAGGACGGGCTGGGGTACTTCGGGTTCGCCTACTACGAGCAGAATCAAGAGCGGCTCAAGCTGGTTCCAGTAGACGGTGGCTCGGGTTGCGTTGCGCCGTCCCGAGAGACGATCCTTGACGGCACCTACAGCCCCTTGTCCCGCCCGCTCTTCGTCTACCTCCGAGCAGACGCGCTGGCACGGCCGGAAGTGGTCGAGTTCATGCGCTTCTACCTCGAGCAGGCCCCGACGCTGGTACCTGAGGTGGGCTACGTGGAGGTCCCAGCGGATGTCTATCAGGAGGGGCTGGCCAAGCTCACGCAGTGATGGCCCTCGCAAAGCGGGGCCAATAGGCGAGGGGCGGTGAGCATGCATCAGGACGTGGCGCTGGGCCGGCTCTCCAGGGTACGACGGCCCGGGCCTCTCCAGGCTCGGCTGCGCCGAGGGCGCGAGGCGGTGGTCTACGGCGTCCTCTTGCTCTGCGCCCTCGTATCTGTCTTCACCACCCTCGCCATCGTTGCCGCGCTCCTGGAGGAGATCTGGGCCTTCTTCGACGAGGTATCCCTGATCGAGTTCTTCACCGATACCCAGTGGACACCGCTCTTTCGGGACCAACACTTCGGCGTCCTGCCGCTGCTATCCGCTACTCTCCTTATGTCCCTAGGGGCGATGCTAGTCGCATTGCCACTGGGGCTGGCGGCGGCCATCTTTCTGAGCGAATACGCTCCTGCAGGTCTGAGAGCTGTAGTGAAGCCGGTGCTGGAGGTGCTCGCCGGCATTCCGACGGTGGTCTATGGCTACTTCGCTCTTCAGTTCATCACTCCGGAGATCGTCAGACCCCTGTTTACGGAAGCCGGCCCCTTCAACGCAGCGAGTGCTAGTATCGCGATGGGCATCATGACCCTGCCACTCGTCTCATCGTTGAGTGAGGACGCGATGCGGGCAGTGCCGCAAACGCTGCGGGAGGGGGCCTACGGGCTGGGGGCAAACCGCTTCGAGGTGGCGCTCCGAGTCGTGGTGCCCGCGGCCCTTTCGGGCATCATGGCGGCCGCCATCTTAGCTGCCTCGCGCGCCATCGGCGAGACGATGATCGTGACCATAGCCGCTGGCAATATGCCCAACCTCAGCTGGAATCCCCTCGAAGGCATGCAGGCAATGACCGCCTATATCGTTCAGGTGAGCCTAGGCGACACGCCGCGGGGAACCATCGAGTACAGCACCATCTTTGCCGTGGGCATGTTGCTCTTCCTGTTGACCCTCTTGCTGAACATCGCGGCGCAGTGGCTGCTGCACCGGTTCCGGGAGGTGTACGAATGATCGGAGCGGCCGCCCTCCGTCGCAGGATGGCCGTGCGCCGAGGGACGGGCGCCGTCTTCCTGGCGCTCTGCTTCGCTGGCACCTGCATCGCCATCGCCGTGCTGGCCGTCCTGCTGGTGACGGTAACCCGAGATGGCATCGACCGGCTCAGCTGGGGCTTCATCAACAGCTTCCCGTCACGCCATCCTGAGCAGGCCGGTATTAAGGCGGCTCTGTTCGGTACGCTCTGGATGATGGGCTTTACGGCGCTCTTCGCGGTTCCGCTGGGGATCGGCGCCGCCATCTATCTGGAGGAGTTCGCTCCTCACAACTGGCTGTCGCGCGTCATCGAGACGAACATCAATAACCTGGCGGGCGTGCCGTCCATCGTCTATGGCATCCTTGGCCTGGCGGTGTTCGTGCGGGCGATGGATCTCGGCCGAAGCGTACTCGCGGGGTCCCTCACCATGGCGCTCCTCATCTTACCGATCATCATCGTCGCCTCTCGCGAGGGTCTACGGGCTGTTCCTCCCTCCATCCGGGAAGCTGCGATCGCGGTAGGAGCCACTCGCTGGCAGACAGTGCGCTTTCAGGTACTGCCCGCCGCGCTGCCCGCGATAATGACCGGCGTCATTCTGGCGCTGTCGCGCGCTATCGGTGAGACGGCGCCGCTGATCATGATTGGGGCACTGCTCTTCGTGCCTTTCACCCCGGGCAGCCCGCTCGACCGGTTCACCGTGCTACCGATCCAGATCTTCAACTGGGTGTCACGGCCCCAACCGGAGTTCGCCGAGAACGCCGCGGCGGGCATCATCGTCCTGCTGGTGGTGCTGCTCAGCATGAATGCCCTCGCTGTGTTCCTGCGGAACTGGTTCGAGAGGAGCAGAAGATGGTGAAATCAGATCAGCAACTTACGGCCCCGCCGTTTCCGCTGCCCGTCCTCTCGCCTACAATAAACTCTGTGGAGTCTGCCCAGGCGGACGGCGATCTAGCCATCGCTCTTCGCAGTCTGAGCGCCTGGTATGGCAGCTTTCAGGCGCTGCGAGACGTGACGATGGCGGTGCTGAGGCAGCGCATCACCGCCATTATTGGGCCCTCTGGTTGTGGCAAGAGCACGCTCATCCGCTGCCTCAACCGCATGAATGACCTCATCCCTGGATTTCGGCTTACCGGCCAAGTCCTGTTCGATGGGCAAGACATCTACTCCAAGCGAGTCGATCCCGTGGACGTGCGCCGGAGGATCGGTATGGTCTTCCAAAAGCCGAATCCTTTCCCCAAGTCTATCTATGAGAACGCGGCTTTTGGGCCACGCATCAACGGCTACGTTGGGAACCTGGATGAGATCGTCGAGCGGGCGCTGCTGCTGGCCGCCCTCTGGGACGAGGTGAAGGACAAGGACAAGTTGCACAAGAGCGCCCTCACCCTCTCTGGCGGCCAGCAGCAGCGCCTGTGCATCGCTCGCGCTCTCGCCGTCGAGCCGGAGGTCATCCTCATGGATGAGCCGTGTAGCGCTCTGGATCCGGTGGCCACGCTCAAGATCGAGGACTTGATGCGGGAGCTGGCGCAGAATTACACTATCGTCATCGTCACCCATAACATGCAGCAGGCCGCGCGGGTGGCTGACTCCACGGCGGTTTTGATGATGAACGAAGACCGCGCTGGCGAATTAATCGAGTACGGGCCTACCCGTGAGGTCTTCACCAACCCGAAAGAGAAGCGCACGGAGGACTACATCACCGGACGCTTCGGCTAGCGAGCAACTTCATGACGCGTACGGCTTTTGAACGACAACTCGCCGAGATCCAGCAGGAGATGCTGGCGCTGGCCAGCATGGTTGAGGTGGCCATCGAGCGGGGCATCCAGGCGCTTCGGGAGCGCGATGTGGATCTGGCTCATCAGATCATCGCAGACGATGCGAAGGTCAACCAGAAACGCTACGAGATCGAGGACACGTGCCTGGAGATCATCGCCACCCAGCAGCCCCTGGCGAGCGACCTCCGCACCATCGTCGCCGTGCTCTACATCATCGTCGACCTGGAGCGCATGGGTGACCACGCGGAGGGCATCGCCAAGATCGCCCTCATGCTGGCCGACGAGCCGCCGCTCAAGCCCTACATCGACATCCCGCGCATGGCGGAGGTGGCGGGCCGAATGTTGATGTCGAGCCTCGAAGCCTTCAAGGAGCGCGACGCCGATCTGGCGCGCCGCATCTGCGACCAGGACGACGAGGTGGACGCCCTCTACGACCAGGTCTACCGCGAGCTCCTCACCTACATGGCGAACGACCCAAGGACCATCGAGCGGGCCACCCATCTCACCTGGGTCGCCCACAACCTGGAGCGCATCGCCGACCGGGTGACCAACATCTGCGAGCGCGTGGTCTACCTGGTCGAGGGCCGGATCGAGGAGCTCAACGTCTCCAAGTATTAGACTTCGGCCGCTGCCGGGGGTAGCCGCTATCGCCCGGAGTCTGTAAGGTAGAGGCGGCGACAGGAGGTCGACGGTGAGATTCTCCCTGATCCCCCGCAACTACCGGTTCTACGATCTGTTCGAGAAGGGCGCCCACAATCTGGTCCTGGCCAGCGAGGCGCTGACCGACCTCCTGGAGCACTTCGAGAACGTGGAGATGAAGACGCAGCGCATCCGGGAGCTGGAGCACGAAGGGGACGAGGTCACCCATGAACTCTACCTGCAACTCCACCGGACCTTCGTGACGCCGCTGGACCGGGAAGACATCGCCGCGCTGGCCCAGCAGCTGGACGATATCATGGACTTCATGGAAGGAGCGGCAACCGCGATCCGGATCTATGGCATCCAGCAGCCGACGCCCGCCGCCAGGGCGCTGGCGGACCTGGTGAGGCTCCAGTGCCTCCAGGTCGAGCGAGCCGTCGGAAACCTGCGGCGCCGTTCGACCTTGCGCAAGATCCAGGAGCAGCTCGTGGAGATCCACCGCCTGGAGAACGAGGCGGATGCGCTGTTCCTGAACGCCAGCGCCGACCTGTTCCGCGACGAGCTGGGCTCCGCGGACATCATCAAGTGGCGGGACATCTACGACCAACTGGAGCGGGCGACGGACAGCGCTGAACATGTGGCCCACATCCTGGAGGGGATCGTCCTGAAGCATGCCTAGCCGTCGCGGGCGGAGCGCAGATCCGTACTCGGAACGGAAAGGGAAGCCCAGCTTCCCTTTCTTGCGTAAGGATGGGAGCGCGGATGACTGAAGGCCTCGGCTTCCTCATCTTCACCTTCATCGCCATCCTGCTCTTCGAGGCGGTGAACGGCTGGACCGACGCCCCCAACGCCGTCGCCACCGTGGTCTCCACCCGAGCGCTGCCGCCGCTGGCGGCGGTGGTCATGGCGGCGGTGCTCAACCTGGCCGGGGTGTTCGCCGGGACGGCCGTGGCCACCACCATCGGGAAGGGCATCGTGGATATCGAGATGGTAACCCTGGAGACGGTCGCGGCGGCGGCGCTGGCCGTCGTGTTCTGGAGCAGCTTCGCCGCCTACTTCGGGTTGCCCACCAGCGAAAGCCACGGCATCGTCGCGGCCATCGCGGGGGCGGGGGTGGCCGTGGGCGGCACCGACGTGCTCCTGTGGGATGGCTGGCAGAAGGTGCTCACGGGGGTGGGCGCCGCCGTGGTCTTCGGCTTCGGCGGGGCGTTCCTCGTCATGATAGCCATCCTCTGGCTGTTCCAGCGGGCCAACCCTTCCGCCACCAGACGCCTCTTTGGCCCGCTCCAGATCGTCTCGTCGGCGTTCATGGCCTTCAGCCACGGGACGGCGGACGGCCAGAAGGCGATCGGCGTGATGGCGATGGCCCTCGCCATCTACAACGAGACGCCGGCCAGCGAGTTCCATGTCCCGCTATGGATCATCTTCCTGGGCGCCGGGACGATGGGCATCAGCACCATGGCCGGCGGCTGGCGCATCATCCGGACGCTGGGGATGCGGGTGACGCACCTGGAGACATACCAGGGATTCGCGGCGGAGGCGGCGGCAGCCACCACGCTCACCATCACCTCTCGCTTCGGCATCCCGCTGAGCACCACCCACACCATCGGCTCGGCCATCATGGGCGTGGGCGCCACCCGCAGGCTCTCCGCCGTGCGCTGGGGCGTCGCCTACAACATCCTGGCGGCCTGGATCCTGACCTTCCCCGTCTGCTTCGGCCTCGCCTGGGCCATCGCCCTCGGCATCCCCGGCTAAGACCCGCAGTCGAGCGGCCAAGCTAAACGTTGCTCCGCCCTCGTCAGGATGACAGGCCCACGGTACGATGAGGGAGCATGGAAATGGCTCATCGGGCAGGGAAGGAAGGCTTGGCTACAGAACACGCCCGCCGGGTGCGCGCGATGTTCGACCGCATCGTGTCCCGCTACGACCTGCTGAACCGCCTGATGAGCCTGGGCATGGACCGGCGCTGGCGCCGGGTGGCGACCGCCGCCGCTCGACCCTCGGGCGGGCGCGCCCTCGACCTGGGGACGGGCACGGGAGACCTGGGGCTGGAGCTCTCCCG
>MGOB01000072.1:20576-21561 GCA_001796995.1 Chloroflexi bacterium RBG_16_68_14 | reverse complement strand
GCCGCCGCCCGCGCGAAGGCGGCGGACGGTCGCGTATCGTGGGCGCTGGCCGACGCCCTGCGGCTCCCCTTCCCTGACGGCACCTTCGACTGCGTCACCAACGGCTTCGTCCTGCGCAACCTGGCCGACTTGCCGGCCAGCCTAGCGGAGATGGCCCGCGTGCTCAAGCCCGGCGGCCGCCTGGTCTGCCTGGACATGACGCAGCCGCCGCCCGGGCTCTTCGGAAGGCTCTACCACCTCTACTTCAACCGGCTGGTGCCGCTCCTCGCCGGCGTCCTGAGCGGCGACCGGGCCGCCTACCGCTACCTGCCGGACTCGCTCCAGGGCTTCCCGGACGCTTCCGCCTTGAGCGGCCTCATGGTCGACGCCGGCCTCACGCTGGTAACGGTGCGCAAGCTGGGCGGCGGGACGGTGGCCCTCCACACCGCCCAGAAGCCCTAGCCGACAGCTAGCGACTAAGCACGTCCCTCGCCCATTCTTCGCGCAGGGCGGGCCGGAGGAGCTTGCCAGCGGCGTTCCGCGGCAGCCCTTCGACGAAGCGGAGGCGCGTCGGCACCTTGTAGGACGCCAGCCGGCCCCGGCAGAAGGCCAGCAGCTCATCCTCGCTCACCGCCGCGCCATCCCGTAAAGCGACCGCGGCTGCCACCCGCTGGCCCCAGCGCTCGTCGGGCAGGCCGGCCACTCCCGCATCCAGCACGGCGGGGTGTGAGCGCAGCACCTCCTCCACCTCCGCCGGGTAGACGTTCTCCCCGCCGGAGACGATCAGGTCCTCGCGCCGGTCCAGCACGTAGAGATAGCCGTCGGCGTCCAGGTAGCCGATGTCGCCGGTATGGAGCCAGCCGTCGCGCAGCGCCTGCGCCGTCGCCTCCGGTTGGTTCAGATAGCCGGGCGTCACCGTCGGCCCGCGGACCACGATCTCGCCGGGCTCCCCAGGCGCGAGGGCCCGGCCGCCCTCGCCCTCGATGCGCAGTTCCGTGGTGAACAG
>MGOB01000072.1:20186-20505 GCA_001796995.1 Chloroflexi bacterium RBG_16_68_14 | reverse complement strand
AGGCGGCCTCCGTCAGTCCGTAGGTCTGGACCGCGGGCACGCCCCGTCGGGCGCACTCCTCCAGCAGCGGCCGGGGCACCGGGCCGCCGCCCACCAGGACGCAGCGCAGGCCTTCGGGATAGGGCCGGTCGCCGTGGGCCTCCAGCATCCGCAGCAGCATGGTGGCGACCACCGAGACGATGGTGACGCCTTCTTCGTCGATGGCGCGGTTGACGGCCTCCGGGTCGAAGGACTCCTGCACCACGGCGGGGATGCCGTAGATGACGCTGCGCAGGAGAACGGCGAGGCCGCCCACGTGGAACAGGGGCAGGCAGGCCAG
>MGOB01000072.1:19718-20102 GCA_001796995.1 Chloroflexi bacterium RBG_16_68_14 | reverse complement strand
AGCGCCCTTGGGCCGGCCGCCCGTGCCCGAGGTGTAGATGACGCTGTGCACCGCCGAAAGGTCCACCTGATCCGGGGTGACCTCCGTCCTCTCGCCGTGGCCCTCCCCGCGCGGATCCGTCAGCTCAGCGACGGAGAGGCAGCGGAGGGCGCGCAGCGTCTCTCGGAAGTCAGCGGCCTTCGCCGCGTTCGGCTCGTCGTACACCAGGAAGCTGGCGCCGGCGTCCTGGAGGAGAGGGCCTAGCTCGCCCGCCGTCCAGCGCAGGTTCAGCGGGACGAGCACGGCGCCCGCGCGCGGCACGGCGTGAGCGAGCTGCACGAAGCCGCTCCCGCTGCCGGCCAGGAGCGCCACCAGGTCGCCTGACCGGACGCCGGCCCCGACCAG
>MGOB01000072.1:19308-19692 GCA_001796995.1 Chloroflexi bacterium RBG_16_68_14 | reverse complement strand
GCCGGTCCAGCTCTTCGAAGCTCCAGCGGTCATCCCCGCAGGCCAGCGCCAGCCGCTCGGGCGAGAGGCGGGCCCGCTGTCGCAGCCACTCGGGCATCCAGTCGCCGGCGGGCAGTGCGTAGCCCACTACGCGACCTCCCTCTCGCTGCCGCCGTAGCGGGCCAGCTTCTCCTCGTCCAGCTCGACGCCGAGGCCTGGGCCATCGGGCACGGCCATCTGGCCATCGCGGGCCTCCAGCGGCCGGACAACGAGGTCATCGGCCAGGAGGGAGCCGGTGGCCAGCCCGCAGGCCGGGCCCTCCGGCGGCAGCGTGGCGGCCAGGTGGAGGGCCGCGGCGGTGCCCACCCCCGTGTCGATGGTGGTAGTGACGACCACGGCGGCGCC
>MGOB01000072.1:18645-19243 GCA_001796995.1 Chloroflexi bacterium RBG_16_68_14 | reverse complement strand
TGGGCTTCACCACCAGCACCCTGGCGGCGCCGTAGTCGAGCACCCGCCGGGCCGCGTCGGGGTCGGCGACGTCCTCGTCAGCGGCGATGGGCGTCTGCACCGCCCGCTGCACGCGGGCCATGCCCTCCAGGTCGCCGGGGCGGACCGGCTGCTCCACCAGCTCCAGCCCAAACTCCTCCAAGGCGTGGATAACGGCTATCGCCCGCTCCGCCTCCCATGCTCCGTTGGCATCGATGCGCAGCCGGACCTCCGGCCCCAGCGCCCGGCGCACCGCCGCCACCCGCCGGCGCTCCTCCTCGAGGCTGCCAGCCATCCCCACCTTCAGCTTCACGGAGGCGAACCCCGCCTCCCGGGCGGCCCTCGTCTCCAAGGCCGCCTCCGCCTCGGTCACCCCTCCGATGACGGCGTTCACCGGCACGCTGGCGCGGACACGCTCGCTCAGGAAGCGGGCGACGCTGACGCCCCTCGCCCGAGCGAGGGCATCGCAGACGGCGACATCGAGGGCGCAGGCGAGGGCAGGCGGGACATCCAGCGCCAGCTCGCCCAGGCACCCGACCTCGGCTCCCACGAGCCGCGGCGCGGCGTGCGACAGCACCTC
>MGOB01000072.1:12827-18636 GCA_001796995.1 Chloroflexi bacterium RBG_16_68_14 | reverse complement strand
GCGCCGCCTCCAGGCCCGCCGCCGGATGGGGCGAGGCCTCGCCCAGCCCGACGACGCCAGCGTCGGTCATCAGCCGCAACACCAGGCCCTCGCGATGCGTCATCTCGCCACCGGCGGTGCGCCAGGGGGCGCGCAACGGCAGCCGGAAGCTCCTCCAGGAGAGCGCGGTCACCTTCATAGGAGCAGACCCAGCGCGAGGAGCGAGCCGAAGGCGAGGTGGAGCTGCGCCGTCCACTTAAGCACGGGGTTCAGCGCGCGGCCCCTGGCGCCGAGCAGCACGGTACGGCTGAGGACTAGCGCTAGCGGCAGCGTGAGCCAGGGGAGCCAGGCCCAAGCTCCCACATCGACGAGCAGCAGGGCGGGCAGACAGGCGTAGGCCCCCAGGACGAGCAGCGCGTACTGGAGGCGGGTGGGCCTCTCGCCCAGGCGCACGGCCAGCGTCCGCTTGCCCGCTCGAGCGTCCGTCTCGATGTCGCGCAGGTTGTTGGCCACCAGGATGGCGGTGACCAGCAGGCCCACCGGGACGGCGGCGACCAGGGCGACAACGCTCAGCTCCTCCGCCTGCAAGTAGTAGGTGCCGGCCAAGGCGACCAGGCCGAAGAAGACGAACACCAGCAGATCGCCCAGGCCGTGGTAGCCCAGCGGCCAGGGGCCACCGGTGTAAGCGACCCCGGCGGCGATGGAGAGCACGCCGATGGCCACGATGGGCCAGCCGCCGACGAACATCAGGTAGAGGCCCAGCCCCGCCGCCGCGCCGAAGGCGACGTAGGTGCCCAGCCGCACCTGCTCGGGAGGGATGAGGCCGCTCTGGGCGACCCGGGGCGGCCCCAGCCGCTCCGCCGTGTCCGCCCCGCGCTCGAAATCGAAGAGATCGTTGGCCAGGTTGGTGCCGATCTGGATGAGCAGCGCCGCCGCCAGCGTCGCCGCGAAGACCGGAGGGCGGAAGTGCCCGTCGGCTCCCGCCGCTGCCGCCCCCACCAGCACCGGAGCCACCGCCGCCGAGAGCGTGGCGGGCCGCGCGGCGGTCAGCCAGTGCGTCCAGGGGACAGGCCGAGAGGAGACGGCCTCGCCGGTCACGGCGTCTCTCTCAGGGAAGGCGCGGGAAGCGCGAGAAGTCCGGCTTGCGCTTCTCCAGGAAGGCGCTCCGACCCTCCTTCGCCTCCTCGGTCAGGTAGAAGAGGAGGGTGGCGTCTCCGGCCAACTGCTGGAGGCCGGCCAGGCCGTCGGTGTCGGCGTTGAAGGCCGACTTCAGGAGCCGGAGGGCGGTGGGGCTCTTCGCCAGGATCTCCCGCGCCCACTGGACGGTCTCCTCCTCCAGCCGCTCCAGGGGGACGACGGCGTTGACCAGCCCCATCTCCAGTGCGTCCTGCGCCGAGTACTGCCGGCAGAGGTACCAGATCTCCCGCGCCTTCTTGTGGCCGACGACGCGTGCCAGGAGGGTGGCCCCGTAGCCGGCGTCGAAGCTGCCGACCTTGGGCCCGGTCTGGCCGAACACGGCGTTCTCGGCGGCGATGGTAAGGTCGCACACCAGGTGCAGCACGTGGCCGCCGCCGATGGCGTATCCCGCCACCATGGCGATGGCCGGCTTAGGCAGCGTCCGGATCTGGCGCTGGAGGTCCAGGGCGTTCAGCCGGGGCACGCCGTCCTCGCCCACGTAGCCCCCTTCGCCCCGCACCCGCTGGTCGCCGCCCGAGCAGAACGCCTCCGTGCCCGCCCCGGTAAGGATGGCCACGCCGATATCCCGGGCGTCCCGCACGCGGGCGAAGGCGTCCTGCAGCTCGAACAGCGTCTCGGGGCGGAAGGCGTTGCGCACCTCGGGCCGGTTGATGGTGATCTTGGCCATGCCCTCCGCGCTCTCGTAGATGATGTCCTCGTATTCGCAAACCTGTTGCCACGCTACCGACATCGTTCACGCTCCTTCCGTCGTTCTCCCGCCAGGCAGCCGACCAGGAACTCCCGCACCGCCCCGACGAACGTCTCCGGCCGTTCCAGATGTACCGCGTGTCCCGCCTCCGGGACGACCTCCAATCGGGCGCAGGGGAGCGCCGCCGCCATCAGTCGGGCCAGGGCGCAGTACTTCTCGTCCAGCGCGCCCGCCAGGAGCAGCACCGGCACCCGCAGCTCGCCCAGCCGGTTCAGCAGCGGCTCCTGGACGCCGGCGCCCATGCCCCGCAGGCTGTTGGCCAGCCCTCGCGGGTCGTTGCGCAGCCGCTGGCGTCGCACCTCCTCGCGGATGGCGGCGGGCAGGCGCGCCTGGCTGGCGAAGAGGGGCTGGTCTTGCCAGCGGTCGACAAAGGCCGCTACGCCGTCCCGCTCGATGGCCTCGGCCAGGGCGGCGTCGCTGCGCGCCCGCTCCTCCCGCTCGGCCGCGTCCTCGATGCCCGCGGACGCGCTCTCCAGGACGAGCGCCCACAGCCGCTCAGGGGCGTGGAGCGCCAGGTGGAGAGCCACCCGTCCTCCCATGGAGTAGCCCAGCACCACCGCCCGTCGGATGCCCAGTTCGTCCAGCAGAACCGTCAGGTCCTCCACGCAGCGCTCCATCCGGTAGCGGGCCGGGTCGGGCGGGCAGTCCGATTGGCCGTGCCCCAAGAGGTCCACCGCCACGGTGGTGAACCCCTCCCAGGCCTCCAAATGAGGCGTCCAGGTAGCGCCGCTGCCCGTGAAGCCGTGCAGCAGGAGCAGGGCCGGCCCTTCGCCCCTCACCTCTACGTTGAGGTGCATGCCGTTGACGGCGACGCGGGTCATGGCGCCGTCGCCTCCTGGGCGGCTGCCCGGACGGCTTCCGACGCGGCGGCCCACAGCTCCCGGTGGAGCCGCACGTTCGCTTGGCGGTCGGTGCGCACTTCGACCAGGCCCACGCCCGGCGCGCCCATCGATTGCTGTATCGCCCCCCGGAACTCCTCCCAGCTCTCGACGCGGCGGTAGTCGAGGCCGTAGAGCTCCGCCGCGGGGCGGAAGTCCAGCCCGTGGGGCGTGCCGAACAACTCCTCGAAGTGCTCCCCCTCCTCCGCTTGGGACAGGAAGGAGAAGATGCCGCCGCCGTCGTTGTTGAGGAGCACCACGGTGGCGCTCAGGTTGTGCCGCCGGACGGCCAGCAGGCCGTTCATGTCGTGGTAGAAGGAGAGGTCGCCGATGGCCAGCACCAGCGGGCCCGTGCTGACGGCGCTCGCCCCCAGGGCGGTGGACACCACGCCGTCGATGCCGCTGGCGCCTCGATTGGCCAGGAAGCGGATGGGGCGCGCCGCGCCGGGAAAACAGAGATCGAGGTCGCGGACGGGCATGCTGTTCCCGGCGAAGAGCGTAGCGCCGGCCGGCAGCAGACCGGCCAGCTCGGCCAAGACGCCGGGCTCCGAGAGCCCGGGCTCTTCGGCGAGGCGACGCCGCAGGCCGGCCCGGGCCCGCTGCGCCGTCGCCTGCCAGCGCCTCGCCCAGTCCGCCCTCGCCGCTCGACTTCGCCGCGGGCCGGACGACCGGAGCGCCACAAGCAGCGCCTCGCAGAACGAGAGCGGGTCGGCGTGGAGCACGTCGCTGGCGGTCAGGGCCGGGTCGCTCCAGCCACCGCCGCCGTCGACGAGGATCTGGCGGCAGCCGCCGTGGCGCTGGAGGTAGAGGAGCAGCGCCTTGGAAACCGGCGTCCCGCTGAACCGGAGCACCACCTCCGGCGCCAGGTCAGCGCTCGTCGCCTCGTCCCGCAGGAAGGCGTCATAGCTATCGATGACATGGGGGCCGTGGTGAGGCCCGCAGCGCACCTGCGAGAGGGGGTCCGCCAGCAAGGGGAAGCCCAGCCCCTCCGCCAGCCGCGCGACGGCCTGGGGGAAGTCCGGGTCGTCCTGGGGGCCGCAGACGATGAGACCTCGATCAGCCGCGAGCAGGTCTTTGGCCAGCGGCGCCAGGTCGGCCGGGTCGGGCCTGCGAGGCGCCTGGGCGACGCTGACATAGGGCGCTCCCTCGTCGGTGAGCGAGAACGCCCCATCGCGGCCAGGAGGGAGTCCCTGGCCGGCAGGGATGAGCGGCTCCCGGAAGGGGAAGTTGACGTGCACCGGGCCGGCGGCATCGGCCCGAGCGGTGGCGGCAGCGCGGCAGGCGACGGTGCGCGCATAGCGCAGCGCCTCCGGCGAGGCCTCCGGCAGCAGCATCTCCACGAACCACTTGACGTGCGGCCCGTACAACCGCACCTGGTCGATGGTCTGGGGCGCACCGACGCCTCGCAGATCCGGCGGCCGGTCCGCCGTGAGCACCAATAGCGGCACCCGGGCGTAGTACGCCTCGACCACGGCGGGGGCGAAGTTGACCGCCGCCGTCCCCGAGGTGGAGAGCACGGCCACCGGCTCCCGGAGGGCTTTCGCCATCCCCAGGGCGAAGAAGGCGGCCGAGCGCTCATCCAGGTGCGTCCAGACTCGGACGGCCGGATGGCGACGCAGCAGCAGGGCTAGCGGCGTCGAACGGGAACCGGGACAGAGGCAGACGTGCCCGACGCCGGAGCGCGCCAGCTCGTCCACGAAGGCACCGACGAACTGGTGCAGCGTCTCGCCCGCCGTCAACTGGCCTTGCCGTTGATCGCCCATAGCATCGGTTGCAGCTTCAAGCACGACTCCTGGTACTCGCGGTCGGGGTCGGAGCCGGCGACGATGCCGCAGCCAGCGTAAAGGAACGCCTCGCTCTCTCTGACGAGCGCGGAGCGGATCGCCACGTCGAACTCGCCCGCGCCACGCCCATCGATCCAGCCCACGGGGCCGGCGTACCAGCCGCGCTCGAAGGGCTCATACGACCGGATGAGGGAGAGGGCGACTCCCTGAGGAAGGCCGCCGGCGGCCGGCGTGGGGTGCAGCCGCGCGGCCAGCTCCAGGATGTGCCGCTCGTCCGTGAGTACGCCCTCGACAGGCGTGTGCAGGTGCTGGACGTTGGGCATGCGCAGGATGCGGGGCCCTTCCGGCACGCTGAGGCTGGCGCAGAGCGGCCCCAGGGCCTCTCTCAGGGCGTCCACCACCAGGGCGTGCTCGTGCCACTCCTTCCCGTCCGCGAGGAGCGCTGCGCCCAGCGACCGGTCCTCCTCCTCCGTCGCGCCCCGGGCAGCCGAGCCGGCCAGGCAGTCCGCCCGCACGGCGCGCCCATCCAGGCGAACGAGCCGCTCCGGCGTCGCCCCCAGGAAGCAGCTCCCACCCCGGGCGAAGGCGAAAATGGTGCAGCCGCCGTAGCCCTCGCGCAGCCGGCGCAGCACCGGGCCCGGCGCCAGCGGCCCGTCGGCGCAAGCACGCACCCGGCGCGCCAGCACCAGCTTCTGGATGGCGCCCGCCTGCACCTCTCGCACGACGGCGGCCACCGCCTCCCGCCAGCGCTGCCCATCGCCGTCCTCCAGATCGATAGGACCCACTGGATCCTCGCGAGCGGGCACGCCGTCGCCGTCCGCCAGCAGCCGGCGGAGGTCGGCCGCCATCGCCTCCACCTCGGCCTCCCCGTCGCAGCCGGAGGTGACGAGCGCGCTCGCGACAAGCCACGAGGAGCCGTCGCGGAAGACGAAGAGGATCCTGGGGACGGTGAGGAGGGCGTCCGGATAGTCTCCCCAGGCGGCGTCCCCTCCCCGGCTCGTATCGAAGGCGAAGCCGCCCAGGGCCACGGGTGCGGAAAGGGGGCACGTGCCCGCCGACTCGACGATCGCCCCAGACATGAGGTGGCGCCAGCCGGCGGCCACCTGAGCGAAGCGCTCGCTGCCCCAGCCGATGAGATGGGCCGCCGCGCCGACGGCCACCAGGGAGAACCGCTCCTGCGGCTGCTCCCAGAACGCGCGCTCTTGGGCTCCCGCCTGCTCGAA
>MGOB01000072.1:10926-12770 GCA_001796995.1 Chloroflexi bacterium RBG_16_68_14 | reverse complement strand
CGCGACGGGCCGCCTCCCGGGTGCCAGCCGCCAGGGCGCCTCGCAGCCGCTCGGCCAGCGTCGCCTGTGGCAGGGAGGTAGTCGTCATGGCTCCATGGTCGAGCGCCCGGCCACGTCCTCGGCCCCTACGCTGCGCACGAGGATTGGTCGCAGGGCGATGTAGGCGTCCTCCAGCCGCCCCGGTCGGCCGGAGAGGACCCAGGCGGTCATCACCTCGTTGAGGGCGCCGAACCAGGCCTGGCCGGCGATCTCCGTGTCGACGGGCGGGATGACTCCCTGGCGCACCGCCTCGTCCAGGTGGCGCTCGATGATGCCGGCGAACTCGCCGCGGATCTCGGCCATGCGGCGGTGGAACTCGCGGCCGGCGCCCAGCGCCTCCACCATGAACAGACGGGCGAGGGCGCGGTGCTTGGCGAAGGTGCGCAGCACCGCCAGCAACGCCGCGTCCGCTTTAGCCACCGGGTCCTCTTGGACGGCCATAGCGGACTCGATCTTGTCGCGCAGGCGGGCGGCCGTCCGGTTGAGCAGGTGGAGGAAGATCGCCTCCTTGCCGGGGAAGTGGAAGTAGACGCCGCCCTTGGACGTGCGCGACACGTCGGCGATCTCGCCCACGCTGGCGTCGCGGTATCCCCTGCGGGAGAAGACCCGCAGGGCGGCGTCCAGGATGCGCTGCTGGCGTGCCCGCGCCCGTTCCTGCTGCTCGACCATCGGACCTCCGTAGCCGACCGACGCGTCGGTCGGTTTCATGTTACGAACTTGTGACACAAGGAACAACCCCCGCAGCGGCGGCTCAGAACCTGGCGAGGCGGCGCATCGCCTCGAGCTGCTCGCGCTGGCCCAGCCGGGCCCGCGAGACGGCCGACTTCAGCGTCTCGATGGTGCGGTCGTAGGTATCACGGTCCACCGGATAGGGGTGGCCGTCCTTGCCTCCGTGGGCGTAGGCGTAGCGCACGGGATCGCGGAAGCTGGCCGGAGCGCCGTAGAGCAGCTCCGATACCAGCGCCAGGGCGCGCACGGGCTTGGGGCCCACCCCCGCCATGCCCAGCAGCGCCTCGAACCCCTGGGGCTGCTCCTCGTAGGTCTTCAGGAAGATCTTCCTCAGCCGGGACGGGTCCACATCCGACAGCAGCAGGTGGTGGCGATGGGGCAGTTCGAGCCGCTGGACGCGCTCCATCTCCCCGATGACCTTCTCGGGCCGCTCGCAGGCGAGGCGAGCGCTCATCTCGCGGGCGGCTTCGGCCTCCTGCGCCACCATGTTCAGGACGTCGTCGCGGCGGTCGCAGCAGACGGCGGCGTGGGGCTCGCAGACGAAGTCCTCCAGCGCCGTGGAGAGCCAGTGATAGCGACGCGCCAAGCGCAGCTCGGAGTTCATCCCCTGCTGGACCACACACCAGGCGCCGGTTGCGCCCTCGCCCGCGTGCGGGGTGAAGACGAAGGTGTGATGGTAGATCTGGTAGCCGTCCTGGAGCCCCGCGCTGTCCACCTTGGCGGCCATGCGCGAGGAGTAGACGAGGGGCTCCGGGTCCAGGCCCAGCCGGTCGCCCAGGGCGAGCAGCTCGCCTGGCGTCCGGCGCGACGTCTTGCCCTTCCCGCCCATCACGTAGAGGCCGGTATCGGGGCCCAGCTCGCGCAGGCCCTCCTTGAGAGCGCCGCAGACGACGGTGGTCAGCCCGCTGGAGTGCCAGTCGAAGCCCAGAGCACAGCCGAAGGCCTGGAACCAGAAGGGATCGGAGAGCCGCTGGAGCACCTCCAGCGGCCCGAACTCTTCCACCAGGACCAAGGTCACCTGACGGGCCAGCCGGGCCATGCGCTGGAAGAGCCAGGGCGGCGCCGACCAGTAGTGG
>MGOB01000072.1:0-10916 GCA_001796995.1 Chloroflexi bacterium RBG_16_68_14 | reverse complement strand
GAGAGGCAGATCAGCCGTGCCGGTGCGGCGGGCCATGGGAGTTCGGTACGGGCGCCTCAAGACGCCGCACCCCGAAGGCACGATGCGGGTCCCGCGCCCCTCGATAGTAAAACATATGTACGAACAAGGAAGCAAGCCGGAGGCAGCGGGCTTGAAGGCTAAGTGCCCACCGAAGGCCTCAGCCGCCGGTCGAGGCGGGGGCGCGCTCTCCCAGCGGGCGCACCTGGGGCATCACCTGGTCGCGCATCAGCTCCATGCTGCGCAACACCTTGTCGTGGGCGAGGCCGCCGATGCGCGTCCAGGCGAGGTAGTGGGTGACGCCGCACAGCTCGTGGATCTGAGCGATGCGCTCGGCCACCTGATCCGGGCTGCCGCAGACCACGGCGCCCCTCTCTACCACCAGATCCCATTCCACCGTCTGGAGCCAGTCGCGGGCGGCGGTGTACATCTCGTAGGTCTTGACGGCGGGCTGCCCCTGGGGCGGCGCGATGTACTTGGCGAAGGTGCGGAAGTACCACATCACCGCGTCTTGGAAGTCCGCCAGCGCCTGCTGGGTCGTCTCCGCTACGTAGGTCATGGTGAGGGCGGCGACCTCATGGTCGGCGGGGTCGCGGCCGTGCTCGCGTAGCGCTGAACGGTACTCCTCGATCTGGGCGGCGCCCCGATTCACGTCGAAGCCGAACACCGGCGCGCACATCAGGTGGAACCCGTAGCGACCGCAGAGCTGGAACGTCTCCGGCGACAGCGAAGCCATCCAGATGGGCGGGTGGGGCTTCTGCAAGGGCTTGGGGCGAACCGAGAGATCGCTAAGCTGGTAGAACTCCCCGTTGTAGTCGAAGCGTTCCTTCGTCCAGGCGCTCTGAATGATCTCCACCGATTCGCGGAAGAGGTCGCGGCTGCGGGTCTGGTCCACTCCGTAGCCGGCGAACTCGTGGGGCTGGTATCCCCGGCCGACGCCTAGGTCGACTCTGCCGCCAGAGAGGAGGTCCAGCATGGCGTACTCCTCGGCGACGCGGACGGGGTGGTTCAGCGGCAGCACCACCACGCCGGTGCCGAGGCGGATCCGCTGGGTGCGGGAGGCGAGAGCCGCTAGCGTCACCGCCGGCGAGGCGCAGTAGCCGTACTCGCTGAAGTGGTGTTCCGCCGGCCAGATCGAGTCGAAGCCGAACTCTTCCGCCCGCACCATGATGTCGAACTGCTCATCAACGATCTCCTTCTCGGTGCGGCCCATCGGGTTCTCGAACAGGTGGAGCTGGCCGAACTTCATAGCGGGTCTCCTCTCGGCTCTATCGCGATGCCGTCGTCCGACGCTCGCCGTGCCCGTACGGCAAGCAGCGCTGGCCGTACCTTGTCGCTCGCAAAGATACGTAATTGTAATGCAGACGCATTACAGCGGGCCAGTAGATGTCCGCTGCGCTAAGCGAAGTCTAGATGAGGCCGTGGCGGGCGCCGTAGATGACCGCCTCCAGCCGGCTGTGCACGCCGAGCTTCGCCAGCAACCGCTGGATGTGGTTCCGGATGGTGGCCTGGCTGAGGCCGAGCTTCCTCGCCAGCGAGTCGGTATCGAGGCCGTCGGCCAGGAGCCGCAGCACCTCGATCTCGCGGGCGGTCAGGGAAGGGCCGGGGGCAGGGTAGGGCTTGGCCTCCGGCTCGGGGCCGGAGGTCTCTGCCATGAACTGGCTGACCGACTCGATGGCTGCCTGGGCGAGGCGCTCGGACCGGCGGCGCTGCGAGACGTCGCGGATCAGGTGGATGGCCATGGCGCCGCTAGGCGCACTGCGCGGGACCGGCACGATGCTGACGTTGAGCCAGAGCTCCCGGCCGTCCCGGCGGCAGGCGATGTCGTAGTTGGGCACGCTGCGGCCGCGCTTCGCCGACTTGATGGCCGGGCAGTCCCGGCGGCAGAAGGGGTGGCCCTCGTAGTCGCTGCCCAGGATGACGTCGTAGCAGTTCTTGCCCAACACCTGGCTCTTGGGGAGGCCGAGCAGCTCCTCCATCACCTTGCTCCAGAAAATGATGCGCTGCTCCTCGTCAACGGCGAAGACGCCATCGGCCGAGCGGGCCAGCAGCTTCATCAGGGCATCCGTGGTGATGGCCCGCCCCCGCCGTCTCGGGCTGCGCTTGGTCCGTACCAAGGGTCCGCGTCTCATCCGCATGCTCCACTCCTCGCTTTCAGAGCAAACATTAGGCCAGCCGCGAGCCTCGCGTGAGGGCCAACTGGCCTGTCCAGATAGGGTCATTCGTCCCTAAGTGAAGCAATTAACCCAAGAATTGGGCCGTATGAGGAACCGAGGTTGTAAACCCACCACCGGAAAGGGGCCAGGGCAAAATGATGCAGTTGCATCACGACAGGAACGGCCGCCCGCCCTAGTGTGAAACCGTGCACTTGCTTCCATGGGTACGTAGTGAGCCTGGTTCGGCAGTGAGGCTGGCAGCGCGCCAGAGAGATACCACTCTTTGTCCCATGCTCCCAATGGGGAAAGAAACGATACCGCGATGAAGCGCGACCTGGTCGCCGCGGGCGCGCTCTGGCTCATCCTTACCGCCATCGGTGAGCTGTTAGCGGTCTTTGTCGACTTCTACCCGCTGGCGAAGGCTGACAAGGGCGAAGATATTGAGCACGCCTTCCGGGTGCTGGTCTACTTCGCGGTGCCGGTCTTCACCATGGTGGTCGCCGTGCTGGTCTACAGCTTCCTCCGGCAGCACACCACGGAATTTCCGACGGACGACGGGCCTCCCCTCCAGGGCCGCGGCTCGATCCCCCTTGCCTGGTTCGTCATTACGTCGGCCCTCACCCTGGCCATCGCCATCTACCCCGGCCTGGTGAGCATCCCGAACATCTTCGGTGATGAGCCCAACCCCGACTTGGTCGTCGAGGTTGAAGGTATGCAGTGGACCTGGTTCGTGAGCTATCCCCAGCACGATGTCGCCCGGGTGAGCGAGCTGGTCCTCCCCGTCGACCGCACCGTCCGCTTCAACATCACGAGCCGGGACGTGCTCCACTCCTTCTGGATCCCGGGCTTCCTGATGAAGATAGACGCTGTGCCGGGACGGACCACGACCATCTCCCTCAAGCCGACGAAGACCGGCTCGTACCAGACCGACCCCAACCTGCGGGTGCAGTGCGCCGAGCTCTGCGGCCTCTTCCACTCCAAGATGCGCATCCCCGTCAGCGTCGTCAGCGACGAGGAGTTCGCGGCTTGGCTGGAGGAGCAGGCAGGGGCCGCGGACGCTGCTCCTCTCTCTGAGGAGACAGAGGCGGCCGACGCACTGTCAGGAGGAATAGAGAGGTGACGCACACGGCTGAACGGGAAGCGCCAGCGAGCGCCTGGTCAGCCCTCGTCCCCCTGGCCCGCGGGGTGCTCTGGGGGCTGGCCGGCTTCGGGCTGGGCGTGGCGCTCATCGCCGTGCTCAGAGCGGGCGCCGGCCGCAGCGCCTGGTCGCTGGAGCTGAGCATCACCTTCGGCTACGCGCTGGGCATCGTCGGTTGGCTCTTCGGCGTGGGAGTTTGGGAGCGCTGGGGCCGGGAGTGGTTCGGGCTGTCCACCAAGGAGGGCCCCACCGGCTGGCAGCGCTACTTCGCCTTCACACTCGACCACAAGGTCATCGGCATCCAGTACCTGGCGACCTTCCTCCTCCTCTTCCTGCTGGCCGGGCTCTTCGCCGTGCTCATCCGCGCCCAGCTCCTGAGCCCGGAGGGGGCCGTCATGGGCGAAGGGACCTACAACCAGGTGATGAGCCTGCACGGCATCATCATGGTGGCGGTGGCGGTCGCCTCCATCATCGGCGGCTTCGGTAACTACTTCGTGCCCATCCTGATCGGGGCGGAGGACGTCGCCTTCCCGCGGGTGAACGCGCTCTCGTTCTGGCTGGTGCCGCCGGTGGCGGTGCTGCTGCTCACCGCCCAGGCGGTGGGCGGCTGGGACTCCGGCTGGACGGCCTATCCGCCCCTCAGCCTGCAGAACGCCAGCGGGCAGCTCTTCTTCAGCCTGGCGATCATCACCTTCGGGCTCTCCTCCATCCTGGGTGGGCTCAACTTCCTGACCACCATCATCTATATGCGCGCGCCCGGGATGACCTGGGGGCGGCTGCCCATCTTCGTGTGGTCGATGTTCTCCGCGGCGATCCTGGCGCTGCTCTTCACCCAGTTTTTCGCGGCCGCGATGCTGATGCTCATTTTGGACCGGATCGCCGACACCTCCTTCTTCAAGGCGGCGGAGGGAGGCGAGCCGATCCTCTACCAGCACATCTTCTGGTTCTACTCCCACCCGGCGGTGTACATCTTCGTCCTCCCCGGCCTGGGCCTCACCCTGGAGATCCTGGCCCACTTCTCCC
The DNA here is from genome assembly GCA_001796995.1 of Chloroflexi bacterium RBG_16_68_14. Classification (GTDB taxonomy): domain Bacteria; phylum Chloroflexota; class Dehalococcoidia; order DSTF01; family RBG-16-68-14; genus RBG-16-68-14. The sequence continues at coordinate 6,581 of MGOB01000072.1, read as the reverse complement.
GGAAGCCGCTCTTCGCCTACCGCTGGGCGGTGGGAGGCTTCCTGGGGATCGTCGGGCTGAGCGCCATCGTGTGGGCGCACCACATGTTCGTCAGCGGCATGGACAAACGCTTGATAGCGCCGTTTCTGGTCACCACAGAGATCATCTCCGTCCCCACCGGCCTGATCTTCCTCTCCGCGCTGGGGACGCTCTGGATGGGCCGGCTCTGGATCCGCACGCCGATGCTCTTCGCCATGGGCGTGGTCTTCAACTTCCTCATCGGGGGCGTGACGGGCATCTTCCTGGCCGACGCGCCCACCGACGTCAACCTGTCCGACACCTACTTCGTCGTCGCCCACTTCCACTACACCATCATCGGCGCCGAGATCTTTGCCCTCATGGGCGGCATCTACTACTGGTTCCCCAAGATGACGGGGCGGATGTACGACGAACGGCTGGGCCAGCTCCACTTCTGGCTGATGTTCCTGGGGTTCAACCTTACGTTCTTGCCCATGTTCTGGCTGGGCCTGCACGGGATGAACCGCCGCATCGCCACCTACACCCCTGACCTGCAGGGCGTGAACATCTTCGTCAGCGTGATGGGCTTCATCCTGGCGGCCAGCTTCCTCATCTTCGTCTTCAACCTGCTGCGTTCTCTCGTATGGGGCGCCCAGGCCGGCGCCGACCCCTGGCGGGCGCGGACGCTGGAGTGGCAGGTCTCCTCGCCGCCGCCGGTGGAGAACTTCCCGGCGCCGCCCGTGGTCAGCGGACACCCCTACGACTACGGCGTCCCCGGCGCGCCGGCCCACGGCGTCGTGGGCATGGCTGGGGGAAGTGACGAGGTGAGCCGATGACGGATCGACCGGAGAAGCGAGCGGGGGGTCGCATCGCGCCGCTCCTGAAGGAGCGCAACCGACCGCTGCTGACCGGCTGGATGGTATTCCTGACACTGCTGGTGCTGACCTTGCTGGAATACGTGGTGGCCCTGTTCATGACGAGAAACCTGCCCCTTATGATCGTGATGAACGTGGTAGACGCCGGCCTCATCATGTACTTCTTCATGCACATCGTCAGGCTCTGGCGGGAAGAGCACGGGGAGGGCGCCTAGATGGCCGTCGCCGCCGCCCACGCCGATGTGAAAGCCCGCCGGCCCGGCATCAACCAGCTCGGCCTGTGGCTCTTCTTCGCGTCGGAGTCGTTCCTCTTCTCGGCCCTGGCCACCGCCCGCTTCGTCATCGCCGGCACCGACCGGCCGGATGAGCTCAATCAGGCCCTGGGACTGGCCATCACGTCGGTGCTGCTGCTGAGCAGCCTCACTGCCTACCTGGCCGAGTGCGCCATCGCCCGCGACGACCGCCCCGCCTTCCTGCGCAACCTGCTCGCTACGATCATGCTGGGCTTGCTGTTCGTGGCCGGCGTGGTCGTCGAGTGGTCGACGGCGGAGTTCCACCTCTCCGAGCCCTACGGCAGCGCCTTCTTCTCCATGACCGGGGTGCACGCGTCGCACGTGGTGAGCGGCATGGCCATGCTCGCCCTGGTCTACTGGCTGGGCCTGCGCGGCCACTTCTCGGCGAAGGGCTACTGGGGGGTGGAGGCCACCATCAAGTACTGGCACTTCGTCGACGTGGTCTGGGTCTTCTTCTACCCGGCGCTCTACCTGGTGAGCTGGTAAGACAGTCCTGCGGGTGGATCCCCGGCTCCCCACGAGCGACCCTACGCCCCCGAGCACCACCTCAGAGGGACAGGGCTTTACCTGCCCGCCGGCGGGCGGGGCCCTGTCCGGCCCTTAGCACCATGCCTGTCGAATGGGCCGGACAGACCTAAAGGTCTGTCCGTACGACGCTATCTGTCACCCTAAGTCTCCCGTCACCCAGAGTGGAGCGAAAGGTCTGGCCCCCGTTGTAGGGGCGAGCTCTTCGGTGATGGGCGAGATGCTTCGACACACCCGCTTGCGGCCAGCGGCTCAGCATGACGAGGAGCGCCCTTGCCCAGCGACCAGCCGGGGCCGAGGTGAGGGCTGTGGGGCCTTTCGTCGCCCATACGGGCCACCTCACGTCAGGTGGCCGGGACGCGGAGCGGCGCGGCGGCAGGAGGGCTCGCGGCCACCTGAGGCGCTGGAGCGGGGGACGGGACTCGAACCGGCGACGTCCTGCTTGGAAGGAACGGAGTCCTGGCCCAATTGCTAAGGCCTCAGATTCGAAATCTTCAGGGAAACTTCAGGAAAAACACAGGTTGGGGCCTTCCGACGTCAAGTCCACCGCCATTTCCAGGGCAAGACCTCTAGCCGCCAGCCGTCCGGGCGGCTAGGCTCGCCCAGAGTCGCCAAGGCGGGTTGTGCGACGCGGACTTGGCTGTGACGCTCCTAAGGCGCCGACGCGAATCCATGGCATCTTCGCGAGCTTGCGGTGCCTTCGCGACGGAGGGACCGGGTAAGTCTACTTTGTCTTGCGGTCCAGGCGCACGCCATGGCGTTCCAGGAGCCCGTTCTTGATGATCTCCTCGACCCCCTTGCGGACACAATCGTCGCTCACCTCCCTGACCACAAGCAGGCCTTCCTTCACGAAGCTGAGACGGCTAGGTTTGCGAAGTTCATCCGCTATCGAGGCGATGGTCAATGGCGCGAACCCGTACCGGCGACCGTCAGCCAGCCTCACGGTGATCCTTGCGCCTGCATCGGGGGGCGAACCCTCGTCCCACTCGATCTCCCGTATGGAGGAGCGGCGTTTCTTCGAACGGACCGATGTGGACTCACCGTGCAGTATGCCCATTCGATCGATGCACTCCATCCGCAGCATCTTGTTCACGCCGTCGACGATGCAAGAGACGGTCAACTCGCGGACGATTAGCTGGTCGTGATCCATGTGGCTTGCCAGACCACCCTCTCGCATGTTCCTCACGATCATCGAAGGGGTAAAGATCGTGAAGGAGTAACGGCGCCCGTCTCTAAGGTCGACCCAGATATCCGCCCAGTCATCCACGGGGTCCTCAACGACCGTGACGAATATCACCGCCCGGATGTGCGGATGTGCGACCTCAATCGGCTTCAGCTCAAGGTCGACCTCCCTGCTAAGGTCGAACTCCCCGCGCCCTCCTGAGACGGCCCTAGACATCTTGGAGTCATCCATCTCTAACTGGTCCCTCTCAAAGGCACGCGGCCGGATGTGCATAATACCGTAACTCGGCGGCTAAGTGAGGTCGCCCGTCAAAGAGCGCTCTTAACTCTTTGCCTTGCCAAGCCGCACGCCATGGCGTTCCAGGCCCCCGTTCTTGATGAGCTCTTCGACGCCCTTGCGGACACAATCGTCGCTCACTTCCCTGACCACGAGCAGGCCTTCCTTCACGAAGCTGAGACGGCTAGGTTTGCGAAGTTCATCCGCTATCGAGGCGATGATCAATGGCGCGAACTGATACCGCCGTCCATTCGCCAGGACTACGGTGATCTCTGCGCCTGGGCTCGATGGGTCCGCTGTTCCCCACTCGATCGCCCGTATGCGAGGTGGCCGCCGTGGAGGTCTGGGATATCCGATGTCCGACGGGCCAACGCCCATACGATCGATGCAGCCCATCTCCAGCATCTTGCTCACGCCGTCGACGATGCAGGGCACGGTGAGCTCCCGCACGATGAGCTGATCGTAGTCGTTGTGGACCGTCAGGTCGTCTTCCTCCATCTCCGCAGCGATCTGCGATGGCGTGTAGATTGTGAAGGCGTACGTACGCCTGTTCCTGAGGATTACCCACCTGCTCCTGAGGTCTACCCAGATATCCGCCCAACCATGGAGGGGATCCACAACCGCCGAGACAAACCTGACTGCACGGATTTGCGGATGATCAACCTTGATCGGCTGCGGCGGCCAGGCAGCAATCGGCACCGCCAACACCGCACGATCTCGCCCCTGACGAAAAACGTCGTATCCCTCGGATTCAGACTCATCGTCACTCATGAAGACCTCCTGGATTCTCCATTGGCAGCCACGGGGGCGGCACAAACTCGCCGGGCGCGTCATCAGTCCCGCCGAGGTGTATAATAGGTGTGCTGTCCATCTGACGGAAGGAGACTCGCGAATGGCGGGGGACCGAACACAGCGGGTAGAGTCGGTGGCACCCTTGCTCGGCGGAAGTGTTTGTCCAGTTCACGCTCCACTCTCGCGCCCGCTGAAGCGCTGCCAGTCACGGGTTGCCAATTGTCTTCGCGCGCCCCTTGTGGCGATGGGAAGTTCACGTCGTATACTATTGCCCATCTTCGTAGCGAGGTAAGTAAACCATGACCGGCGCGGTGAGCGACGACATCCGCCAAAGATTGGCGGAGCCAGCCAAGCTCGCGCTAGAGCGCGCAGAAGAACTAGCACAACAGGGAGGCGACAGCTCCATCATCGCCTCGCATCTCTTTCTAGCCATCCTCCCGAAGTACCCTGGCCCTGTCGCCGAACAGCGACTTCCTCGCCTCGGGCGTAGGACCGGCCGCCCTGGAAGACCTAAGCGGCTGGCCGGAACGTGAGGGACGAATAAGATGAGCCGGGTGCAGCGCGCCTTGTCATCCTTGCTCGTTCTGGCAATCCTGTCTGAAGTCATCGGCTTCGCGACGGGAAGCTCCTTCAATCCTGCTACGTTCTTTACCGAAGCGAATATAGCTTCAGTGGTTGTGCTTTCCGTTTTAGCTGCATTGATGTTTGGTAACCTGCTGGCGCTTCTGCTGGCGCTTCTCATGCTCCTGCCTTCCGAAAAAATCGAATTCAACGCCCTTCCGTTTGGATTCCCGCCCGAGCCCGACATACCGCCGCCGCCGGAGGTCCCGGCGCCTGAGGTAAAGCCTGAGGAGAAGCCGACCCCGCTTCTAGACGAAAATGTTCAGTTCACCGTCTACCGCCCCAGGACCGTCCAGCCTGAAAAGTGGTACGACTTGCTCGCCTTCGCGCACTTGGAGGAGCGCCGACTTGACGCCGGAGAGGACGAGCCGGACCCAATCGAGGAGGTCAAAAGGCAAGCGGAGCAGTTTCTTGGGGAGCAGGCGCGCGCGTATACCACAGCGGCACACGACAGCAGGCAGGCCGTGCCTCGAGAGGGCGAATTGACCTTTGTCCCCGAGATGTCTGGAGTGGAGTTCAATCCTCCTCGTCGCAGCTTCCTGTGGCTTGAACCTGTCCATCGGGAGGATTTCCGCCTGAGGGCTTCCGCAGAGCTGGACGGTCAGGTGGCCAGGGGAAGCCTCATGGTCTTTCTCGGAAGCATCCTCCTGGCGGACGTGAGCCTAACTATTACCGTGGACAGCCGCTTTGTCCTCAAGCCCACCGGTGAGGAGCTCAAAGAGGAGAGTGCCCGACCGTATCGAAACATCTTCCCCTCGTACTCCCACAAGGATGCTCCCATCGTCGAAGAGCTCGATCGCTACGCCCTCGCATTGGGCGACCAATACCTGCAAGACGTGAAAGTCCTGCGTGCCGGCGAGGTCTGGAGTGACAAGCTGGAACAGATGATCAGGAAAGCAGATGTCTTTCAGCTGTTCTGGTCCACGAATTCGATGGGCTCCGAATTCGTGGATCAGGAGTGGCGGTATGCGGTGTCGCTAAGCCGGCCCCATTTCATCCGTCCTTGCTACTGGGAACTGCCCCTGCCCGAATCGGAGGGCCGCCCAGCGAAGGAGCTCAAGCGACTGCACTTTCAGCGTATTTATCCGTCGTATTCGGCGGCGCCGATTCCAGCGGCGCCGCCGAATGAGGCACCCACGCCGACAAAAATCGATGAGGCTCAGGCAAGCCCTGTGGACAGGGCGTTGGCCGACCGGCTGGGTCAAGTGCGCATCGACCCTCCGACAGCCGAGCAGACCATCGAGATAATGCGGGGCCGCATGCCGTCCCTGCGTGCGTACTACCACGGTCTGCGCATCCCAGACGAGATCGTCCCAGTGACGGTCAAGCTCGCTGAGGACCATCTGCTGGGTCAGTACCAGCCGCGGAAGTCGATCCGGCTCCTGGATGAGGCGTGCGCCTGGTGTCTGGCCCAGGATCCGCCGCTGGAGGAGGTGTCCGAGAGGGCCCTGCGCTTGGCGATCGAGGCCAGGACCGGGCACCGTCTCGTCGAGCCCGGCGCAGCGCCAGCACTGGCGGATGTGCCTGGCATAGCAGTGCTGGAGCATTTGGTCAAGACCGACACGCCGGCCCTTGAGGAGCTGGTCAAGACCGACACGCCGGCCCTTGAGGAGCTGGTCAAGGCCTCTGGCTTGAAGTACACGCGGCTCGAGAGCGGCAGCCTAGTAGTGGCCTTCAAGGCCGAGCGCGCCAGCCAGTTAGCAGTACAAATTACGATGCTGAAAGATGACACAGTATTGTTTCTCGCGGACATCCCGGAGCCGGGATTCCTGGGGCAAGAAGCAGCTCTTCGCAGTCTCCTGCGGATCTCTTTCCAGGCGAACTATGTCAAGGCATTGGCCCTCTCGGGGAAGGCCTTTGACGTGGCTTTTGCTGCCGAGCTACCAGCTATGCTCCTAAGCCCCCAGGTCGTTGAGGGACTAGTCCGCGGACTTGCCAACTTAGCCGATGTTAACGCGGGAGACCTGGCCAAGTGGCAGGACTGGGAACGCCGGCTGACAGAGTGTACAGTATCTCAGG
>MGOB01000071.1:26674-30442 GCA_001796995.1 Chloroflexi bacterium RBG_16_68_14 | reverse complement strand
CTACCCGCGAGCGCCGCGTCGCCCGGCGCGCCCAGGCTTTGCAGGATCTCGGGCAGCGGCACGGCGACGCAGGTGAAGATGGGCGTGTCGCGCAGGGTGTACCTGCTCGCCTTCGTCTCCCGCAGCTCCATGACCAGGTCCAGGAAGTCCGCCGGCTGGTCCGTCTCGAAGGCGACGACGAACTCCTGATCGTCCAGGCCGTAAGAGTAGGTGGTGTTGAGCTTCACCGACGGGTACTTCCGCCCCACAGCGATGTGCTCGTCCATCATCTCCTGGCGGGCCTGCTTGCTCAGCTCGTACCAGGCGCGCGTCTTCACGAAGGGGTAGACGAAGAGGTACTTAGCGTCGCCGGGCGTCACCCGCACCCGGCCTTCCCCGCTCCGCGAGTCCAATTGCGTGCGATAGATTGAGCGGCGCGTCATGGAGAGGAAGGAGTGGGGTGCCGTCAGGTACGGGCCCATGGCGGTGCTGAAGACCTGCGTCGCCAGCGCCTGGAACTCTTCCAGCCGGTCCGCGACCTGCCAGAGGAGGAAGTCCGCGTCGCCGCGCAGGCCGACCAGACTGTAGGTACCGATGAGCATCCGGTCGCCGAAGGCGTCCACGACCTGGCAGAGCTCCAGGCGGCCCTGCTCCCGCTCTTCGGCAGGCAGCCTGCGCCAGGCCGGGTCCACCTTGTAGAAGGTGAACTTGACGAACTGGCGTTGCGTCTGCTGGCCCTCGGTCTGGTCCCTCGCGTGACCGTCGCTCACGGCGTGCCTCCCATGAATGCTAGGCTCCGTCCTGGCCGGCCTGGGCGGGCGTCGCCTCCTCCACGTAGAAGTCGTGGTCATCGAGGTCAGCGGTGCACGACAGCTCCTCCTCGCTCAGCGGCGGTGTGAAAGGAGCTGCAGCGAACTCCCGGAGCTGCGCCTCGTTCACGATGTTGGGCAACACCGAGCTGATGGTGGGTTGCGCCAGGGCGAACTGGATGGCCGCCTGGCCGATGGTCCGCCCGGTGTCCTCCCCGTAGAGGAAGTCGAGCTGGCCGACCTTGCGCAGGCTGTTCTCCAGCCACTCCTGCTTCCGGTGCGCCCGGTGGTCCGTCGATGGGAAGGCCATGCCCGGCCGGTAGGTGCCATCGAGCAGGCCCGAGGCGTGGGGCACCCGGGAGAGGAGCCCGGTTCCGCACTCCTGGGCGACGGGGAAAAAGTTGCGGGCGGGATCCCGCTCCAGAATGCTGTAGATGATCTGCACGCTGGGCACCCGCCGCTCACGCATGGCCGCCATCCCCTCCTCCTCCCAGCCGATGTCGGGCCCCAGGGCCACACCGTAGTAGCGGATCTTGCCCTCGCGCTTCAGGTCGTCCAGGGTGGCGAAGAGCTCATCGCTCTCGATGGCCGGGAGCCTGGGGTTGTGGAGCTGGTAGAGGTCGATGTAGTCGGTCTGGAGTCGTCGGAGGCTCTGCTCCAGGGCGAAACGCACGTGGCCGGGCGAGAAGTCCTGCGGCCGCTCCTGGTGGCCCGAGCGCTCGCCGCCGTGGCGGTAGAGGTCGTAGCCGAACTTGGTGCCGATGACGATCTTGTCGCGTACGTCTCCCAGGGCTTTCACCAGCATCTCCTCCGCCCTGCCGTCGCCGTAGGAATCGGCGTTGTCGAAGAAGGTGATGCCCAGGTCGTGGGCCTTCCGCAGCAGGTCGATGCCGAACTGCTCGTCCGTGACGCCCCACCAGGTGGTGCCAACGGACCAGACGCCGAACCCCACCTCTGAGACGGTCAGGTCGGTATTGCTCAGCCTCCGATACTTCACGTGGGACCCTCCTCCCTCGCAGGGGTATCCCACATCTTACCCCACTCGCGTGGGCCGACGAAGCCAGACTTGCCCAGGTTTTCTTAGCAATCCCGTCAGCGCACCCGGGAGCCCACTGAATAAGGTCTGCTCGGCACATTCTAGGAGACGCCGACCAAGTCTCCTCAATTCCTCGTGGGACAGGCTTTAGCCTGTCGCCGTCGGGCTGAAGCCCGACCCACGGCATTATTCAGCGGCCTCGCACCCGGCCGGGTTGACATTGCCCGTCCTTCCAGTAGAATCAGCCATAGCGCCATGGCTGACCAGACCCCCACCGCTCTGGGCGACGTCCGCGTCCTCGACCTCACCGGCGAGCTGGGCGCTTATTGCACCAAGCTGCTGGCCGACCTGGGCGCCGACGTGATCAAGATCGAGCCGCCCGGCGGCGACCCGGCGCGCAACGTCGGCCCCTTCTACCACGACGAGCCGGACCCGGAGCAGAGCCTCTACTTCCTCAACCTCAACACCAGCAAGCGCAGCATCACCCTTAACCTGGAGGGCGAGGGCGGCCGCCAGGTGTTCCGCAGGCTCGTGCCGACGGCCGACATCGTCGTCGAGGCGTTCCCGCCGGGCCACCTCGACGGCCTCGGGCTCGGCTACCAGGAGCTGTGCGCCCTCCGGCCTGACATCATCGTCACCTCAATCTCCGGCTTCGGCGGCTGGGGCCCCCACGCCGACTACCTGGCGCCCGACATCGTCGGCGTCGCCATGGCCGGCATCATGTGGCTCGCCGGCGACCCCCAGGATCAGCCCAACCTGCCCTACGGCTACCAGGGCTACCTCTCCGCCTCCATCCAGGCCGCCGCCGGCACCCTCATGGCCCTCTACCACCGCGACTTGACCGGCGAAGGACAGCACGTGGACGTCTCGATGCAGGAGGCGCTCCTCATCGCCCAGGAGCGGGCGATGCAGACGTACGACATGAACAGGACCGTGCTGGGCCGCTCCGGCGGGCGGATCGGCCTGCCCTTCACCGTGCCCGGCATGGGCCCGTACGAGGCGAGCGACGGCTGGATCTGGGCCTACCTGGGAACGCCCGGCGGCGCCCCCTGGTCGGAACTGCTGGCGTGGATGGACGAGGAAGGCAAGGCGAAAGACCTTACCCAGGAGCCCTACCGCCCCGTCATCGAGCAGCTCAACCTGCGCTTCCTGACCGGCCTGGTGCTGAGCGCGGAGGAGCGGGAGAAGCACGGGCCCACCCTCACCCACATCGACGAGGTGCTCCGGCGCTTCTTCGAGGGCAAGACCAGGTGGGAGCTGTACGAGCAGGGCCAGGGCCGCCGGCTGCTCATTGGCATCGTCAGCACGCCGGAGGACCTGGCCAAGAACCCGCAACTCAACGCGCGAAACTGGTTCCAGGAGATCGAGCACCCGGAGCTGGGCGCTGTGCTCCGCTACCCCGGCCCGCCCTACCGGCTCTCGGAAACGCCGTGGCGCATCGGGCGCCGGCCGCCGCGCGTGGGCGAGCACACCGCGGAGGTTCTGCGCGAGGTTGAGCTTTCGGGAGAGAAAGGAGGAACCCCGCCTTGATCCGTATCGTCATCATGCTGTCCATCTCCCTCTTAGGCGCCACCCTTGCCTTGAGTGGCTGTGGAGACGGGGGTGAGGACGGAGCGACTTCCGCGATAGACCCGGCCGACTTCCAGGCGACGGTGGATAATCCTTTCTGGCCGCTGGCCTCCGTAACGACGACAGTGTTTGAGGGCGAGGAGCGTGACCCAGAGACCGGCGAGACCATCAGCCTCCGAGTCGAATCAAGAGTGCTGTCCGAGACCGAAGTCGTAGCCGGCGTCGAGGTTACTGTCGTCGAAGTGAAGGACTATCAAAACGGCGAGCTCGTCGAGGCGACCCGCGACTACTTCGCCCAGCATCGGGATGGCACTGTGTACTACTTTGGAGAAGTGGTAGACGATTACGAGAACGGTCAAGTCGTCGGGCACGGGG
>MGOB01000071.1:24858-26659 GCA_001796995.1 Chloroflexi bacterium RBG_16_68_14 | reverse complement strand
CGGGCGAAGGCGAGAATCAGCCAGGCGTGTTCATGCCTGCCCAGCCAGCGGCGGACGAGATGTTCGAGCAGGAGCGCGCGCCCGGTATAGCGGAAGACAGATCGACGGTGATTGCGCTCGATCAGAGCGTCACCACGGCCGCGGGCTCGTTCACTGGTTGCATCAAGACTGAGGATGTGAACCCCCTCGACAACGCTACTGAGAACAAGTTCTACTGCCCCGGCGTCGGGCTCGTCCGCGAGGAGTTTCCCGACGGCCACCTTGACCTCGTGGAATACGGATGAGCGCAGCAGTGACCACCAACGGACGACTCCCACTCACCGGCATCAACGTCGCCGACTTCTCCTGGTTCGCCGCCGGGCCCATCTGCGCCGAGGTGATGGGCACCTACGGCGCCACCGTAGTTCGCGTCGAGTCGGAGTCCCACATGGACGGGCTGCGCGGCGTCGGGCCCTTCCCCCAAGGGAAGACCGGCTACAACGTGAGCGGCTACTTCAACAACTACAACGCCAACAAGCTCAACGTCACCATCGACCTGAACACCGAGAAGGGGCGCGATCTGGCGCTGCGCCTGGTGCGCTGGGCCGACGTCTTCCTCACCAACATGACCCCGCGCATCATCGAGCGCTGGCGCCTCACCTACGACGAGCTGGTCAAGGTCCGGCCCGACATCATCGCCGCTTACCAGCCCATGCAGGGCTTCGACGGCCCCCACCGCGACTTCCTGGGCTTCGGGGCGGTGCTGGGGCCCATTACCGGCTTTAACCACCTGACCGGCTTCCCCAACCGGCCGCCCACCGGCCTGGGCACCAACTACCCGGACTACGTCATCAACCCGATCCACACCCTCACCGCCATCCTGGCCGCGCTGCGCTATCGACGGCGCACGGGCCGGGGCCAGCGCATCGAGCTGGCCCAGATCGAGTCGGCCGTCGCCGCCCTCGCCCCCGCCGTCATGGACTGCACGGTGAACGGCCGCTCGCAGACACGGGCGGGCAACCGCCTGCCCCACGCCGCGCCCCACGGCGCCTTCCGCTGCCAGGGCATCAAGGTGCCGACCCCATTCGGTGAGCAGGACGAGCAGCGCTGGTGCGTCATCGCCTGCTTCAACGAAGGCCAGTGGTCGGCGCTGCGCACGGCGATGGGCGACCCCGCGTGGGCCCGCGACGGCCGCTTCGCCACCCTGCCCGGCCGCAAGCAGCACGAGGACGAGCTGGAACAGCGCATCGAGCAGTGGACGGCCCAGCGCTCGCCGGAGGAGGTGATGGAGACGCTCCAGGCGTCGGGCGTGCCGGCGGCGGTGGTCCAGAACGCGCGCGACTGCCTGGAGAGCGACCCCCACCTGCGGGAGCGCAGTTATTATGTCTACCTCGACCACCCGGAGGCAGGCCGCACCGCCTACGACGGCCCCGGCTTCCGCCTCTCGAAGACGCCCGCGCAATACCGGACGCCGGCCCCCTGCCTGGGCGAGCACAACCAACAGGTCTGCAAGGAGATCCTCGGCCTCTCCGACGACGAGATCGCCGACCTGATCGTCGAGCAGGTGCTGCACTAGCCGAGAGAAAGAAGCGAGGCGGGATGGCCAGGGTGTATAGTTCGACATGACCTACTCCATCACCGGTCGCTGCGCGCGCACGGGCGACATTGGCCTCGCCCTGGCCACGTTCGACTTCATCTTCGGCCCCGTACACGACGCTGAGCTCAAGCCAACCTGGTCGCTGGCGCTGCGAGACGCCGGCGCCGTCACCTGCCAGGCCAACACCCGCTCCGGCTTCGCCGTGAATGTGATCGAGCGTCTGCG
>MGOB01000071.1:23904-24780 GCA_001796995.1 Chloroflexi bacterium RBG_16_68_14 | reverse complement strand
CGACAGCCGGGGGCGCGCGGCCGCCTTCACGGGCGAGGGAGCCCTCGCCTGGAAGGGACACGCCACCGGCGACGGCTGGGCGGCGGCGGGCAACACCCTCGCCGGCGAGCAGGTGGTCCAGGCCATGGGCCGGACCTTTGAGGAGCGGCCGGACACGGAACTGCCGGAGCGCCTGCTGGCCGCCCTTTCGGCTGGCCGCGACGCCGGCGGCGACCGGCGCGGGACACGCAACGCCGTCCTCCAGGTGGCGTCGGAGACGACCGACCGCCGCGAAAGCGGGGTCATGAATCTCATGGGCGGACTCGCCTTTCGCGTCTGGGAGCAAGACGACCCGATAGGCGAGCTGGCGCGGCTCGTCGCCCTGGCCCGCCCCCAGAGCGAGTTCCTGGCGCTGGCCGCGGAGGCGGGCCAGCGCCTGGCGGCGCTCCTCCCCGGGTCCGGCATCGATCTGGCGGCGCTCCTGCCCCTCTCCATGCGAGAGGCCGTGGTCCGCCTGCGCCAGGCATGGGCCGCCGACCCGCGGGCCACGCCGGCCGACCTAGACCTGGCCGACCGCTTCCTCGCCTCCCTGGAGAACGCCCGGCCGGACATGGCGGACCTGAAATTCGAGCAGGCGCTCTCTCTCTCCTTCCTTCTGTGATATCCTGACCCCGCCACCCCTGGAGAAGGAGCATAACCATGGCAGAGATCACCGGCGCGCAGCTCATCGCGCGCAGCCTAAAGCGGCACGGCATCCAGTACATGTTCGGCATAGTCGGGGTGCCGGTGGTGCCCGTCGCCTTCGCCGCGATGCAGGAGGGGATCAAGTACTTCGGCATGCGCCACGAGCAGTCGGCCGCCTACGCCGCCCAGGCCGTCTCCTACCTGACCGGCCGG
>MGOB01000071.1:23123-23894 GCA_001796995.1 Chloroflexi bacterium RBG_16_68_14 | reverse complement strand
GCCTGGTCGTCTCCGGTCCGGGCATGACCAACGCCATCTCCGGCCTGGCGAACGCCTGGTCCAACTGCTGGCCGATGCTGCTGCTGGGCGGCTCGTCCGACATGGGCCAGGCGGGCATGGGCGCCTTCCAGGAGGCGCCCCAGGTGGAGGCCGCCCGCCCCTTCGTCAAGTACGCCGGCAAGATCGATCGCGTGGAGCGCATCCCCTACTTCATCGAGCAGGCCGTCCGCACCTCCCTGTACGGCCGCCCCGGGCCGGTGTATCTCGACCTGCCCGGCGACGTCATCGACGCCAAGCTGGAGGAAGAGGCCGCTCCCGCGCAGCCGCAGCGTGTCCCCGACGCGCCGCGCCCCCTGGCCGACCCGGCCGCCGTCCAGGCCGCGCTGGAGGTGCTGCGCCAGGCTGAGCGGCCGCTGGTCATCATCGGCAAGGGCGCGGCCTATGCCCGCGCCGAGGATGAGGTGCGGGCGTTCATCGAGAAGACGCAGCTCCCCTACCTTGCCGCCCCCATGGCCAAGGGGCTCCTGCCCGACGACCACCCCCTCTCCGTCGCCGCCGCCCGCTCCTACGCCCTCCAGAACGCCGACCTGGTCTTCCTCCTCGCCGCCCGGCTGAACTGGATCATGCACTTCGGCCTGCCGCCCCGCTTCGCCGAGAACGTGCGCGTCATCCAGCTCGACATCGCGGCGGAGGAGATCGGCACCAATGTGGCGCCGGAGGTGGCGCTGGTGGGCGACGCCAAGGCCGTCGTCGCACAGCTCAACGCCGCGC
>MGOB01000071.1:22769-23101 GCA_001796995.1 Chloroflexi bacterium RBG_16_68_14 | reverse complement strand
CGGCCCGGAGAACACCTGGCGCACCGGCCTGGCCAAGAAGATCGAGGAGAACGTGGCCGCCACCGCGCCGATGCTCAACGACGACTCGGTGCCCATGGGCTACTACCGCGTCCTGCGCGAGATCCGCGACGTGCTTCCGCGCGACTGCATCCTGGTCAACGAGGGCGCGAGCACGATGGACATCGGCCGCCAGGTGCTGCCCAACTCCCTGCCCCGCCACCGGCTGGACGCCGGCTCCTTCGGGACGATGGGCGTGGGGCTCGCCTACGCCATCGCCGCCCAGGCGGTCTATCCCGACAAGCGGGTGGTGGCGGTGGAGGGCGATTCAGCCT
>MGOB01000071.1:22448-22759 GCA_001796995.1 Chloroflexi bacterium RBG_16_68_14 | reverse complement strand
AGCGGGATGGAGGTGGAGGTGGCCTGCCGCTACAACCTGCCCATCACCTTCGTCATCGTCAACAACAACGGCATCGGCGGCGGGCCGAGCGAGCTGAACCCCGACTTCATCCTGCCCTCGGCCTATCTCCCAAGCGCCCACTACGAGAAAGTGATCGAGGGCTTCGGCGGGCTGGGCTTCTTCTGCGAGCGGCCGGAGGAGGTGCGGCCGGCGCTGGAGCAGGCCTTCGCCAGCGGCAAGCCCTGCGTCGTCAACATCATGATCGACCCGCGGGCCCGGCGCCGGCCCCAGCAATTCGGCTGGCTGACGCG
>MGOB01000071.1:20466-22426 GCA_001796995.1 Chloroflexi bacterium RBG_16_68_14 | reverse complement strand
GACCCAGTCCGAAGAGACCGCGCTCGGCCCGACCGACGTGCGCATCAGCCGGATCGGCGTCGGCGCCTGGGCCTGGGGCGACCGCCTCTACTGGGGCTACGGCCGCAGCTACAACGACTACGACTTACGCGGCGCGTTCGAGGCGGCCCTCGGGGCTGGCGTGAACTGGTTCGACACGGCGGAGGTCTACGGCTTCGGCCGGTCGGAGCAGATCCTCGGCCAGTTTCTCTCCTCAGCCGACCGTCCCGTGGTCATCGCGAGCAAGTTCATGCCCTTCCCCTGGCGCCTGCGCCGCGGCAGCCTGCTCGGCGCCCTGCGAGGTACGCTGCGGCGACTCGGCCTCGAGCGCGTCGACCTCTATCAGATCCACTGGCCCTTCCCGCCCATGCCGGTCGAGACCTGGATGGACGCCTTTGCCGAGGCGGTCCAAGCAGGGCTCGTGCGTGCGGTGGGCGTGTCGAACTACAGCGTCGAGCAGATGCGGCGCGCCCACGCTGCGCTGACGAAGCGCGGCGTGCCGCTCGCGTCCAACCAGGTGGAGTACAGCCTGCTCGAGCGCGCGCCGGAGCGCAGCGGCCTGCTCGACGCCTGCCGCGAGCTCGGCGTCACGCTCATCGCCTATAGCCCGCTCGCCCAGGGGCTGCTGACGGGCAAGTACTCGAAGGCGAGCCCGCCTTCGGGCATGCGCGGGCGCCGCATGCGCAAGCGGCTGACGAAGATCGAGCCCGTCGTCGCAAGCCTGCGCGAGATCGGCGAGGCGCGCGATAAAACGCCGGGGCAGGTGGCGCTCAACTGGCTGATCTGCAAAGGAGCCGTAGCCATCCCAGGCGCGAAGACCGCGCAGCAAGCCGAGCAGAACGCCGGCGCGCTCGGCTGGCGGCTCACGGACGACGAGGTGGTCGCGCTCGACAGCGTCGCGCCGTAGAGGCTACGGGTACGTGACCGGCTCGTCCGGGTCCTCCGGCTGCGGTCCGTCCTGCCTCTCCTGGCACGAGACGCCATCGAGATAGCTCCTGCCCTCCAGCTCCGCCTCGACGGTCCGGCAGAAATCCGGCACGTCCGTCTCCAGGAAGGCCCGCCCGGTGGGCGGGAACGACTCCTGGATGAGATACTCCACGTCCTCGTCGTAGCTCCGCAACAGGTCGCCTACCTCCTCGATGTCCTCCTGGGTGGCGGAGGTGTTGAAGCGCACGACGACCTCGTACTTGTCGGCGCTCCCGTCGCAGGCGACGGCAGCGAGAGCGACCAGCAGAGCGGCAAGCACCGCGAATCGCATCGGTCCTACCTCCAGCCACTAAGACGAACCCTGAGGCCGTTTGGTTCCCGCGCTGCGGCCCCAGTTTGACACGCTCAAGCCGCCTTCGCTATGATCTCGGCGAACGCCATACCCAACGACAGCCTCAGCCACCACGGGAAGGCAGCAAGCCCAACGGCCCGACGGGCCGAGGCGCCTTCTCCCTACCCTAGGGCACGCCAGGAGGGAACCATGTACGGCACGCTGGCCCTGACACCGAAGGCGCTGGAGGACTACCGCTCCGTCGTCGGCGAGGAGGCGATCGATGGGATCCGGCGCCTGGCCGCGCCGCTCTGGGGGCTGCGAGTGCTCCACCTGAGCGTCACCGCCTTCGGCACCGGCGTCGCCGAGCTGCTCAACGCCGCTGTCCCCCTCCTCTCAGACATCGGCCTCCAGTGCAGCTGGCAGGTGGTGCGCTCCGCTGAGGAGTCCGCCGCCGCCAACAAGGCCCTCTACCGCGCCCTGGCCGGCGCCGAAACCGAGTGGTCGGCGGAGATGGACCGGGTCTGGCTGCGCTACAGCGCCATGAACGCCGAGCTCCTCACCGAGCCCTTCGATGTCATCGTCGTGCACGATCCGCAGCCGGCCGCCATCCGCTCCTTCGTGACGGAGGCCGCCCGTTCCCGCAGTCGCTGGGTGTTCCACTCCCACCTGGACCTCTCCTCG
>MGOB01000071.1:18953-20359 GCA_001796995.1 Chloroflexi bacterium RBG_16_68_14 | reverse complement strand
GGCCCGCCATCGACCCGCTGGGCCCGCGCAACATGGAGCTCTCCGAGAAGGCGATGCACCCCATCCTCCAGCGCTACTGCGTCGACTCGGAGCGGCCTCTCCTCTGCCAGCTCGCGCCCTGCGACCCCGGCAGCGATCTCCTGGGCGCCATCGACGTGCACGACCGCGTCCGGCGGGAGGTGCCCGGCCTCCAGCTCCTCCTCATCGCCTCCAACCCGCCGGAGGACCCCGCCAGCATCGCCTACTTCAACGAGACGGTGCGCAAATCGATGGAGTATTCCGACGTCCAGATCCTGCGGGGCGTGAGCGAGGTGGGGAACGTGGAGGTGAACGCCTTCCAGCGCGCCGCCAACGTGGTGATCCAGAAGGGCCTGCGCAAGGGCTTCGGCATCTGGATCTCGGACGCTCAGTGGAAGGAGCGGCCAGTGGTGAGCACCCGCGCCGGCGGGCTGGCCCAGCAGGTGGTGGACGGCGAGACGGGCTTCCTGGCCGATAGCACCGAGGAGTTCGCCGAGCGCGTCGCCCGCCTGCTCCACGACCCGGAGCTCGCCCGGCGCCTGGGCAAGGCCGGTCACCAGCACGTGGCGGAGCACTTCCTCCTCACCCGCTTCCTGGCGGACGAACTGCGCCTACTGCACGACCTCACCCAGGGAGGACGCTAGCGCCCGCCCTATGCTCGGCTCCGTCCCCCTCACCCCCAAGGCGCTGGATGACTACCGCCCCGTCGTCGGAGACGAGCGCATCGACGAGATCCGCAACCTCGCCCGCCCCCTGGCCGGAGCGCGCGTCCTCCACATCAACTCCACCTCCTTCGGCGGCGGCGTCGCCGAGATCCTGACGGCGCTGGTGCCCCTGATGAACGACGCCGGGCTGGCCGCCGACTGGCAGGTCATCCGCGGGGCAGACGACTTCTACCAGGTCACCAAGGCGATGCACAACAGCCTCCAGGGCATGTACGTGGACTGGACGCCTCAGACGCCGGAAACCTGGCTCCGCCACAACCGCCTCAACGCCGGTCTCCTGGAGGACCAGTACGACTTCGTCATCGTCCACGACCCCCAGCCGGCGGCCATGCTCGCCTGCCTGCGGGAGGCCCACGCGCCCAGCGCCGCCGGCAGGTGGATCTGGCGCTGCCACATCGACCTGACCGAGGCGCAGGCGCAGACCTGGGACCTGCTCAAACTCTACCTGCGCGAGTACAACGCGGCCATCTTCACCGCGCCCAACTACATCAAGGAAGACCTCGAGGGGCCCCAGCTCTTCGTTGTGCCGCCCGCCATCGACCCCCTGAGCCCGAAGAACGTGGAGCTGCCGGAGGAGACCTGCCACGCCATCCTGGAGCGCTACGGTATCGACCATCAGCGCCCCTGGGTCACCCAGGTCTCCCGCTTCGACCCCTGGAAGGA
>MGOB01000071.1:16874-18864 GCA_001796995.1 Chloroflexi bacterium RBG_16_68_14 | reverse complement strand
ACCCGGAGGGATGGGCCTGGTATGAGCGCACCGTCCGCCGCGCCGGCGAGGACTACGACATCCACATCCTCTCCAACCTCAACGGCGTCGGCAACGTGGAGGTGAACGCCTTCCAGCGCGCCCAAGTGGTGATCCAGAAATCGGTGCGGGAAGGGTTCGGGCTGGTCGTCTCGGAGGCGCTGTGGAAGGGGAGGCCGGTCGTCGCTGGTAAGGTGGGCGGTATCCCCCTCCAGCTCGTCGATGGCAAGATGGGCTACCTGGTGAGCACGACGGAGGAATGCGCCGAGCGCGTCTCCGCCCTGCTGCACGACCCGGAGCAGGCGGACCGGATGGGCGCCACCGGCCACGAGTTCGTGCGGGAGCACTTCCTCATCACCCGCTACCTGCGGGACTACCTCACGATCTTCCGAGCGCTTTCGGGCATCGAGGCGTCCCCGGTGGCGGTGGCCGGCCCGAGGGAACAGAAAGTGTCATGAAGCGCATCATCGCCATGATCCTGGCGGGAGGCCAGGGCGACCGGCTCAGCGTGCTGTCGGAGGAGCGGGCGAAGCCGGCCGTCATCTTCGGCGGCCGCTACCGCATCATCGACTTCGCCCTCAGCAACTGCGTCAACTCCGGCATCACCCGGGTGGGCATCCTCACCCAGTACCGGCCCCGCTCCCTGAACGACCACATCGGCATCGGCCGACCCTGGGACCTGGACCGGGCGGGGGGCGGCGTCTCCCTCCTCCAGCCCTACCTGGGCCGCGCGGTGTCTGACTGGTACCGCGGCACTGCCGATGCCATCTATCAGAACCTCTACTACGTGGAGGAGTCGCGGGCGGAGCACGTCCTGCTCCTGGCGGGCGACCACGTCTACAAGATGGACTACGACGCGCTGCTCGACTTCCACCAGGAGAAGGGCGCCGACGTCACCATCCCGGTCTACACCGTCCCCTGGGAGGAGGCCAGTCGCTTCGGCACCCTGTTCCTGGACGGCGATGGCCGGGTCACCGCCTTCGACGAGAAACCGGCGCACCCCCGCTCCAACCTCATCTCCATGGGCACCTACCTGTTCAACAAGGACGTGCTCATCGAGTCCCTGGTACAGGACGCGGAGCGCCAGGACAGCCAGCACGACCTCGGCGGCGACGTGATCCCTCATCTAGTCAAGCACGCGTCAACGAAGATCTACGGCTATCGCTTTCAGGGCTACTGGCGCGACGTGGGCACCATCGAGGCCTACTACCAGGCCAACATGGACCTGCTAGACGACCTGCCGGAGCTCAACCTCTACGACCCGGAGACCCACATCCGCACCCGCGTCTACGACTACCCCTCCGCCAAGATCGGGCGGCATGCCCAGATCAGCCGGTCGCTCCTCTCGCTGGGCTGCATCATCAACGGCTACGTGGAGCACTCGGTGCTCTCCCCCGGCGTCTACGTGGAGGAGGGCGCCGTGGTGCGCGACTCCATCATCTTCGACGACACACGCATCGAGGCCGGCGCCATCATCGACCGCTCCATCATCGACAAGGAGGTCCGGGTGCGCGAGCGCTGCCACGTTGGCTACGGGGATGACTTGACCCCGAACCAAGAGCGGCCCGACATCGTGAACTGCGGCATCTCCATCGTCGGCAAGCGGGCGGAGCTCCTGCCCGGCGTGCGGGTGGGGAGGAACTGCGTCATCGGGCCGGGCGTGGTGGCCTCCGGCATCGAAGGCGACCTCATTCCCAGCGGTAGCACTCTCCGCGGACAGCAGCGGCCCACCGTCCTCAGCGTCTGAATCCCACGACAGTCACTGGCTGAGGGTGGAGACTGCTGAATAGGGATCTACTAGGCGCGTTCTGGGAGACGCCGACCAGGTCTCTCCAATTCTCCGTGGGACAGGCTTTAGCCTGTCGCCGTCGGGCTGAAGCCCGACCCGCGGTATTATTCAGCAGTCTCCGAGGGTGGGCCACCCTGCCCGTGGCGCGACCACGGGCAGGAGTTGACACCAACGTCCATGCGG
>MGOB01000071.1:9412-16852 GCA_001796995.1 Chloroflexi bacterium RBG_16_68_14 | reverse complement strand
GCAGGAACTCCCCGGTTTCGGCTTGAGCAGGTAGGAGAGGCCCATGCGTGACTTTGCCTTACGCGCCCTGGACACCGCCCGCAGTCGAGGCGCCAATTACGCCGACGTTCGTGTCCTCCGCCAGCAGGCGGAGTCCGTCACCGTCCGGCTCCAGAACGTGGAGGGACTCACCTACGACGAATCGATGGGCTTCGGCGTGCGGGTGCTGGTAGACGGCTACTGGGGCTTCGCCAGCAGCCACCGGATGACCATGGAGGAGGCGGACCGGGTAGCAGCGGAGGCGGTGCGCATCGCCCGCGCCTCGGCCACGGTGCGGGGGAAGCCGGCCGACCTCGGCCCGCCGGCGGCCATCGTCGATACCTACACCACGCCGGTCCTAAAGGACCCCTTCGCCGTGCCCCTGGACGAGAAGATCGCCCTCCTCCTGAAGACGACGGAGGCCATGGCCCGGACGCCCCACATTGTCATGGCGGAGGCGAACATCTACTGCCAGCGGGACGAGAAGCTCTTCGTCAGCACCGAGGGCAGCGAGATCCAGCAGACGCTGGTTGAGACCGGCTGCGGCATCGAGGCCACCGCCGTGGACGAGGGCGAGGTTCAGCGCCGCTCCTACCCCAACAGCGTGGGCCGCCACCAGGGGACGGAGGGCTGGGAGTTCGTGGAGCGCTGGGACTTGCCGGGCAACGCGGCCCGCGTGGCCGAGGAGGCGGCGGCGCTCCTGCGCGCCAAGCCCTGCCCATCGGGCGTGACCACCATCATCCTGGACGGCAGCCAGGTCGCCCTCCAGATCCACGAGTCGTGCGGCCACGCCATCGAGCTGGACCGGGTGCTGGGGACGGAGGCGGCCTTCGCCGGCACCAGCTTCCTCACCGTCGACAAGCTGGGCGGCTTCCGCTACGGCTCGCCCGTCGTCAACATCACCGCCGACGCCACCATCCCGGGGGGGCTGGGCACCTTCGGCTACGACGACGAAGGGATCCCCGCCCACTCGACGCCGGTGGTGCGGGAGGGCGTCTTCGTGGGCTACCTGACGTCCAGGGAGACGGCGGCCCAACTGGGCCAGACCAGCAACGGCGCCATGCGCGCCTCCGGCTGGAACCGCATCCCCCTCATCCGCATGACCAACGTCAGCCTCGACCCGGGCGACCGGAGGCTGGAGGACCTCATCGCCGACACGGACGAGGGAATTTACATGGAGACCAACCGGAGCTGGAGCATCGACGACCGGCGGCTCAACTTCCAGTTCGGCACGGAGATCGCCCGCGAGATCAAGAAGGGCAAGCTGGGCGATCTAGTCAAGAACGCCACCTACACGGGCATCACGCCCCAGTTCTGGGGCTCCTGCGACGCTGTCTGTAACCGCGACCACTGGATCGTCTGGGGCACGCCCAACTGCGGCAAGGGCCAGCCGGAGCAGGTGGCCCACACCGGCCACGGCGCCGCTCCCGCTCGCTTCCGCAACGTCCAGGTAGGGATCATGAGGTGATGGAGCCTGTCGTGGAGCGGGAACGGTTCGAACAGCTCGTGCGGCGAGCGCTGGAGCAGCTACCGGAGGAGATCGCCCAGCGCATGAGCAACATCGACGTGGAGGTGCAGGACGCGCCCAGCGCCAGCCAGCTAGGCTCGACAGGCGTACCGCCCGGCGCCACCCTCCTCGGCCTGTACCAGGGCGTCCCCCTCACCCGGCGCACCTCCAGCTACCAACTGGTGCCGCCCGACCGGATCATCATCTTCCAGCGGCCGCTGGAGCGGCTGGCACGAGACGAGGAGGACCTGGCGGAGCGAGTGCGGGCCACCGTCATCCATGAGGTCGCCCACCACTTCGGCATCAGCGACCGGCGGCTGCGCGAGATCGAGGCCCAGCGTCGGCAAGAGAGATAGGAGATCGGCATGGTACGCGCCATCGACATCCACGTCCACCCGCCCGGGCCCCGCGGCGGCAGCCTCACCAGCGACCCCGCGGTGCGGGCCTACTTCCGCTCCGCCATCAGCCACGCCTCGGCGGAGGAGATGGCCGAGTACTACGCCGGGCTGGACATCTTCGGCGTGCTCTTCCACATCGACTTCGAGACCGCCTCCGGCGTCAGACCCATCCCCAACGACTACATCGCGGAGCTGGTGGAGCGTTACCCGAAACAGTTCATCGGCTTCGGCTCGGTCGACCCCTGGAAGGGGCGAGCGGCCATCCGGGAGGCGGAGCGCTGCGCCACGGAGCTGAAGCTGCGGGGCCTCAAGTTCCACCCCCAGCAGCAGGCCTTCTTTCCCAACGACCGGCGCTTCTACCCCCTGTGGGAAGTCGCCCAGGGGCTGGGGCTGATCGTGCTCTTCCACACCGGGACGACGGGCGTGGGCGTCGGCCGGCCCGGCGGCGGGGGCATCAAGCTCAAGTACGCCCGCCCCATCCCCTACATCGACGACGTGGCCGCCGACTTCCCGGACCTGACCGTCATCCTGGCCCATCCGAGTTTCCCCTGGCAGGACGAGCAGCTCGCCATGGTGGTGCACAAGCCCAACGTCTTCATGGACCTCTCCGGCTGGTCGCCGAAGTACTTCTCGCCGAACACCGTGCAGTACGCCAGGACCCTGGCTCAGGACAAGACCATGTTCGGCTCCGACTACCCGGTGATCAGCCCCGAACGCTGGCTCAACGACTTCGACGCCCTCGGCTTCGACGAGGCCGTGCGGCAGAAGATCCTCATCGAGAACGCGAAGCGCGTGCTGAAGCTGGAGGTGTAATAGTGCTGGGCGAGACAGAACTCAAGAACCTGGCCGACCGCACCCTGGCCATGAGCCAGGCCGACCAGACCGAGGTGGCCATCTTCGCGCCCCACAGCGCCCTCACCCGTTTCGCCAACAACTACATCCACCAGAACGTGGAGCAGCAGGACGTGGACATCCGGGTGCGCGCCGTGCTGGGCAAGAAGATCGGCGTCGCCTCCAGCAACGACCTCTCGGACGAGGGGCTGCGCTCCGTGGTGGAGCGCGCGCTGACGCTGGCCCGCCACCAGAAGGAGAACCCGGACTTCCGGTCGCTGCCCGCGCCCAAGCCCGTGCGGCGGATCGACGCCTTCGTGGAGCGCACCGCCCGCACCGGGCCGGAGGAGCGGGCCGCCGTCGTCGCCCAGATCTGCGATGCCGCCTCCCGCGCCGGCCTCATCGCGGCGGGCGCCTTCCGCACCGCAGTGGCGGAGGTGGCCGTCGCCAACTCGCTGGGCATCTTCGCCTATCACCGCGACACCATGACCGACATCAACACCGTGGTCATGGGCGAGAACGGCTCCGGCCACGCCGAGCGGGTGAGCCTGGACGTGGCCGACATCGACGGCGAGGAGGTGGCGCGCGAGGCGGTCGACAAGGCGCTGCGCAACGTGAACCAGACCGAGATCCCGCCCGGCGAGTACGACGTGGTCTTCCAGGAGTACGCCGTGGCCGACATCCTGGACTTCTTCGCCTACCTCTCCTTCGGGGCGCAGGCATACCAGGAGAAGCGCAGCTTCATGGCCGGCCGCATCGGCGAGCAGGTGATGGGCGAGAACGTCACCATCTGGGACGACGGCCTGGCCGCCGACACCGCCCCCAACCCCTTCGACTTCGAGGGCGTGCCCAGGCAGCGGGTGACCTTCATCGAGCGGGGCATCGCCCGCGACGTGGTCTGGGACAGCTACACCGCCGGCAAAGAGGGACGCGAGTCGACGGGTCACGCCCTCCCCGCCGGCAACACCTTCGGGCCGGTGCCCTCCAACATGTTCCTCGCCACCGGCGACGCCACCCTGGACGAGATGGTCGCCTCCACCAAGCGGGGCGTCTGGGTGAGCCGCTTCTGGTACACCCGGCCGGTCCACCCGCTCAACGTCGTCGTCACCGGCATGACCCGCGACGGCACCTTCCTCATCGAGGACGGGAAGATCACCTCGCCCATCAAGAACCTGCGCTTCACCCAGAGCTACCTGGAGGCGATGAACCGCGTCGAGGCCATCGGCAAGACATCGATGCTCTGCCAGGCCATCGCCGGCGTGAGCCGGGTGCCCGCTCTCAAGGTCCGTGGGTGGGCGTTTACAGGGGTGAGCGAGTACTAGGGGCGGTTGTTGACAACCCCTCGCCGTAGTTGTATCTTGGCCCCCGTCGAAGGTAGCGCCCGCGATATCCCCGCAAGAATCCCACCGGAGGGAGGCGGTCATATGCTCAGTCCCTACCGAGTCTTGGACCTCACCAACGAGCGCGGCCTGCTCTGCGGCCAGATCCTCGCAGACCTCGGTGCCGACGTGATCGCCGTCGAGCCGCCCGGTGGCAACTCCGCCCGGCGTCTCGGCCCCTTCGCGGACGACACGCCCGGCCCCGAGCGTTCGCTCTACTGGTCGGCTTATGGCCGCAACAAGCGCTCAGTTACCCTCGACCTGTCGACCGCCCCAGGCCGCGACCTGCTGCTGCGGCTGGCCGAGGGCGCGCATTTCCTGATCGAGTCTGAGCCACCGGGCAGGATGGCGGAGCTCGGCCTCAGCTACCAAGACCTGGCGAAAGTGAACCCGGCGCTGGTCTACGTCTCGATCAGCGCCTTCGGGCAGGACGGACCGAAAGCGGGCTACGCGGAGAGCGACCTCGTGGTCGGCGCTGCTTCCGGCCAACTCGCTGTGATCGGCGACGAGGACCGCGCGCCGCTGCGCATCGGAGTGCCCAGGCCTACCTGCACGCCGGCGCCGAGGCGGCCGCCGCCGCGCTGATCGCGCACCGGGAGCGCCAGCGTTCCGGGCGCGGGCAGCACGTCGACGTCTCAGCGCAGCAGGCGGTCGCGCAGGCCACGCAGTCGTTGATCCTCAGCGCTGCCATCGGCGAGCAGGAGTCGAAGCGCGTCACCGGAGGCGTGAACTTTGGGGGGCTTGTTCTCCCGTTGGTGTGGCCGGCGAAGGACGGCCACATCTCGCTCCTGTTCCTCTTCGGCGCCATCGGCCCGTTCTCACGGCGCCTGATGGAGTGGGTCCACGAGGAAGGCTTCTGCGACGAGGCGACGCGCGACAAGGACTGGATCGGCTATACGGGGCTCCTGACCTCCGGTCAGGAGCCGCCCGAGGAGTACATGCGCGTCTTGGCGGTGATCGCGGATTTCACCCGCACCAAGACCAAGACGGAGCTGCTGGAGGCGGCGTTCGAGCGGCGTCTGCTGATCGCCCCGATGGCGACGATCGACGAGCTGGCAGCGAGCGAGCAGTTCGCAGCGCGCGACTACTGGCGCGACGTCCAGCAGCACGACCGCTCGGTTCGGCACCCAGGCCCGTTTGCGAAGTTCAGCGACACGCCGATCGGTTATCGGCGGGGCGCGCCTGCGATCGGCGAGCACAACGCAGAAGTGCTCCGCGACGATGGCGAACGCAAGTCAGCAACCCACCAGCCTGTGGGCCGGGGGAGCGAGCCAAGTACGGATAAGCTCCCGCTCGCAGACGTGAAGGTCCTCGACTTCATGTGGGTGATGGCGGGGCCGGCGGCGACACGCGTGCTGGCCGACTACGGCGCGGCGATCGTGCGCGTCGAGTCCACAAGTAGCATCGACACCGCGCGCGGGCTCGCTCCGTTTCACAACGGCGAGGCGGGGCCGGAGAACTCCGGGCTCTTCCAGAACATGAACGCCGGCAAGCTCGGCCTCACGCTCGACCTGACGAAGGAGGAGGGACGGGCCGTGGCCCGCGACCTGGTGCGCTGGGCCGATATCGTCACCGAGTCGTTCTCGCCAAAAGCGATGCGCGCCTGGGGCCTGGACTACGACTCGCTGCGACGGGTGAAGCCGGACATCATCATGCTTAGCAGCTGCCTCTTCGGCCAGAACGGGCCGCTGGCGATGTTCGCCGGCTTCGGCACGATGGGGGCTGCGATCACTGGCTTCAACAGTGTGACTGGCTGGCCGGACCGCGATCCAGCGATGGTGGGTGCATACACGGACTACATTGCGCCACGCTTCACGCTCGCTGCCATCCTGGCGGCGCTCGATTACCGCGACCGCACCGGCCGCAGCCAGTACATCGACTTCTCGCAGGCGGAGGCATCACTACACTTCCTCGCGCCGACGTTGCTCGACTACACGGTCAACGGCCGGGTCCAGAGCCGGATCGGCAACCGCGACCCGCAGATGGCACCGCACGGCGTCTACCCGGCGGCGGGCGAGGACCGTTGGGTGGCAATCGCCGTCGGCAGCGATGAGCAGTGGCGCTCTTTGTGCGACGTGCTCGGACGGCCGGAGTTCGCCTCAGATGAGCGCTTCTCGATCCTGGAGACGCGGCTCGCGAACCAGGACGAGCTCGCCAATATCGTGAGCGAGTGGACGCAGCAGCGCGAAGCGAGCGAGGCGGAAGCGGCCCTCCAGGCCCACGGCGTGCCAGCGCACGCGGTGCAGAACAGCACAGAGGCAGTACGGGACCCGCAGTTGCTGCATCGTGACCACTTCGTTCGGCTCGACCACGAGGTTCATGGAACGACGACTGTTGAGGGCTCCCGCTTCAAGCTGTCACGAACCCCGGCGACAATCGAGCGCTCCGCGCCAACGTTTGGACGCGACAACCAGTACGTCCTGGAGACAATCCTGGGCTATAGCCCGGAGCGCATCGCGGATCTGGCGGCGGCGGGCGTCCTGGAGTAAGTCACCTTCCCCTTCTCGCCAGCTCCTCCAGGACGAAGGGGTTGGTCTTGCGCACTGGAGGCCTGGCGCCACTGCCACCTCCCCCTTTGCCCTCTCCCTTCCACCCCCTTACCCTCACCTCGACAACCCCTCTACCCGAGACGCACCGCCACAGCGACGCCGAGCTGGCCATGGCCGAATTCCCAGCTCACATAGCGGCGATCCCGCCGGATCACTCTCTGCCACACGCGGCCGAGAACCGGGACGGCAGGGAGGTCATCGAAGACCAGCACGCCACCGACTTTGAGCCGGGGGAGGGCATTGGCGAAGTCGGTAGCCACGCCGAGCACGGACTTGTCACCGTCGATAGTAATCAGATCGAAGTAGAGATCGGGATGCTGGCGGAGGAAAGCGGGAAGCGTCTTGCGGCTATCTCCGGATACCAATGCGACGCTGCCGCGATGCCCAACGGCGCGCAGTTCGCCCTGGACGAAGGCGGGGCCGGGGTTGGACGCGCCGCCGTACTCCGGGATCCACAGGTCGAAGCCATAGATAGCACATTGAGGGCACACGGCTCCCACCACGGCTGCACTGCGTCCTCTGTGGACGCCGATCTCCAGGTAGCTGGTTGGGCGAATGAGGGTAGCGGCAGCCCAGAGCGCGGTCAGGATATCGGCATGGCGCCAGTACTTCCCGAACTTCGCCTGCGCCCAGCGATAGAAGTACTGCCCCGTCGCCGAACCCTCGCGGGGTGTTAGCCTGGCCAGCAGACCGCAGACGAAGTCGACGGCCTCATCAGACATGGCGGCGGCGGCCAGCGTGGCCACAGACGGCGGGAC
>MGOB01000071.1:6129-9396 GCA_001796995.1 Chloroflexi bacterium RBG_16_68_14 | reverse complement strand
GCTGCTCACCCTGGGCGGCGTTGGGCCGTAGCGGGGCGCTGGAAAGGGCCGGACGCGCTCCCATGTCCGGCGGACCGAGCGTACTGCTAGCCGGGTGCCAGGCACACGCCGAAGAAACGGGCGTAGAGTTGAGTCGAGCACGAACTTGTCCGTTTCCGCATCCGCTGACGAACGGGCCGGACAGGGCTAAAGCCCTGTCCCTACAACATGGCCGACGTGAGCGCGGCGTCGGGCGCCATAACGTCATGCCGAGCTTCCCTGCCGAAGGCGGGCAGGCGAAGCATCTGACCCTCCGAGAGGCGAGCCCCTTCGCGGAGCGTGTCCTGAGCGCAAGCGAAGGGCTGAGAGTGACCAGTGGCCCAAGATCGCACGGGCTACCCTCCCCTGCGCGCCAGCTCCTCCAGGACGAAGGGGTTGGTCTTGCGCTCGTGGCCGATGCGGGTCTCTTCCATGTGGCCGGGGAGGACGATGGTGTCGTCCGGCAGCGCCAGCAGCTTGTCGACGATGCTGGCCATCTCCTGCTGGTAGTCGCCGCCCGGCAGGTCGGTGCGGCCGATGGAGCCGCAGAAGAGGGTATCGCCGCTGAAGAGCAGCCCGTCGGTGTAGAAGGAGACGCTGCCCTGGGTGTGGCCCGGGGTGTGGATCACCTTCAGCTTCAGGCCCGCCACCTCCACCTCGTCGCCGTCCGCCAGCAGGCCGTCGGGCTCGGGCGGCAGCTCGATGGGCCGGCCCAGCCAGCGGGCCGCGCTCTGGCCGACGCTGCGGGCGATCTCCAGGTCCTGGGGGTGGAGCAGGAACTTGGCGCCCGTCGCCTGCTGCACGCCTCGCACGCCCAGGATGTGATCCAGGTGAGCGTGGGAGTTGGCGATGACCTTGATGTCCAGCCCCATGTCCCGCGCCAGGGCCAGGATCTCCTCCGGCTGGTCGCCCGGATCGATGACGATCCCCTCCCGGGTGCGGCGCGAGCCGATGATCCAGCAGTTCTCGGCGAAGACGCCGACCACGATGCCGCGCACCATCAGCTCGTTTACGGAGGGCTCAGCCACGGCGGTTGCATGGTAGCAGATGGGCGGCGCTCGCACCCTTGGAGGCGTCGGCCGCGCTTTGATCCACGATGGGCTTTGCATCGGGCTGAGAGCCTTCGCTCTGCTCCCGCGAAAATGCGGGGTCGCGGCTGGCGCCCAACAAGCTTCGGGGAGGGTCTTCTTGCCCACCCTCCCGCCCTGGAGAACTGCTGGGCTTGGGGGGTACCCCCCAAGCCCCCTGGCAGAGGGGCTATGCCCCTCTGCACTCCCCCTTGTCATCGCCGATGGTTCGCGCGGGCGCATGGCCTGCTTAGGGTGACAGGAGGTGCTCAGCGTGACACACAAGCGGCCCTCTGTTACACTCTCGCCACTACAGCACGAACGCGCCACCGCCATGCCTCGCATCTTCACCCTGGACGAAGCTACCACCCTCCTGCCCCGCCTGCGCGAGATCATGCGCGAGATGCAGGAGAAGAGGCCCGCACTGGACCACCTGCGGGAGGAGCTGCTGGAGATGGCCCGCACCGCCTCCGGCAACGGCCGCCTGCACGAGGAGGGGCTGAGGCGCAAGCGGCGGGAGGCGCGAACCCTGGCGGCCCGGCTCAACGCCCTGCTGGCAGAGGTCAACGGCCTCGGCTGCGAGCTCAAGGGGCTGGAGGAGGGGCTCATCGACTTCCCGGCGGAGCGCGAAGGCCGCACCATCTACCTGTGCTGGAAGCTGGGCGAGGAGCGCATCGCCTACTGGCACGAGCTGGATACCGGGTTCGCGGGCCGCCAGCCGCTCTAGGCAGCACCCTTGTCTCCAAGGAAAGATTCGCGATAGACAAGCTAGGGAATACCCTTAGGGCGTCTGAGAGGTTGCAGAGAGGTGGCGCCCCTTGTAAGCTCGGTTATAGGGGGGAAACGTGCTACACTGGGGCGCGGTAGTGGCAGGGACGCGGCCCGCAGAGAGCAGGAGGAGTCGGAGCTAGCTATGGAACGTACCCTCACCGACCTGATGACCCGCGAGGTCGTCGCTTTCTCTTCTGGTAGGGAGGTCGTCGTTCGCTGTGAGGCGCTGGTTACGACGACCAGAGACGCTCCGGAGTTCATCGACATCACCGAGGATGTGGAGCGCATCGTCGCCGAATCCGGCGTCCGATTCGGGCTGGTCACCGTCTTCTCCACCCATACCACCGCCGCCATCAAGCTCAACGAGAACGAACCGCTCCTCCTCCAGGACATGACCCGCATCATCCAGCAGGTCGCTCCCCTGCACGCCGAATACGAGCACAACGACTTCTCCCGGCGCACCGTCAACATCGAGGATGGGGAGTGCGCCAACGGCCACGCCCACTGCCAGCACCTCTTCCTCAGCACCAGCGAGACCATCCCCATCGTGGACGGGCAGCTCACCACCGGCCGCTGGCAGCGCATCTTCCTGGTCGAACTCGACGAGCCCCGCCAGCGCCGCGTGCTGGTGAACATCGTCGGCGTCACGGGATAGCCGCACGGCATCGCTTGCGCTCGTGAGAGGCCGGAAGGCCTCTTTCGTTCGTGCGCGCTAGCGCCGCTCGCCGCGCGGGATCAGGTGCACCGCCGTCGCCTTGAAGGAGGCGACCAGGGGCGAGCCGACGGCCAGCCCCAGCTCCTCCAGCGACCGCCGGGTGATGCTCGCCACCAGCGGGAAGCCGCAGTCCACCTCCACCCGCGCCTCCGCGCCGGTCGTAATGATGTGCCGCACCACCCCTCGCAGGTGGTTGCGGGCGCTGTCGGGCACGTCGCCCAGCGAGAGGACCACGTCCTCGGGCCGCAGACAGAGGAGCGCCTCGCCGGCGGCGAAGCCGTCAGCCGCCACCTCCACCCGCGCAGCGCCCACCTGGAGGACCACCAGGCCCCCGGCCGCCTCCAGCACGCGGGCGGGGGCTACCGTCTCCACTCCTACGTAAGCGGCGACTGTCTCGTCGGCGGGGGTGGTGAAGACCTCGGCGGTCGGCCCCACCTGGCGCAGGCGTCCCCCGGCCAGCACGGCCACCCTGTCGGCCAGCCGCGCCGCCTCGTCCCGGTCGTGGGTGACGAAGAGGGTGGTGACGCCCGTCTCCCGGAGCACCGCCGCCAGCTCCGCCAGGAGCGACTCGCGAGTGGGCTGGTCGAGGGCGCTGAACGGCTCATCCAGGAGCAGCACCTCGGGCTCCAGGGCGAAGGCGCGGGCGAGGGCGACGCGCTGGGCCTCGCCGCCCGAGAGGCTGCGGGCGGAGCGCCT
>MGOB01000071.1:3433-6066 GCA_001796995.1 Chloroflexi bacterium RBG_16_68_14 | reverse complement strand
CCGGGGACCCCCCGAAGCGCCAGGCCCAGCCCCACATTCGCCTCCACGGAGCGGTCCAGCAGCAGCGGTTCCTGGAAGACCGCCGCCATGCGCCGGCGCAGGGCCAGCTCCCGCCCCACTACCGGCTTGCCCTCGAAGCGGATCTCGCCTTCGGTGGGCCGCTCCAGCAGGGCCAGCAGCTCGAGCAGGGTGGTCTTCCCCGCCCCGTTCGGGCCCAGCACGGCCAGCACCTCGCCCTGGATGAGGTCCAGGCGGGGGACGCGCAGGATCTCCGCCCCGCCGCGGTATACCACCGCGTCGCGCAGCGAGAGCTTGGTGGTCACGACGGCCGCTCCCGCAACTGGACACTCGTGAGCACCAGGTTCACCAGGAAGATGAGCACCAGGAGGATGAGGGAGAGGGCGATGGCCGGCGCGAAGTTGCCTCGTTGCACCTCCTGCAAGATCGCTGTCGTGAGCACCCGCGTCTCGCCGCTCAGGTTGCCGCCCACCATCAGCGAGGCGCCCACTTCCGAGACGGCGGCGCCGAAGCCAGCCATGACCGCCGCCAGCAGGGGCAGCCGCGCCTCCTGCAACACCAGCCAGAGCATCTGCCAGCGCGAGGCGCCCAGGGCGTAGAGCTGCGGCCGCAGCCGGGGCGGGAGCGAGCCGAGCGCTGCGACGGTGAAGGCGGTAACCAGGGGCGCGGCGATGGCCGTCTGCGCGATCACCATCGCGGCGGGGGTGTAGATCAAGTTGAGCTGCCCCAGCGGCCCGCTCCGCCACAGGAGGATGGCGACGACCAGCCCCACCACCACCGGCGGCAGCCCCATGCCGGTGTTCACCAGCGCCACCGCCAGGTTCCGGCCGGGGAAGCGCCGGAAGGCGAGCGTCGCGCCCACGAGGACGCCGATGGCCAGGGCGAGAGCGGTCGCCGAGCCGGAGATGAGGAGGGAGCGCAGCGCGATCTCCCACACGTCGCGGTCGCCGGTGCCGAGGATACGGAACGACTCGCGCAGCCCGTCCCAGATCAGGTCCATCTCCCTGCCTCCTTACGGTGTGCTCAGCTCATCCGCCGTCTTGCCCGCGTCCGGTACGAAGAGCGGCTGGCCATACTCGTCGATGCCGAAGTCGCGGATCAGCTCCTGGGCGGCGTCCGAGAGCAAGAAGGCGACGAAGGCCTGGGCGCCCGCCGCGTTCACCCCGCCGAAGCGCTCCGGGTTCACCTGCATCACGTGATAGATGTTGAGCAGCCGCGGGTCACCCTCGCTCAGCACCTCCAGGTCCAGATGCTCCCGCAGCGCCAGGTAGGTCGCCCGGTCAGTGATGGTGTACGCGTCGCGCTGGTTGGCGATCTGGAGGGTGGCGCCCATCCCCTGGCCGGCCTCCTGGTACCAGGACG
This sequence comes from Chloroflexi bacterium RBG_16_68_14, assembly GCA_001796995.1. GTDB lineage: Bacteria > Chloroflexota > Dehalococcoidia > DSTF01 > RBG-16-68-14 > RBG-16-68-14. The sequence goes on along the minus strand of MGOB01000071.1, from coordinate 4,686 downwards.
CGTCCGTCGGGTCCAAGCCCAGCTCCTCCCAGAGCGAGAGCTCCAACTGGTGGGTGCCCGAGCCGTCGCCGCGGCTGACGAAGCCGGCCCCGGCTCCGGCGATGGCTGCCAGCGCCGCCAGGGCATCGGGCGCGTCCTCGACGCCCGCGGGGTCATCCGCCGGGCCCACGATGACGAAGTCGTTGTGCATGACCAGTTGCCGGTTGATGCCGTACCCCTGGGCGACGAACTCCTCCTCCGCATCCGGCGCGTGCACCAGCAGCACGTCGGCGTCGCCCCGGCGGCCCATCTCCAGGGCCTGGCCGGTGCCAACGGCGATGACCTTCACCTGGTAGCCCGTCGCGTCCTCGAAGGCGGGGACCAGCACGTCCAGCAGGCCGCTATCGTAGGTGCTGGTGGTGGTGGCCAGGATCAGGTTGCCCTCACTTCGGCAGGCGGCGCCGAGGAAGAGCAGGAGCACTGCCATGAGGGAGAACGCCCGGGCGGCGCGACTTGCCGGAGCGGTCATGGTGTCCTCGATTGTGCCGAGGCGGGCAGGGCGGCGTCAAGGGTGGACGGGTCGAACCAGGTCGGGCGCGACGCCCACCACCGGCACCATTACCTGCGCATCTGCGAGGTCGGGGCGGCGGTGCGTCACTTCTGGAAGGCATAGCCGCGCAACACTCGGTGGGGCCCTTTCGCGGGAGAGCGGGCCTACGGCTCTCTACGGTGAAGGCGTGGGGTTCAGAAGTTCCTGGAACACCTCTTGAGTGACTTCGTAGAACGGACGTGCCTCAGGCACCTCAGCAACGCGGGCGCGGATGCGCGACAAGAGAGCGTCCAGGGAGGCGCCAGCGAACTCACTGGCGTAGCCTGGGTAATCGCCAGCCGGGAACACCACCCCTTCTTGCACGGTGAATCGAGGGCCGAAGACGCTGTTGGCGGCCAAACCTAGGCCTCCACGCAACAAGAACAGCACAACTTGCTGGTCTGGCGATAGCGGCGGAAGTAGCTCCAGCACGTATCCCTCCTGGAAGTGAGCCTCCCGTTCCAGCATTACGACCCTGACCTTGGAAGGCACTTTTCTCGCACCGTCATTCTTCAAGACATCGGAAACCTGCACGGTGTATCGTGCATAACAGCTGAGGATCGGCAACGGGCCTCCCGCTGGTTCCTTACCAGGGGGAATGTTGTCCTCAAACCACCAAGGCTGCTCTACGACAAGTTCCCGCTCCACAATGGTACCGAACACGATCAGCTCGACAATATCTACG
>MGOB01000071.1:298-3409 GCA_001796995.1 Chloroflexi bacterium RBG_16_68_14 | reverse complement strand
GTTCAAAAGCGCCACCGTGCCGCCGATAGTCATCGCGCGACGGCGCGAAGCAGGGTGTAGGATCGATTGGTTCCTCCAAATCTGGAACAGTCGGGCTTGGTGGCAGGGCAACACGCGGAGCATCGCTGGAGCCTCCGCACGCGAGCCCCACAAGTAACAGAATCACTCCGGTGGCGACGGACGCGCCTAGCGCCTTCATTGACAGCCGCCTAGGAACACTATAGATCACACAGAGGTCACTCGCCCCCTTCGACGCCCTTCTTCCCGTCCGATACCATGGGATCGCCATGGCGCGCCCGGCCCAGGACGAGTTCGAGGCGACGACGGAGAACGCGGCCCTCGTGGAGCTGCTGCGCCGCCGCATCGAGGCGGAGGGCGCCATCACCTTCCACGACTTCATGGAGACCGTCCTCTACCACCCCCAGCAGGGCTACTACGCCACCCGCCAGCCCATGGGCCGCGAGGGCGACTACCTCACCAGCCCGGAGGTCCACCCCATCTTCGGCGCGCTGGTGGCGAAGCAGCTCCTCCAGCTCTGGGAGCTCATGGGCCGGCCCCAGCCCTTCGACCTGGTGGAGCAGGGAGCGGGCACCGGCCTGCTCGCCCGCGACATCCTCCGCTGGGCCAGCAAGCGGGAGCCGGAGTTCTGCCAAGCAATTCGCTACCGCATCGTGGAGATCAGCCCGGCGCTGCGGCGGCGGCAGGAGGAGACGCTCTCGACGGCCGATGGAGAGGTCGAGTGGCTGGAGGAGCTGCCGGAAGCCATCCAGGGCTGTCTTTTGAGCAACGAGCTCATCGATAGCTTTCCGGTGCACCGCATCGTCCACCGGGACCGGCGGCTCCTGGAGATATACGTCTCGTATCGAGACGGGCGGTTCGAGGAGCTGCTGGGGCTCACCTCGACGGAACGCATCGCCGAGTACTTCGCCGACCTCGGCCTCTGGCCCGGCGAAGGCTGCGTGGCGGAGGTGAACCTGCGCGCCATCGACTGGATGGCGGAGGTGGTCCGCCTCAGGCGCGGCTTCGTCCTCACCTTCGACTATGGCTACCCGGCGGAGGAGCTCTACGCCCCCTGGCGCCGCGACGGCACCCTCCTATGCTTCTACCGCCACAACCCCAGCCACGATCCCTACGCCCGCATCGGCAAGCAGGACATGACCGCCCACGTGGACTTTACCACGCTGATGCGCGTGGGCCGGGCGCACGGGCTGGAGGTGGCCGGCTTCACCACCCAGGCGCGCTTCCTGGCAAACCTGGGCATCGGCGCGGGGGTGGACGCCGTTGCCAGGGATTCGCCCGGCGCGCTGGAGGAGTACTACGCCCGCCGTCGCGCCGTGCAGGAGCTGATCGACCCGGCCGGGCTGGGCCGCATCCGCGTGCTCGCCCAGCGCAAAGGGGTGCTGCCGGCCGATCTCTGGGGCTTCGCGGAGGACGAGCATACCTGAGCTGGGCGCCCGACTTCCGGGCGCTGGGCTGGCCTGGACCAGATACAGCACTCTGCCCTTCGGTCTATTCACGGCCATTCGCCCCGTACCGATACTCACTTGGCAAAGCGAAAAGCTAGGTCATGCTGCGCCGTCGTATGCCGTACTCGCCGTTTCAGCGCGATCCTGCGCCGTCCCGTGCCTCTCCGCAGGGCGTCGCCCGGCGTCTCCTCTTCCAGCTAGCCGCCGTAGGCCTCATCGCCTTCGCCGCTCTGGCGGTGAGCACCTGGCGTCTCACTGAAGAGATACGTCGCAGCGCCGTCCAAGAAACGGGGCACGACACCCAAGAGATCCTGGCGCCGCTGGTGGCCCGCCAGCTCAGCGAAGAAGACCTGGCGAGCCCTATGACGGGCGAGCGCTACGCCGAGTTCCAGCGCTTCCTAGAGGAGAGCGTCCTCTCGGAGCACACGCTCCGGGTCAGGATCTGGAGCCCCGATGGCACGGCGCTGTACTCCGATGATCCCGGCGAGGTCGGTGCCAGCCGCCCTGTTGAAGGCGACCTAGGGGAAGCCCTCGTAGGAGGGACAGTCGCGCATCTTGGAACCAAAGACTCCCCTGAGCTGGCCAGCGAGGGACAGGTGCTAGAGGTCTACGCCCCCCTGGTGCTGCCTGGCTCTGACCGAGTCGTCGGTGTGTTTGAGATCTATCAGACCCCCACGCACCTGGTACAGCTCATTGCAGCCATCCGCAAGTACGTCTATATCGGCCTGAGCAGCGGCCTCGGCGCCGCCTGTGTCGTCGTCTTTCTCATCGTCTACCGGAGCGTTCGCGTCATTCGCGAGCAGGAGCGGCAACACATCGAGGCGCGAGCACGGGAGACGATCCGCGCTATCGTCGCCGCCCTGGACCTGCGCGACACCGAGACTGAGCATCATGCGGCGCGCACGGCCGAGATCTCAGTCGCCATCGGCCGCCAGATGGGACTCGCACAACGGGAATTAGCTGAGATCGATATCGCTGCGCTCCTGCACGATGTTGGGAAGATCGGCGTGCCGGACCAAGTGCTCCGCAAGCCAGGTCCGCTGACGGAAGAGGAGTGGACGACCATGCGCGGTCACCCGGAGATCGGATACCAGATGCTGAAGAGTTTCCCCAGCCTGCAGTCTGCCGCCCGCCTCGTCCGTGCCCACCATGAGCACTTCGCCGGCGGAGGTTACCCGCATCGCCTGGCGCGGGAGGAGATCCCGTTGCCTGCTCGCATCTTCGCTGTCGCCGACGCCTATGACGCCATCACCTCCAGCCGCCCCTACCGCGCCGCCCGCTCTCACGAGGAAGCGCTGACTGAGATCGTCCGCTGCGCCGGCAGCCAGTTCGACCCGGAGGTCGTCCGCGCCTTTCTCGCCATTGCCGACCAGTTCTCGGCCCCAGCGAGCAACGTTCTGCCGGTGGATCGGCAGCGCAGGGGCAGGGAGGACATCGTCTCTTCCCGGGCCGCCTGACCGCTTCGTTGACGCTCTCTTCCGCAACTCCCTAGACTGAACCCGTGGAAGGTTATAGCGAGACCGTGATGGACCACTTCCGGCGGCCCCGCAACAACGGGGCGCTGGAGGACGCCAACGCCGTCGGCTACATGACCAACCCGGTGTGCGGCGATACCCTGCTGCTCATGCTGCGCGTCGAGGACGGG
>MGOB01000071.1:0-250 GCA_001796995.1 Chloroflexi bacterium RBG_16_68_14 | reverse complement strand
GCCGCCAGCAGCCTGCTCAGCGAGCTGGTACAAGGGAAGTCGCTAGGCGACGCGGGCGCCATCACCCGCGAGCAGATCGTCGAGGCGCTGGGCGGGCTGCCGCCCAGCAAGCTGCACGCCTCGGTGCTGGCGGCAGACGCCCTGCGGCATGCGCTGGCCGCCTACCGGCGGAAGAACCTAGCAGGGTGCTGAAGAAATGGCCGTGAGAGCGCGTTCGTCTGGAACCATGTCCATCCTGAGCTCTTGCTCT
>MGOB01000070.1:45188-45401 GCA_001796995.1 Chloroflexi bacterium RBG_16_68_14 | reverse complement strand
TTCCGCCCCAGCACTTGACCCCGCCCGCCGTGGTGAGGGCGCAGGTGTGACCGCCCCCGGCGGCGACGGCGGCCACGCCGCTGGTGAGGCCGGAGACGTCCACCGGCGTGGTGCGGTACGTCTTCGTCCCGTCCCCCAGCTGGCCGGTGCTGTTTCCGCCCCAGCACTTGACCCCGCCCGCCGTGGTGAGGGCGCAGGTGTGACCGCCCCCGG
>MGOB01000070.1:44918-45117 GCA_001796995.1 Chloroflexi bacterium RBG_16_68_14 | reverse complement strand
TTGGTGATCGTCCCGTCCCCGAGCTGGCCGTAGTAGTTGCCGCCCCAGCACTTGACGCTGCCCGCCGTGGTGAGGGCGCAGGTGTGGTAGCCGCCGGCGCTGACGGCGGCGGCGCCGGACGCCTGGACCGGCTCCGGCCTGGGCGAGAGCAGGCCCGACCCAAGCGCCGTCAGGCCCAGCAGAAGTAGCAGGAACGCCC
>MGOB01000070.1:43716-44885 GCA_001796995.1 Chloroflexi bacterium RBG_16_68_14 | reverse complement strand
AGCGCGCTCATCATATGCGCCCCAGGAGGGCTTTGTCCAGGGCTAGACGGCCCTATTGCAGCGCCACATGCAGCGGCGAGGGTGTACCAGCAACCAGCGACCCTCCCTTGATTCCTTACCCCTGACCCCTGACCCTTGCCCCTCCGTCGCAACGCTGCTACGATGCTCGAAGTAGTAGAGCATCCGTTCTGTGTCGCTGGACGCGCCGCGAATATGAAATAGTTATCAGTGTAGACAGAACTGGGGCGTTTTTGCAAAACGAACTTCCCGCCCCACCGCTCCTGCCGAACCGGCCCCCGCGCCTGCCCTGCCTGCCCGCCGCAGGAGGGAGCGAAGCCGAAGGGGAACCCCTGACCCCTGACCCTGGGGCGGCCGCGACCCTCGACCCACGACCCGCCCGCCTGCTACAATCGCCCCGCACGTCTCACTACAGGAGGTACGTCCCATGGCCCTCGATCTCTCCGCCGTCGGCAAGAAGCTGCCGCCCTCCACCTTCGAGTACGGCGACCGCGACGTGATGCTCTACGCCCTGGGCGTGGGCGCCACCACTCAGGAGCTGGCCTTCGTCTACGAGAAAAACTTACATGTGCTGCCCACCTTCGCCGTCGTCCCCGCCTTCCCCGCCCTGATGGGCATCGGCCAGGTGCTCACCGTGAACTGGGCCATGCTCCTCCACGGCGAGCAGCGCATCGAGCTGCGCGCGCCCATCCCCACCAGCGGCAAGCTCACCACCCAGGGGAAGATCAGCGCCATCTACGACAAGGGCTCGGGCGCGCTGGTGGTGGTGGAGGCGGACACCAAGGACGAAGGCGGGACGGTGCTCTTCACCAACACCTTCGGCGCCTTCATCCGGGGCGAAGGCGGCTTCGGCGGCGAGCGCGGGCCCAGCGCCTCGGGCAAGAACGTCCCGCCGGAGCGGACCCCCGACCACGCGGTGGAGTACCGCACCTCGACCGACCAGGCGGCGCTCTACCGCCTCTCCGGCGACCGCAACCCGCTCCACATCGACCCCGACTTCGCCAAGCTGGGCGGCTTCGACCGGCCCATCCTCCACGGGCTGTGCACCTTCGGGCACGTGGGACGGGCCATCCTGCACGCCTGTTGCGGCGGCGACCCGGCCCGCCTGAAGGACTTCGAGGTGCGCTTCTCCGGCGTCGTCTTCCCCGGCG
>MGOB01000070.1:38495-43644 GCA_001796995.1 Chloroflexi bacterium RBG_16_68_14 | reverse complement strand
GCGAGCCGGTCATCTCCAACGCCGCCGCCACCATCGCCTGAGGAACCACGAACCAACTGACCGCTGACCGCTGACCGCTGACCGCTACGATAGGAGCACCCCATGGCCGAGTCCGACAACATCGACCTCATCCGCCGCTTCTGCGCCGCCTGGTCCAAGGCGGACATCCCGGCGCTCGTGGACTTCTTCACCGACGACGCCCTCTACCACAACATGCCCGTCCAGCCCGTCCAGGGCAAAGACGCCATCAAGGGGCTCATCGAGCAGTTCATGGCGCCCTTCGAGCGGGCCGAGTTCGAGGTCAGGCAGATCGCGGCCGCCGGCGACGTCGTCCTTACTGAGCGGGTGGACCGCTTCCTCGGCGGGAGCAGGACGGTGGAGCTGCCGGTGATGGGCGCCTTCGAGGTGCGCGGCGGCAAGATCGCCGCCTGGCGCGACTACTTCGACCTGCCCTCCTGGACCCGGCAGATGTCGTAAGAGGCGGCAGCGCGGCGTCCTTCCGTGAGCTGATTCATAGACCCGCCTTGCTCCAGCGGCGATACTAGCATCGGCGCCGAAGATGGCGCGGAAACGGACAAGTCGATTGCAAAGCGTTCCCGCTCCTGCTATGATCGGCCTGTCCCCGCACCCCGCCCGACCCTACTAGGGGGTGGCGCCATGCGCCTGCGAACGGTTCTCGTAGTCCTCGCTGTCTGCGCCATCGTGGCGACCGCACCGGTCTGGCTCAGGCTGGACCGGGCCAGCGGGTCAGGGACCAACAGCATCGCCTCGCCCGACACGACCGGCGCTGTCGGCGATGATACCTCGCTGGCGCTGGACGCCAGCGGCAACCCGGTGGTCAGCTACGCCGCTGGCGGCGGCGCCTTCGACCTGAAGCTGCTTCACTGCGGGAACGCGGCCTGCACCGCCAGCAACAGCGTCACCTCGCCCGACACCGACGGCGAAGTCGGCGCGTGGTCCTCACTGGCGCTGGACGTCAGCGGCTACCCGGTCGTCAGCTACTACGACGCTTTCAACAAGGACCTGAAGGTGCTGCACTGCAACGACGCCAACTGCGACACCGCAGTCAACGGTGCGGAGAGCATCACCTCGCCCGACACAGCCGGTGAACCCGGCCAGTGGACTTCGCTGGAGCTGGACGCCTCAGGCTACCCGGTCGTCAGCTACTGCATTTTCGTTCCCTTCAACCCCAACCTCTGCGACTCCCTGAAAGTGATGCACTGCAACGACGCCAACTGCGACACCGCAGTTAACGGTGCGGAGAGCATCACGTCGCCCGACACCGACGGCGTTGTCGGCGGGTACTCCTCGCTGGCGCTGGACGCCAGCGGCTACCCCGTGGTCAGCTACTTCTACGACACGAGCGACGACCTCAAGGTACTACACTGCGGCAACGCCAACTGCACCTCGGGCAACAGCATCACCTCGCCCGACACGGGCGGCAATGTCGGCCGGGACACCTCGCTGGCGCTGGACGCCAGCGGCTACCCGGTCGTCAGCTACTGGGACGAGTCCAGCGCCGACCTGAAAGTGATGCACTGCAACGATGCCAACTGCGACACCGCAGTCAACGGTGCGGAGAGCATCACCTCGCCCGACACGGTCGGCGATGTCGGCTATAACACTTCGCTGGCGCTGGACGGGGGCGGCTACCCGGTCGTCAGCTACCGCGACCTCACCAACGCCAACCTGAAGGTGCTGCACTGCGGCAACCCGAACTGCACCGCAGGCAACAGCATCACCTCCCCCGACACGGCTGGCGATATCGCCTTCTACACCTCGCTGGCGCTGGACGGTAGCGGCAACCCCATCGTCAGCTACCAGGATCGCGACCCCAACTACGACCTCAAGGTGCTGCACTGCGGCGACGCGAACTGCACCGGCGCCAAGCCCACCCCCACACCAACGGACACGCCCACGTTTACGCCTACGCACACGCCGACGGCGACGTTCACGCCTACCCCCACGTTCACTGCCACGCCCACGCCCACGCCCTGCGGCTTCCCGGGGCCCACCTGCACGCCCACCCCAACGCCTACCGCCACGTTCACTCGAACGCCCACGCGGACCCCTACGCCCACCTTCACACCCACCCCGACGCCCACGCTGCCGCCGCCCGCCATCAAGCTCTACGTGGACTCCACCGGTGACGGAGCAGACAGCAACCCCGGCGACCTCGACTGCAATGACGGCTCGGGCAACTGCACGCTGCGGGCGGCCATCGATGAGGTCAACGCCCTATTCTGCGAGTGCTACATTAGCTTCAACATCCCCGGCGCCGGCCCCCACACTATCCAGCCCGCCTCCGCCCTGCCCACCATCACGCAGCCCGTGGTCATCGACGGCTACACGCAGCCGGGGGCGAGCGAGAACACGAATCCCATTGGCTCCGGCAGCAACGCCGTGCTGAAGATCGAGCTGGACGGGCAGAACGCGGGAGCGGGGGCGAGCGGGCTGTACATCACAGCGGGAAGCAGTACGGTGCGCGGGCTGGTGATCAACAGGTTCAGCTTCGAAGGGATCCAGATCGATACGAACGGCGGCAACGTCATCGAGGGCAACTACATCGGCACCGACGTCGCCGGCACGTTGGATCTGGGGAACGGGTTCGATGGCATTAGCATTGACGGCGGCAGCGGCAACACCATCGGGGGCACGTCAGCCAGCGCGCGCAATGTCATCTCCGGCAACACATTTCAGGGCGTCAGGATCAACGGCGCGAATGCTGATGGCAACGCAGTGGAGGGCAACTACATCGGTACCAACGCCGCGGGCGCGGCAGCACTCGCGAACGGGCAGACCGGCGTAGTCATTGCCGGCGGTGCCCAGAACAACACCGTGGGCGGAAGCACGGCGGAGGCACGAAACGTCATCTCCGGCAACACCCTTGTCGGCGTAGACATGCAAGGCCTAGGTGTGAATGGGAACTTGGTCATAGGTAACTACATTGGCACGAACGCCGCCGGAACAGCGGGCATCGCTAACGGTGCCGGAGTGACTATCCTGGGGGCAGCGCAGAACAACACGGTCGGCGGAGCCACCGCCGGCGAGCGCAATGTCATCTCCGGAAATACCCAATACGGTGTCGCAATCACCAGCGCTTTCGAATCCATTTCTCTTAACGCCTGTGATAACAACACCGACGAAGATGGGGACGGGTTCGTCAACGACGGCTGCCCGCAGGTGGGCGCGACACCGGAATCAGGAGCGCAGTGCGCCAATGCGGCCAACGATGATCCCGGCGATGACACCGCCATTAACGATGGTTGCCCCATTGTGGGCGACTCGAGCGGGAACACCGTCAAGGGCAACTACATCGGCACGAACGCCGCCGGGACCGGGGCCGTGGCCAACGCGCTCAGTGGGGTAGTCATCAGCGAAGCTTCCAACAACGCTGTCGGCGGAGCTGCGGCCGGGGAACGGAACATTATCTCCGGCAACGGCCAGGGCGGCGTTCTGCTCTCCGCGTCTGGAACTACCGGCAATACGGTCGCGGGCAACTACATCGGAACCGATACGTCGGGGACTGGGGCGATAGCGAACTTAGCCGGTGTGGCCATCCTGGGAGGCCCACAGAACAACACGATTGGCGGTACCTCCATCGGTCAGGGAAACACCATCTCCGGCAACAGCGCGTATGGCGTGTGGATCAAGGACCCGGGCACCAGCGGCAACACCGTTCTTGGCAACCATATCGGGACCCACGCCGGCGGCACAGCAGGCGTCCCCAACGGCACCGGCATCCTCGTCGAGACGGGCGCTAGCGACAACACCATCGGCGGCACCGGCGTCGGCCAGGGGAACATCATCGCCTTCAATAGCGGTCGCGGCGTTGACGTGGGCCCCCTCGGCACTGATGTCTCTCGTATCACTATCCGCGGCAACTCTATCCACTCGAATGGCGGCCTGGGCATCGACCTTGCGGGCGACGGCGTCACCCCCAACGACACGGGCGACGGCGACCCGGGCGACAACAACCTCCAGAACTTCCCGGTCATCACCTCCGCCGTCCTCGATGGCTCCGGCAACCTCACCATCGCGGGCACGCTGAACAGCCAGTTGAACACCCAGTTTGGCCTCGACTTCTATAGCAACACCTCTTGCGACGGCTCCGGCAACGGCGAGGGCGAGCTCTACCTGGGCTCCACGACGGTGGTGACGAGCACCAAGGAGTCCGGAGGCGGCAACGCCTCCTTCTCCGTCACGACGCCCGAGTCCGCCGAGCTGGGTGACTACATCACGGCCACGGCGACCGGCAACCAGAGCGGGGATACCTCGGAGTTCTCCGCCTGCGTCCAGGTGACGGTGCAGGTACAGACCGAAATCGGGACGGGTACGCACGGTTCCTTCTGCCCCAACGGCGTGCTGGCCTTGCTCTGCCAGGTAGACCACCCCACACAATTGCACCATGTCGCCTCCGGCGGCGGTGGCGGCACAGGCCTGGGCGAGGCGGCCAGCGGCTCGGTAGCCGGTCTCTACTACGCGGACACCGGCAACAACAAGGTGAAGGTGCAGAGGGCGGACGGGCTGGTCTACAACGTGGCCGGCGGCGGGACTTTGTCGGACCTTCCCTGTAGTCCGGGCCCGCGTGCCAATAACATCGGCGATGGCTGCCTGGCCACGGATGCAGTGCTGTCTGGGCCGCGGGACGTGTACGTGCAGGGGGCAAAGGCGTACATCGCCGACACCGGCAACTGCCGCATCCGGATGGTGGACTTGAAGACAAACGTCATCAGCACCGTCGCCGGCGACGGCACGTGCAACTTCAGGGAGACCTCCTCCGCGACGACCTCCTGGCTCAACAATCCCAGCGGCGTCTATGTGGAACCGAGTGGGAAGAACCTCTACATCGCAGATACGCTTAACTGTCGCGTCCGGAGGGTGAACGTGCAGGCTAACACGATCACAACTGTGGCAGGCAGTAGCACGTGCGCGACGGACTCCAAGGCACTAAACGGGGACGGCGGGCCGGCGTTGGATGCGCGGCTGAAGGACCCGCGGGACGTGTACGGGCTGTTGCCGACGGAGGACCTGGTGGTAGCGGACACGGGGAACCACCGGGTGCGCTGGGTGGACCTCTCGGAGGGGAAGATCCATGCGCTGGCGGGGACCGGGAACTTTGGCGACTTCGAAAACGGCGGCTCGCCGG
>MGOB01000070.1:35038-38477 GCA_001796995.1 Chloroflexi bacterium RBG_16_68_14 | reverse complement strand
CTGAACGAGCCGGAGGCGGCGACGGCCGTCGACTACCAGGTGATCATCGCCGATACGAAGAACAACAAGATTCGGATCGTGGACACGCTGACCAACACGATAAGCACCGTTCCCCTCCAAACCGCGCTGAGCAACCCCAAGGGCGTGACCTTCGACAGCACGAGCAGTTCCATCACCGTGTCCAACACGGACGCGGCGACGATCATCACGCTGGCGGTGGACCCCAGCGGGGACAGGACGGAGGGGTACCAGCCGACCCAGACCTGCAGCAACCTGCCCGGGGTCTCGTCCATCGACTGGGGGATACCAGTACTGCTCCTAGGCCTGCTGGTGGTGCGCAAGCGGCTGGGGGTGCTGTTCTTCCGGCTGCGGAGCGTCCTCGGGCTGGTCGGCCCACGAGTGGGTGGCGCGACCGCGCCCACTCCCTGAGGAACTGAGGGCTGTCCTTCACTCCCGCCCCTGCGGGCGGTACAATTGCTCTCGCGCCTGCCTGCGGCACCTGTTCGCCGGCAGGCGGGGGCAGGCGTCCTGAGCCCCGTTCAGCAAGGAGGAGAGCTGTGGCGCCCAAGGTCCGCATCGGCATCCAGACCGGCCTGGACAACGTGGAGTGGTCGCACCTGCTGGACTTCTGGCGCTTTCTCGACCGCGAGACCGCCTTCCACAACGTCTGGACGTTCGATCACTACGTGCCGCCGGGCCCCGGCGCCGGCGCGGACGGCGCCTGCCTGGAGGGCTGGACCGCCCTCGCCGCGCTCGCCCAGGCCACCGAGCGGCTGCGCGTGGGCTGCCTGGTCACCGGCGTCACCTACCGCCACCCCTCCGTGCTGGCGAAGATGGCCGTGACGGTCGATCACATCTCCAACGGCCGGCTGGAGTTCGGCATCGGCGCCGCCTGGCACGAGCCGGAGCACCGCGCCTACGGCATCCCCTTCCCGCCGGTGAAAGAGCGGGAGGACCGGCTGGAGGAGGCGGTGCAGCTCATCCGCCTCCTCTTCCGAGCGGAAGGGCCGGTCGATTTCCAGGGCAAGTACTACCAGCTGCAGCAGGCGCCCTTCTCGCCGCCCTGCGTCCAGAAGCCCCACCCGCCCATCTTCGTCGGCGGCGGGGGCGAGAAGCGCACGCTGCGCACCGCCGCCCGCTACGCCGACGCCATCAACGTCATGGGCTCGCTGGACGCGGCCAAGCAGAAGATCGCCGTCCTGGAACGCCACTGCGCCGAGGTGGGCCGCGACCCCAGCGAGATCACCAAGTCCGTCTTCGGGCCGGTGCTCCTGATCGACGACGAGGAGCGCGCCCAGCAGCTTCGGGAGCGGCTGGCCGGCATGGGCGGCGCCACGCCGGAGCGGGTGGCCGAGGCGCTGCCCATCGGCAACGCCGAGCACGTCCGGCGCGTCATCGAGCGCTTCGCCGAGGCGGGGGTGAGCTATCTGGTCATGATGAGCCGCGCGCCCTACAACTTCGACCTGTACCGCCGCATCTCGGACGAGATCGTCTCCGCCTTCGTCTAGTACATGGGCGCCATCGCTCGCTTCTTCCGCGACCTGCTCAACCTCCACATCGGCCGGCGCGGCGTCCACCGCTGGACGCGCTGGCGCGAGCGGACGTGGTGCCAGTATTGCGGGAAGGAGACCAAATGAACCCGAAGAACCCGAAGGCTAGGCTTATGGGCAAGGGCTTGTGGGCAAGCGTAGGGGTTCTCACCGACCCAAGTCGGCCCCCTCCTCAACGAAGCTGGCCGCAGGGCCGTGCTATAATTCCCCCGTCTCGATGGGCCAGAGAGCCCGTTCGCCTTCTTCGATCACGATTTGGCTGCTACCAAGCCGCGTCAGCGCGGCCGGGAGGAGTCACGGATGACCGATCGCAAGTACGTCTATCTCTTCCGGGAAGGCAACAGGGACCAGAAAGACCTGCTGGGCGGCAAGGGCGCTAACCTGGCCGAGATGACCAACCTAGGCCTGCCGGTGCCCCCCGGCTTCACCATCACCACCGAGGCCTGTATCGCCTACATCCGGGGCGGCAGCAAGCTGCCCGACGACCTGATGGACGAGGTGCGGTCGGCGCTGCGCCAGGTGGAGGATGGGACGGGCAAGCGCTTCGGCGACCCGCGGCGGCCCCTCCTGGTCTCCGTCCGCTCCGGCGCCAGGTTCTCCATGCCCGGCATGATGGACACCATCCTCGACCTGGGGCTGAACGACGCTACGCTGAAGGGCCTCATCGCCGCCACCGGGGACGAGCGCTCCGGCTGCGACTCCTGGCGGCGCTTCACCATGATGTTCGGCGACATCGTCCTCGGCATCGAGCGGCGGAAGTTCGCCGCCATCTTCGACGATGTGAAGGAGCGCGCCGGCGTCGCCACCGACGCGGAGATGCCCGCCCAGGCCCTGCGCGAGGTGGCCGAGCGCTTCCGCGAGCTGGTCCGCCAGGAGACGGGCTCCGACTTCCCGGACGACCCGATGACGCAGTTGGAGCTGGCGATCCGGGCCGTCTTCGACTCCTGGAACAACCCGCGCGCCATCACCTACCGGCGCATCGAGAGCATCCCGGACGACCTGGGCACCGCCGTCAATATCCAGGCCATGGTCTTCGGCAACATGGGGGACGACTCCGGCTCCGGCGTAGCCTTCACCCGCGACCCGGTCACCGGCAAGCGGGAGATCTGGGGCGAGTTCCTCCGCAACGCCCAGGGCGAGGACGTCGTCGCCGGCATCCGCACGCCCACGCCCATCGCCGAGCTGAAGGAGCAGTGGCCGGAGCTGTACCGTGAGTTCGCCGAGATCTCGGAGAAGCTGGACCGGCACTACCGCGACGCCATGGACCTGGAGTTCACCGTGGAGCAGGGCAAGCTCTACATGCTCCAGTGCCGTGTCGGCAAGCGCACCACGCGCGCCGCCGTCACCATCGCCGTCGACATGGTGCGCGAAGGGCTGGTCGACAAAGGGGAGGCGGTCCGGCGCGTCCAGCCCGCCCGCCTTGACGACCTGCTCCACCCGCAGCTCGAGCCGCGCGTCCAGACCGTCCCGCTGAGCGAGGTGGGCTCCCAGGTGGAGCAGGCGGTCAAGGGCGGCGCCGAGATGATCTTCGTCCTCAGCCAGGAGGGCGTGCGCACGCTCCAAGAGATCGGCGCGCTGCCGTCGAGGGCACTCCTCAGCTTCCCCGGCGACCGGGTCGTGGGGACGCTCAAAGTCTCCGAGTGGGAGGCGCTGAACGAGGAGCAGCGCGCCTCGCTGCTGGAGCACGCGCGCTTCCTGGAGATGGCACGGGGGCTGGCCGCCTCGCCCGGGGCGGCCGCTGGGGCCGCCGTCTTCGACCCGGACACGGCCGCCCGGCTGGGCCAAGGGCGCCAGGACCTCATCCTGGTGCGCCAGGAGACCTCGCCGGACGACATCCATGGCATGCAGGCGTCGAAGGGAGTGCTGACGCAGCGGGGCGGCATGTCCAG
>MGOB01000070.1:33575-35032 GCA_001796995.1 Chloroflexi bacterium RBG_16_68_14 | reverse complement strand
GGCGCTGGTCGCCCGCGGCTTCGGCATCCCCTGCGTCAGCGGCTGCGAGGCGATCCGCGTCGACGAGAGCGCCAGGTCGATGCGCGTGGGCGGCCTCGAGCTCGGCGAGGGGCAGATGATCACTATCGACGGCACGTCGGGCCGGGTGCTGCTCGGCCTCATCCCCTCCGTGGAGGCGGAGCTCTTCCCCAAGCTCAGCGAGTTCCTCTCCTGGGCGGACGAGATCCGGCGCCTGGGCGTGCGCGCCAACGCCGATACGCCCCAGGACGCGGCCAAGGCCGTCGAGTTCGGCGCCGAAGGCATCGGCCTCTGCCGGACGGAGCACATGTTCCTGGAGAAGAAACGGCTGCCCGTCGTCCGCGAGATGATCCTCGCCGCAGCCGAGGCCAAGGCGCTGGAGGCCGCCGTCCTCGCCCTCGAGAAGGAGCTGGCTGGCGCCAGGAACGAGGAGCGCCAGCAGATCGAGGACCGGCTCTCGGAGCTGCGCGGCCGCCTGGAGGGCCCCATGGGCAAGTACCGCGGCTCGCTGGAGCAGCTCCTCCCCATGCAGCAGGGTGACTTCGAGGAGATCTTCCGCGTCATGGGCGACCGGCCGGTTACCATCCGGCTCATCGACCCGCCCATGCACGAGTTTCTGCCCGACCACGACGAGCTGCTGGAGACGGTCACCCGCCTGCGTGTCAGCGCGCCCGACTCGTCGGAGCTGCGCGAGAAGGAGGCGCTGCTCCGCCAGGTGCAGGCGCTGCGGGAGACGAACCCGATGCTGGGCCTGCGCGGCTGCCGCCTGGGCATCCTCTACCCCGAGGTGAACGAGATGCAGGTGCGCGCCATCTTCCGCGCCGCCACCAGGGTCGCCCAGGAGGGCGTCCAGGTGCACCCGGAGGTGATGATCCCGCTGGTCGGCTTCGAGAGCGAGCTGAAGCGCCTGCGGGCGCTGCTGGAGCGCGTCGCCAAGGAGACGATGCAGGAGGCGGGCGTGGAGGTGTCCTACCTCTTCGGCACCATGATCGAGCTCCCCCGCGCCGCCCTCACCGCCGGCGAGATCGCCAACGACGCCGAGTTCTTCTCCTTCGGCACCAACGACCTGACCCAGACCACCCTCGGCCTCAGCCGCGACGACGCCGAGGCGAGCTTCCTCACCCACTACCTCGACGAGGGCATCCTGGCCGACAACCCCTTCGAGACGCTGGATCAGGCCGGCGTGGGCGCCCTCATCGGGATGGCGGTGGAGGCTGGTCGCAAGACGCGGCCCAGCCTGAAGGTGGGCATCTGCGGCGAGCACGGTGGCGACCCGCGCTCGGTGGAGTTCTGCCATCGGGCAGGCCTCGACTACGTGAGCTGCTCGCCCTTCCGGGTGCCCATCGCCCGCCTGGCGGCCGCCCACGCCGCCCTGGACTCCGGCGAGGAGCGGGATAGGTAGCCGAAGTCACGGAATCCCATGACGGGGAGTGCAGAGG
>MGOB01000070.1:33196-33506 GCA_001796995.1 Chloroflexi bacterium RBG_16_68_14 | reverse complement strand
GTAGAATGACCGCATGAAAGCGGAACTCCAGAAGATCGCCGAGGGGCGCGAGGCCGAGATCTTCGCCTGGCAGGACGGCGCCGCCCTGCGCCTGCTCCGCAACCCGAACGCGCAGCGCCAGGTCGAGTGGGAGGCGCGGGCGATGGAGGCGGCGCGGGCGGCCGGCGTGCGCGTCCCCGCCGTCCACGGCACCACCACGGTGCAGGGACGCCCCGGGCTGATCATGGAGCGCATCGATGGGCTGGACATGCTCACCCTCATCGCCAGGCGGCCCTGGACGATCTGGTTAGTGGGGCGGATCTCCGGCCAG
>MGOB01000070.1:31428-33082 GCA_001796995.1 Chloroflexi bacterium RBG_16_68_14 | reverse complement strand
GCGCTCACGGAGCTCGAGCGGCTGCCGGACGGCGACAAGCTCTGTCACGGCGACTTCCACCCCGGCAACATCATCCAGACCGACGGTGAGCGGGTGCTCATCGACTGGACCAACGTGACGCGGGGCGACCCGACAGCCGACTACGTCCGGACGTTGCTGATGCTGAGGCTGGGCGAGCCTCCCCCCGGCTCGCCCCTCCTGATCCGCGTCGCTGCGCTGTTCGCCCGGCGGCTGCTGCTGGACGCCTACGCGCGCTCGTATCGACGGGAGCGGCCCATCGACGTGGAGCTTGTCGCCCGCTGGGAGGCGCCCGTCATGGCCAACCGCCTGGTGGAGAACATCGAGAGCGAGCGGGCGCAGCTCCTCCGGCTGCTGGAGGAGCGGGCGGGGCGCCGGCAATAGACGTGTAGGGGCGCATGGCCATGCGCCCCTACTGCGTTGTGCCTCCCACGCCTTACTCCACCGTGACCGTCTTGGCCAGGTTGCGCGGCTGGTCCACGTCGCAGCCGCGCCAGACGGCGATATGGTAGGCCAGGAGCTGGAGCGGCAGCACCGTCAGCACCGGCAGCAGCAGCGCCGACGTCTCCGGCACCTCGATGACGTGGTCCGCCTTCCCCGCCAGCTCCTCGTCCCCTTCGTTGATCAGCGCGATGACGGTGCCGTCCCGCGCCTTCACCTGCTCGATGTTCGAGAGCATCTTCTCCCGCAGGCCGTCACGCACGGCGATGGCCACCGTCGGCATCGTCTCGTCGATGAGGGCGATGGGCCCGTGCTTCATCTCGCCCGCCGGGTAGCCCTCGGCGTGGATGTAGCTCACCTCTTTGAGCTTGAGCGCCCCCTCCATGGCGACGGGGTACTGGAGGCCGCGCCCCAGGTAGAGGAAGTTCTGGTAGCGGTGGAAGCGGTGGGCGAGCTGCTCGATGTGCGGCGCGCCCCGCAGGACGCGGCCCATCAGGTCGGGCAGGTGGGCCAGCGGCTCGACGAGCTCCGCCAAGCGCGCCCCGTCCAGATGGCCGCGCAGGCGGCCCAGGTGGCAGGCGAGGAGGTAGAGCGCCACCATCGATGCGGTCAGCGTCTTCGTGCTTGCCACGCCGATCTCGGGCCCGCAGCGGGTGAACACCGTGCCGTCGGCGATGCGGGTGGACTGGGCGCCCGGCGTGTTGCAGACGGTGACCAGCGGCGCGCCGCGCCGCTTCGCCTCGTGCATCGCCTCCAGCGTGTCCACCGTCTCGCCCGACTGGGCGACGGAAACGACCAGCGTCTCCGGCCCCACCAGCGGGCTGCGGTAGCGGAACTCGGAGGCGTTGTCCACCTCCGCCGGCAGGCCGGCGATCTGCTCGAAGTAGTGGCGGCCGACCATGGCGGCGTGGAGGCTGGTGCCCATCGCGACCAGGACGACGCGCTGGATGGAGCGGAGCGTGGCCTCCGGCACGCCCAGGTCCGCCAGCTCCACCGCGGGTGGGTCGAAGAGGACGCGGCCGCGGAAGGTGTCCAGCACACACTCCGGCTGCTCCATGATCTCCTTGAGCATGAAGTGCTTGTAGATGCCCTTGGCCGCCGCCACCGGGTCCAGCGGCATCGTCTGCGGCGCTTTCTCGATGGGCTGGCCCTGGGCGTCCCAGTAGCGCACGCCGTCGCGGCCCAGCTCGACCAG
>MGOB01000070.1:29063-31397 GCA_001796995.1 Chloroflexi bacterium RBG_16_68_14 | reverse complement strand
CCGTAGCCGACGACGATGCCGCCGGCGTTGCCCGCGCGCGCCGCCACCAGCCGGCCCGGGTGGCGGCGGCTGAGGGCGACGATGGCCTGGGCGCCCTCGATGCGGGCGACGGCGCGCCGCAGCGCCTCGGGCAGGTCGTCGCCGTCCCGCAGGAACGACTCGATGAGGTGGGCGAGCACCTCGGTGTCGGTCTCCGAGGCGAAGCGGTGGCCCTGGCCGAGCAACTCCTGGCGCAGCGCCAGGTAGTTCTCCACGATGCCGTTGTGGACGACGGCGACGTCGCCGGCGCAGTCGAGGTGGGGATGGGCGTTCTCGTCGGACGGCTTGCCGTGGGTGGCCCAGCGGGTGTGGGCCAGCCCGATGGTGCCCGGCGGGTGGACCCCCTCCAGGCTGGCGACGAGGTTGCTCAGCTTGCCGACGTTCTTGCGGAGGTGCAGCGTGCCGTCGCTGTCCAGGACGGCGAGGCCAGCGCTATCGTAGCCGCGGTACTCCAGCCGCTGGAGCCCCTCCAGCAGCAGGGGGCCCGCCTCCCGCGAGCCCACGTAGCCGATGATGCCGCACATCCCTGTGCTCCTTCCGCCTTTCAGCTCTGCGACGTGAGCGAGCCCAGGATCTCCTCCATGTGGTCCACCACCAAGGAGATGTGTCCCTCGTCTGGGTAGAAGGTGGCGCGGCAGTTGGGGATCGCTCCCGCCTGGTAGCGCCCCATCGACGGCGGGACGTTCTTGTCCTGCTCGCCCTGCCAGAGGTGCACCTCCATCGTGATCTCCTCCAGCCGGAAACCCCACGGCCTAGCGTACATCAGCGTCTCCCAGGCGGCGCCGCGGCTCCCGGAGTGGAACGCCTCGATCGTGTCCCGCTTGAATATCGCCATGATCTCCGGACGCTTCATTGCCACCTGGTCGGGCTCAGGCAGCGAACGCACCCAGGCGGGCATCAGGCGGTCGACGAAGTGTCGCGTCGCAAACGACTGCACCGCCATGGGAAGACGTATCAGCCAGGGGAAGCGCTTGGCGAGGCCGAAGAGCATGCGAAGCGTGCTGCTCATACCGTCCTTGGCGTCCGGCTGGTCGAACGGGCGATTGCCCGCGATGATGCCCGCGGCCGTCAATCGCTCCGGGATCTTGAGCGCGCAGACTGCCACGTAGGGCCCGCCTCCGGAGACTCCCGCCACGGCGAAACGCTTGATGTTGAGGGCATCGGCCAGCTCGACCACATCGCGGGGCCAGTCGAGGAAGGTCCGGCCGCGCCGGAAGTCGGAGCGGCCGTAGCCCGGCCGGTCGGTCGCGATCACGCGGACGCCCAGCTTCTTCGCCGCCGCGTCGGCCAGCTCTCCTTCGAGCCGGGAGCCGGGCATGCCGTGGAAATAGAACAGCGGCTTCCCGTTCGGGTCGCCGTACTCGGCGTAGCCGAGCCGCCGCCCGTCCTTAAGTGTTAGTACGTTGCCTGGTCTCTCGGTGGCCATGTTCCTGTTGCGCCCTACGCCGGCGCGAGCTCGCGCAGGCGAGCGACGACGGCGTCGACCGCGCTGTCCGGCGTCGATGCGCCGGCGGTGACGCCGACCCGCTGGTGGCCGTTCAGCCACTCCCGCCGGATCTCGTCGGCCGACTCCACGTGGTGGGTCTCCACACCCTCCTCGCGCGCCACCTCGGCCAGGTGGCGGGTGTTGGCGCTCTCGCGGCCGCCGATGACGATCATCAGGTCCACCCGGTGGGCCAGCTCCTGGGCCGCCGCCTGCTGGCTGGTGGTGGCGTTGCAGAGCGTGTTGATCACGCGCAGCTCGCTGATGCGGTCCATGCGGCGCGCCAGCAGCGCCCGGACGAACTCGGCGAAGTGGGCCTCCGTCTGTGTCGTCTGAGAGAGGACGCCGATGCGGCTGGGCAGGTCCTCGGGGAGGTTGTCGATCTCGTCCACGCTGGGGACGGCGTAGGCCTTGGCCTGGGCCCAGCCCAACACGCCGCGCGTCTCTTTATGGTTCGGGTCGCCGAAGACGACGACGGCGAAACCCTCCTCCGAGAGCCGCTTGGCCCACTGCTGGGAGCGGGTGACGATGGGGCAGGTGGTATCGACGATGGGAACGCCTCTGTCCTCCAGATCCCGCACCACCGCCTCGCTCACGCCGTGGGCGGTGATGGCGACCGGCAGGCCGTCCACCTCGTCCGGCGAGGCGATCACGTCGAGGCCCTTCTCCTTGAGCTGGGCCACCACCTGGGGGTTGTGGACGACGGACCCCAGGCTCACCATCCGGCCGGTCTCCTGGGTCGCCTCCGCCATCATGTCGACGGCGCGGCGCACTCCGAAGCAGAAGCCCATCTCGCTGGCGAGGATGATCTC
>MGOB01000070.1:26893-29037 GCA_001796995.1 Chloroflexi bacterium RBG_16_68_14 | reverse complement strand
GTCGACGCTGGCTGCGGCGACTCGCCCTCGACGTCGGCGTAGATGCCCCGGTACTGGGGTGGGAGCAGGGCGGCGATGCGGCGCATGATGATGTCCGTCGCCTGCGCGATGGCTTCGCTGTTGATGCGCTCCACCGGCGGCAGGCGGAACGGCTCTCCGATGCTCACCCTCACGTGGCGGATGGAGAGGGGCTTGAGGAAGATCCAGGGCCAGCGCACGTTCTCGGTGCCGGTGACGGAGACGGGCAGGATGGGCGCCCCCGTCCGCAGCGCGATGATGGCGGTGCCCGGGTGGCCCCGGCCCAGGCCGCCCGTCCGGCTGCGCGTGCCCTCGGGGAACATGATCAGCATGGCGCCGCTGTTGACCACCTCGGTGGCGGCGCGCAGCGCCGAGAGGTCGGCCTCGCCGCGCCGCACCGGGAAGGCGCCGAAGGCCCGGAAGGCCGGCCCCAGGATGGGCCAGCTTATCATCTCCCGCTTCGCCATGTAGGTGGGGTAGCGGCACGAGATGGCGAGGGCGACGGCGGGCGGGTCGGCGTTGTTCAGGTGGTTGCCGGCGACGATGAGCGGTCCCTCCGGCGGCACGTGCTCCAGCCCAATCACCTCGAACTTCCGGCAGTAGACGAGGAAGCAGAGCTTGTCCACCAGGATGACGCCGCGACGGTAGGCGCTCAGGAGCGACATGGCACCAGCTCCAGGATACGCTCAACCACCTCGTCCAGGGAGAGGTGGTCGGTGTGGATGATGACGGCGTCGGCGGCCGGGCGCAGGGGGGAGACGGCGCGCTCGCTGTCGATGGCGTCGCGCAGCGCCAGCTCGTCCCGCACCTGCTGGGGCGAGGCCTCCCGTCCCATCGATAGGAGCTCCTCGTAGCGGCGCCGCACCCGCTCCTCGGGCGAGGCGTCCAGGTAGACCTTGAGCGGGGCGTCCGGGAGGACGACTGTGCCGATGTCGCGGCCGACCATCACTACGTCGCCTTGACCAGCCAGATCTCGCTGCATGGCCACCATCGCCTCCCGCACCGCCGGCACCCGGGAGACCAGCGAGACCGCCTCGCCCACCTCGGTCGAGCGGAGCCGCTCCGTCATGTCGACGCCGTCCACCAGGACGCGGCTGGCGTCCGTCGCGCCCGGCGACGCCGCTTCGATGGTGATGGAGACGCCCTCTGCCAGGCGCGACAGCGCTTCCTCGTCGTGCAGGTCGATGCCGCGCTCCAGCGTTAGCCAGGTGAGCGCCCGGTACATGACGCCGGTATCGATGAAGCGGTAGCCCAGGCGACGGGCCACGCGGCTGCCCACCGCGCTCTTGCCCGAGGCGACGGGGCCATCGATGGCGATGTAGCGGGGCAGCGCCTCGTCGGAGCCGGCGTGACGGCGTCGCTCTGTCTCGACCTTCGTATCGCTCCTCTACGGGCCTAGCTTCATGGGATTATAGGCGCGGCCGGGGAGAGGCGACAAGGCGGAGGAAGCTATAAGTTCTCCTGCCCCATGCGTCGCCCTTGCCCCCACTGGTAGCCCGCCCATCCAGCCGCTACGACGGCCAGGGCGGCGGCCGCCAGCGCCCAGGGCCACCAAGGCGTGTCCTCAGCGGAGGCGGGCTCCTCCGTCGGCGCCACGAGCGAGCTGCGCCGGATCACCGGCGTCGGCTGGGGCGTGAACGGGGAAGCCCTTTCCCGCTGGGTCGTCACCAGCACCTCCGAAATCGTCCCGCCGCCCGATGTGCCGCTGGGCGCGCCGCGCGCCCGTCCCGCACTTGCATCGTTATCTGCTGCCGCCCCCGGCGCGGCCGTTTCTGCCAGCGGAGGGGCGGCGGGGTAGAAGGAGACGTCATCGATGTAGATGAGGGCGCCTACCTCGGAGCGGGGGCGGAGGAGGATGCGGGCCTTGGCACTGAGGGCGGCTGGGGGCGCCTGGACGGGGCCGGTGGAGAGGAAGCGGAAGTCGGGGTGAGGCTGGTCGAGCTGGGAGGTGGAGTCGGTGGAGGCGAGGGCGGTGCCGGATGCGTCGGGCGAGGGGTACCAGGAGATGCGGAGGAAGGCGGCCTCGACCCAGGGGTCGTTGTGGAGGATGAAGGCGTCGAACTGGTACCAGGCGGTGGGTGAGATGGGGAGGGACTGGAAGGCCCACTTGGTGCTGGGGGAGTTGC
>MGOB01000070.1:15487-26821 GCA_001796995.1 Chloroflexi bacterium RBG_16_68_14 | reverse complement strand
CCGTAGGAGTCCCAGCCGGTGGGGGAGCCGTCCTGGGCGGTCTCGAAGCCGCCGTTGACCAGGAGGCCGTGGGAGGGCGCAGGCGCGCTGGTCGGAGAGCTGGTGGCCGTGGGCGCGGGCGACTGCGTAGGCGTGACCGTGGGCGACGGCGTTGGCGACGGGGCGCCCGTCCCAATAGACGTGGGTGTGGCGGTAGCGGTGCGGGTGGTGGTGGACGTCCGAGTAGCCGTCGGTGTGCGCGTGGCGCTGGCCACAGGCGAGGGCGTCTCCGTCCGTGTCGCGGTTGGCGTCCGGGTCGATGTAGCCGTCCGCGTCGCTGTCGGCGTCCGGGTTGGCGTGGATGTGCGCGTCGGTGTAGGCGTGCGGGTGGCCGTGGGTGTCTGCGTCACGGTGGGCGTCCGCGTCGCCGTCGGCGTCCGCGTCACAGTGGGCGTGCGGGTGGCCGATGGGGTGGCGGTAGAGGAGGCGGTAGGCGGGGAGGTGAACGTCGGCGTAGCCGTAGCGGTGATGGTAGGCGTAGCTGTCGGACAGGGACTGGCTGGCGCCGCGCTCTTGAGCACCAGGTCATCCAGGTAGACGGTGCCGTCGCCGGTGACGACCACGCGCACTTGCCCTCCCACCGTCTCGCAGGGCAGTGGCGCCAGGAGCGCCGATGAGGTCAGCCAGGAGGTGCCATCCGAGACGGTGATAGCCGGGGAAACTTGAGCGTTCCAGTCTCCGTCCTTTTCCTCCCAGGCCAGCACCAGTTGCACGCTGCTGACAGGCGGGGCGCCGAAGTGGAACCGGCCGCTGAGCTGGTACACGCCGCCCGGCGCCACAGCGACCTGCTGGAACAGCAGCGGGATCGACGTGACGGTAAAGGCTCCGGCGTTGTCGCTTTCCAGGGGGTCTGGTACGGACGCCAGGGTGCCGCCCTGCCACAGCCAGCCCGTGGTGCCGGTCTCGAAGCCGCCGTTGGCAACCAGGTTCTGGGCGCCCGGCTCGTCCAGGGCGAGCGCCAGCATCGCTGACGCCAGCGCCGACACGACTAGCGATATCCAGCCGAGCAGCAGGAGCGCGCGCACTCGTCGCTCGCCTTCCTGGCGGGGAAGAGGCATCCTGCCTGGGCGGGGCGCTCAACGCGGCGGGCCCCCGCCCTGTGCCGCGTCTCTCAGCGCGCCACGCTTACGCTACGGTCTCGCTCTGACGTTCGCTCCTAAGATCTCCTGAAGGTGCTTCAGCCCCCAGCGGTGGTTCTCCTCGTTGAAGCTGGCAACGCAGTCCTCGGGCACCTCCACCCGGTAGTCGCGGTTGCGCGCGTCCGATGCGGTGTGGAGCACGCAGATGTCGGTGCAGACGCCGCAGAGGATCACCTTCTCCGGCTTCAGCTCGGCTAGCCGCCGCTCCAGGTTCGTGTTGAAGAAGGCGCTGTACCGGTTTTTCGGCAGCAGCTCGCCTGGCATGTCCCGCAGTTCCGGGATCACCTCACTCTCGGCGCTGCCCTGGACGCAGTGGGGCGGGAAGACCTCGAACTCCTTGTCGTCCGGGTCGTGGCTGTCGGCGACGAAGATGACGTGCGAGCCGCGCGCCCGCTCCGCCTCCAGCAGGCGACGCACGTTGGGGATGATCTGCCGCGCCTGCTCGCCGCAGTAGAGGTTGTGGGCCTGGCCGTCGTGGCTCGGCTCAAGAAAGCCGCGCAGCATATCGACGACGAGCACGACGTCAGGCATCGCTCCCCCTCGCCCAGGTCTAGCGGCGGATGCGGACGCGGCGCAGGAGGAAGGTCTCGCTCTCCAGCTGGATGTCCTCCAGCAGCTCCTCCTGCCGGGGCACCACCTCTCCCTTGGCCCGCCGGGCCGGCGTCCGAGGAGCCGGGCGCCGGCGCTGGAGCGCTCGGCGCAGCAGGCTGCGGAGCAGTCGCTGGCCCAGGGTACCGGCGGCAACGAAGACCGCCCCCTTGACGACAGCGGCCGGCAGCGACGGCTGCCACACCGCCGGCAGCTCTCGCCCTTCCCGCACCGACGGCAGGTACTGCTCACGCAGGGGCAGGCCGCACTGGCGGCAGAAGTTGTCCTCCGGGTCGCACACCGTGGCGCAGCGACCGCAGAACAGGGTCTCCAGCGGGGCCTCTCCGTCCTCGTTCACGGCTCGGCCATTATAACGGGTAGGGCCCAGGGCTTCAATGGGTGCTCCGCTCCTTGCCTTGTGCTAGCACTCCTGTTCGTTATATGCTCGTGGGTGCAGGATGCGGATCTCGAGGAAAGGACCTCCTACCGAGACTCTCGCCTGCACGACCCGTGTCAGGTCCCCCGCCACCAGTCCCTGGCACGGGTCACTTCGTGCCCGCCTCCCTGTGCCCGCGCTGGAGTAGACCTCGTTAGTCCTGCCGATGCGCCAGCAGCGGCGCCATGGCGGCGTCGATCTCGGCCGTCAGGTCCAGGCCGCCCGGCAGCTCCCGGCCCGCCGCGTCGAGCACGCGCTGGCCCTCGATGCGCAGCCGGCCGTCCGCGAAGGCGTGGAGGGTGGCGATTACGAGGGGTACCTCCCGCGCCGCCCCATGACGCCGGATCTCCCGGAAGAGGGGGTATCCCTCGCCCTCCGCCTCCTGCGCCTCGGCCGCCGGGCGCGAGCCGAGCGCCTGCCACAGCGCATCGAAGGCGGGGCCCCGCAGCGAGTAGGTGCAGTAGGCCACCGGCGGCCCGCGGTCCAGCTCCTCCGTCGCCAGGAAGATCATCACGCCGCTTCGCTCCGCCCGCCCGTCGATGAGCTGCCAGATCACCTGCTGCCATAGTCCCACGGGCCCGCCCGGCTCGGCCGGGTGCAGGTTCAGCAGCGGGTAGCGGTTGCACATCTCGCCGGTGAAGATGAGCAGGTAGCCGGCCAGGACGCCGATGTCGAAGGGGTGCGGGCGCACCAGCTCCGCCGTCTGCCGGTCGTACTCGGCGCGCCAGGGTGGGAGCGGCTGGTCAGGCTTCGAGAGCTGGCCTCCGCGTTCGCGGCGGAACTGGCGGGACGAGAGGGTGAGGCAGGTGAGGCCGAAGGAGGCGACCAGGTCCAGGTAGCTGTCCGTCTCCGGGTACTCCCCGCGCTCCCGGTTGCAGAAGACGAAGGCGATCTCAGCATCGAGGTCGCCCCGCCGGATCGCCTGAACAGCGGCGGTGAGCAAACGCTGGCGCTGGGAACCTTCGCCACCGCCGGTGGAGAACCAACCAATGCGCAGGGTCATACAGCCTTCTCCCAGCGCAAGATGTCACCCTGAGCGGAGCGAAGGGTCTGGCCCCAAACGACGGGCCGAGCTATTGTTCGAGGGCGAGATTCTTCGCTTCGCTCAGAATGACGTGGCGGCTTGGCCTCAGCGCTCATGTCTCTTGTCCGCTCGATCCGCGCGGCCGCTGGGCTACTTCGCGATGCGGCGGCCCAGGTGGAGGCGCCACTTGAGCTTGGCCCAGGTGCTCAGCAGGTGGAAGCCGATGAAGCAGCGCCTCCCCACGATCTTGCCCTTCCCGAGGGCGACCAGGAAGTCGCCCGGGCCCTCGAAGGGGGGCATCTCCGTGTAGGCGAGGCCGATCTCCCACGGCGTGTGGGCGTCGGTGGCGGCGCTCATCAGCTTGTGGTGTTCCTCGGCCAGCCGACGGGAGCGGTCCAGGTCGCCCTGCAAGGTGGTGCGTGAGTTGAACACCTCGATGATGTCCACCTGGGGCAGGATGCGGAGCAGCGCCTCTTCGCGCAGCACCGAGCGCCGCATCCGGTCGTAGGGGTGAGGCACCAGCACCAGGCCGCCCTGCTCCCGGATGGCGCGCACGGTGTCCTCGGGCGTCAGCCTCTTGGGCACGCTCTCCTGGAGGAAAAGCCCGATGATCTCTCCCTCCGTCGAGCGGATCTCTTCCGCGATGATCACCCGGAAGGTGGCGCTCTCCCGCACCGCCAGCGCACCGTCGATGTTGTTGTGGTCGCTCACCGCCACGCAGTCGATGCCGGCGCGCCGGTAGCGCCGCACGAAGGTCTCCACCGAGGTGAGGGCGTCGCGGGAGAAGTGGGTGTGGGCGTGGAGATCGGCCTTCATGGTGCGTCCGGCCGGCTACTCCTCTTCCTCCAGCTCGAGCTCCAGCGACTCCTCCTCGGTCTCTTCCTCGCCGGCGGCTTCCCGAGCGGCCGCGCCCTGGCCGAAGGAGTCGCGCAGCTTGGCGATGCGTTGCTCGGCCCGGTCCAGGATCGCCTGGCAGCGCTTGGCCAGCTCCATCCCCTCCTCGTAGAGGGCGATGGACTGCTCAAGGGGGAGGCCACCGCGCTCCAGCTTCTCCACCGTCTCCTCCAGCTTGCGGTAGAGCTCCTCGAAGGCTTCGCCCTGAGGCTTCACCCGAGGGGACTGCTCGTCTCGTTTGGCCGACATCACACCTCCAGATGGAAGAGGGCGGCCTGCTCCTGGGCGACCTTCGTCCGGCGGCGGCGTGCCCGGTCGGGCACCGGCCGCTCGGAGTCGACCCGCACCGGGAAGTCGCCGTCGCGCACGCGCACGTCGAGCCGTTCGCCCACCGTCGTGTCGGCCACGCTCTCGACCACGTGGCCGTTGCGCTGCACCAGGGCATAGCCGCGCTGGAGCGTGGCGTAGGGGTCGAGGGAACGCAGCGCGAGCTGGAAGCCGTGCAGCCCCTTCTGGAAGCCGCGCAGCAGCCCCTCGACGGCGGCCTGGGCGGTGCGAGTCAGCTCGTCCGTGCGCTGGCGCTCGCGGTTCACCTCGGGCGCCGCCCGCTCGACGCGGCCCACCGCCAGCGCGACGTGCCCCCGGCCCTCGTCGGCCAGCGACTGGATGTGGGAGCGGAGGGTACCGGCGGCGACGCTGAGGCGCACCGAGACCTCGGTGCGGTCCGGCGCCACCAGCTCCGCCGCGGCGGAGGGTGTGGGCGCGCGCACGTCGGCCACGTAGTCGCAGATGGTGGTGTCCGTCTCGTGGCCGACGCCGGAGACGACGGGCACCCGGCTGCCAAAGACGGCGCGGGCTACCGCCTCGGCGTTGAAGGCCCAGAGGTCCTCCAGCGAGCCGCCGCCGCGGGCCACGATGATCACGTCGATGCCCGGCTCCCGGTTCAGCGCGTCGAGGGCGGCGACGAGGCCGGGCACCGCCTCCGGCCCCTGGACGGCGGTGGGGGCCAGCACCACCTCCGCCAGCGGCCAGCGCCGCTCCAGCACGTGGCAGATGTCGTGGAAGACGGCGCCGGCGGGGGAGGTGGCGACGCCGATGCGCCCCGGGAAGCGGGGCAAGGGCCGCTTGCGCGCCTCGTCGAACAGCCCCTCCTCCTGGAGGCGCGCCTTCAGCCGCTCGAACTCCGCCTGGAGGGCGCCCACGCCCTCCGGCTGGACGAAGTCGACGATGAACTGGAGGTCGCCCCGCACCTCGTAGAAGGAGATGTGCCCGTGGGCGACCACGGCGTTGCCGTCCTCGAACTGGAAGCCGGTGTTGGCCGACTTGAAGAGCACGCAGCTCAGGGCGGCGTCCGCCTCCTTCAGGCTGAAGTAGAGGTGGCCGGAGGGGTAGCGGCGCAGGTTGGAGACCTCGCCAGCGATCCAGAGGTCGGAGAGGAAGAGATCGCTCTCCACCAGCTCGCGCAGGTGAGTGGCGACCTGCCGGACGCTGTAGACCTGCATCGACTGCAGTATGGCGCGAGGGCTGGGGAGGGGGCAAGGGGGAAAGACGGGGGTCACTGTTCGAGCCCTCTCTGCTGGAGTGAAGGCCCTCTCTCTGGGCAGTGAGGCCTGGTGGGCGCGAACGGTCTTGACAAGAAATACTAGGAACTGATAGGCTATGCTCTAGTATGACTACACACGGCATCGAAGCGCCGGGGGTTTCACCGGGTGAGCTGTACACCCTACGAGAAGCCTGCGGTTTCCTTAGGATCAGTCAGGCCACCGCCCGCCGGTGGATCAAGCAGGGCCGCCTGCGCGGCAGGAAGATCGGGCGGGACTATCGCTTCCTGGGACGCGATTTGCTCCGCTGCCTCACATCGGAACAGGAACCCGAACTGCGCCCCTCCTATCCGGGACATCCGCTCCTAGCGCTGGCGGGCATCGGCGACAGCGGGCGTTCGGACATTTCCGAAGAGCATGACCGCTACCTGGCGGAGTTCCTGCGCGACGAGGCGTGACAACCCCGCGCTCCATTAGAGAACGTTCCGTCTTCATCGACACTTCTGCCTTCTACGCGCTGTTGGATGCTCGTGACCGATGGACCAGCGAAGCACGGCAGCAGTTTGCAGCTATTACAGATGACCGACGTCCTCTTGTGACCTCCAACCTCGTTGTCGCGGAGACGTATGCGCTCGCGCGGAGAGCCCTTGGTCACGGTGTCGCGCTGCGCTGGCTAGACGGCCTAGACATCAACCTGGTCTTTCAGACCGAGGGCGATCATGGTGAGGTGTGCAAGCTACTGGCCCGATATCACGACAAGGAATTCTCCTACACTGACGCGCTGTCCTTTGTCCTGATGGAGCGCCTGGGCGTGCCAACGGCCTTCACCTTCGATGCCCACTTCCGCCAGTACGGCGTGGAGGTGCTGCCGTAGTTCCGTTGGTGCTGTTGTCTACGCCCGCTCCAGGTACGCGCCGCTGCGCGTGTCGATCTTCAGCCGGTCGCCGATGTTGATGAAGAGCGGCACGTTCTTCACGACGAGGCCGGTCTCCAGCCTGGCCGGCTTGGTGCCTCCCTGGGCGGTGTCGCCCTTCACCCAGGGCTCCGTCTCCGCTACGGTCAGCACCACCGCCGCCGGCAGCTCGATGCCGATGGGCTCGTCGCCGTAGGCGAGGAGGTCGCAGGTGGCGTTCTCGGCCAGGTAGTTGGCGGCGTCGCCTACCTGGCTGCGGTTCAGCGGCGTCTGGTCGTAGGTCTGGGTGTTCATGAAGTAGAAGAGGTCGCCGTCCCGGTAGAGGAACTGCACTGGCTGGCGCTCGACGCGGGCCCGGGGGAACTTGGCCGTGGCCTGGAAGGTGCGGTCGATGGTGTGGCCGCCGCGCACGTCGCGCAGCTTCAGCCTCACCTGGGCGGAGCCGCGCGCCATCTTGATGTGCTCGTAGTCCAGCACCTCGTAGAGGGTGCCGTCCAGCTCGATGGTGATCCCCTTCCGGGCCTCAGTGACGTTGATCATGCCCTCTCCTCAGGTTCCTATTGGCGTCACCCTGAGCGCCAGCGAAGGGTCTGGCCCTTGTCTCGAGGCGCGAGATTCTTCGCTTCGCTCAGAATGACACATTCATGCTCCCGCCGTGGTCAGCTTTGGCGCGCGGCTCATGATGCGCGCGCGGCCGTTCTCCAGCACCACCATGTCCTCGATGCGCACGCCGCCCCAGTCGGTCAGGTAGATGCCCGGCTCGATGGTGAAGACCATGCCGTCGGCCAGGACGTCCTTGGACTCCTTGCCGAGGCGGGGCGCCTCGTGCACCTGGAGGCCGACGCCGTGGCCCAGTCCGTGGCCGAAGTGGTCGCCGTGGCCCGCCTCCTCGATGACGTTGTGCGCCAGCAGGTGGGCCTGCTCGCCGGTCATGCCTGCCTCCACCAGTTCCTCCGCCGTCTGCTGGGCGGCGAGGACGATGTCGTAGATGCGCTTGAACTGGTCGTCCGGCTTGCCCAGGAAGATGGTGCGGGTGAGGTCGGACACGTAGCCGTCCAGCCGCACCCCCATGTCGATGACGATGCCCTCACCCTTCTTGAGGGCGCGGTCGCGTGGGTAGGCGTGGGGCAGGGCGCCCCAGGGCCCGCCGGCGACGATGGTGTCGAAGGAGGGACCGTCGCCGCCGTGCTCGCGGATGTATTTCTCGATCTCCCAGGCCACCTGCTTCTCCGTCCAGCCCGGCTCGACGCGCTCGGCCACGTGCTGGAAGGCGGCGTCGCCCAGGTCGACGGCGGCCTGGAGGGCGGCGATCTCCTCCGGCTCCTTGATCCTGCGCAGGCTCTCCACCAGATTGGTCGTCGCCACCAGCTTGGGCCGCTCCGCCTCCGCTCCGCCCAGAGCAGATACCACCTTGCGCATGGCGCGATAGGTCTGGTAGCTGACGTGTCCCGCCTCGAAGGCGAGGCGCGCGCCGCCTAGCCCCTCGATCAGGCCGGGCAGCCACTTCTCCATCCCGCCCACCGTCTTGTAGAGCCGGAAGTCGGGCGCCTGCTGTCCCACCTGCTCCCAGTAGCGGAAGTCGGTGGCGATGACGGCGTCGTCCCGGGTGATCAGCAGGTAGGCGGAGGAGCCGGTGAAGCCCGAGAGGTAGCGCCGGTTGACCGGGCTGCCCGTCTCCGGGCTGGCGATGAAGAGCGCGTCCAGGTTGTGCTCCTCAAGCTTCGCCCGCAATCGCTCTAACCGTTGCTTCGTCATGGACGCTTTTGGTTCTAGGTTCTTGGTTCTGGGTTCTTGATCAGCTCGACCAGCACCTCGAGCGCCGCGACGTAGCCACGCCAGCCCAGCCCGGCCACCACGCCCTGGCATACCCCGCTCATCACCGAGCGGCGGCGGAAGGGCTCGCGGCCGTAGATGTTGGAGATGTGCACCTCGATGGCGGGCTTCCCCGTCCCGGCCAGGGCGTCGCGCAGCGAGAGGCCGTAGTGGGTGAGGGCGCCCGGGTTGATGATGATGCCGTCGGCCCCGGGCGCCTCCTGCTGGAGGTAGTCGACGATGGCGCCTTCGTGGTTGGACTGGAAGGCGCGCAGCTCCGCCCCCAGCGCCTTGGCCCGCTCGGCCACCTTCGCCTCGATCTCGGCGAGGGTGAGGCGGCCATAGACCTCGGGCTGGCGCTGGCCCAGGGTGTTCAGGTTCGGCCCGTTGATGAGCAGGATGCGCATCGCTAGCAGCGTACAAGAAAAGGGGTCGATGGTCGAGGGTCACGGGTCGCGCGGCGATGGACAGTGCTGGGGGCTTGACGGCGAAGGCCAGATCGCACGACCGCGACGCGAACGACGCTCGTCGACTTGCCGGGCCTCAAGCCGCCGTCCGCGCCCACCCCCGGACTCCCTCCGGTACCACGGCCACCCCGTCTCCCCCGGGTGCACGGGCGGTGCCACTCACCTCCTGCCCCTGTCCTGCGCGCCCTGGCGCGCCATTAGGGTTGACCCTTAGAATCCCTGATGGTAACCTCTCCTAACGAATTGTCTTTCGGCCCGATCCGGGTTGGCCACACGGTGGCCGAGCAGGAGAGCTGAGGTAAGGAGGTCTCGCATGGCAAGGGCCGTGTCGGTTTCGGACGAACGGCGCGTCGCAAGCACGGGCGAGGTTACGGCGTCCTTCATGTTCGCCTATATCGCGGCCATCGCGCTGATGGCAGCCCTCATCCTCTGGGGTGGCCTCTGGGATTGGATGGCGAATACCCGCCTGCTCGCCTGGCTCCTTGACGCCGGGGTCATCGCCCTGACGGACGAGGACCAGGGGTTGATCGCCGGCGTTACCGACGCCGAGTTTTACATAAAGTCGCAGGAGCCCGTCGTCTGGGGGCTGGTGGCCGCCGTGGCGGGGATGTTCGTCTCCATCACGCTGCTCAAGGCCCTCCAGTTCCACGGCATCGCGCAGTTCGCCGGGAGCCGGGCCAACATCTGGCAGCACGCTCGCGCGTACATCTACGGCGACGGGCTGGGCAAGCTGCTGCCCTTCGAATTCGGGACGGCGACCACGATGGCCTCGTTGGAGGCGCAGGGGACGCCGATGAGCCGGGCGGGGCTCGCGATCTTTGTGGGGGAACTGTTCACTCTTTTCGAGATCGTTGTGTTTGGCTTGCTGGCTCTCTACCTGGTGGGCTGGAGCGCCTGGCTCTATACGCTGCTCTGGGCGCTGCTGATCATGGGCGCCTGCTACTTCTTTGCCCGGCGCGGCCGGTCGGGCATTTTTAGCACGGTGAGAGGTGGCGGATGGGGCGCGGCGTGGCATGTGATAAAGGTGCTGAGCCAGCGGCCCGCGCTGCTCGTCGGCCTCGCCTTGCTCTCCGTCGGCTCGTACTACCTGTATGACATCGCGGGCTATGTCATCGTGCAAGCGTACACCAGCGAGAGCGTGATCCTGCACGTGAGCACGTCGCAGCTCCTGCTCGCGGTCGTTTCCGCCTCCATGGCCCGGTTCATTCAGATTACCCCGGGCGGCATGGGCCAGTACGAGTGGGGATTTGCGGCGGCGCTCTTCGCCTCCGGCATCGCCGCGCCCGAGGCGATGACCATCGCCGTGCTCTTCAACTTCATCCGCTACGTCGCCCAGCTTCTGCTGCTGCTCGTGGTGCGGCTCTTCTTTGGGGCGGAAGCGAGCGTGCGCCAGATCATGGACCAGTTCCGGGGCATCCAGCCGGAGCCGCAGGCCGCCTCCTGATGGCGCAGCCGGTTGGCAGTGACCTGATGCCGAGGGTGTAGAGAAGAGGAAGGACCGAGATGGAAGACTCAGGCAACGGCGGAGGCGACGGCGGGCTGGCGGCCGGGGCGATCGCCATTCCGGGCGTGTTCGCACGGCCGCGCGAGGAGGTCTTCCTCCGGGAAGAGGACCTGCCGGCGATTGCACTGCCGCGCGTCCCCGATGCGGCCGCGCTTTGGTCGAGGGCACTGATCGTCGCATGGCTGGGGCTGGCGTACTTCTTCTGGGACAGGCTCACGTACCTCCTCATGGACTACTGGCTGATGGACCGGCTCGGCTTTGAGAGCGTCTTCTGGACCAACGTGCGCATGGGTGCGGCCCTGTTCGGGATAGGGTTCGTCTTCGTCGCCGCCGCCGTCGCGGCGCCGGCGTTCCTGCATGACGTCAGCGCCAGAGTGCGTTGGTGCATGGTGTGGGTGGCCCTCTTGGTCGGCCTGGTAGCCGGCTACCTCTTTTCGCTCCAGTACTTCAACTTCCTCCTGCTCTTTAACGCGCAATCGTTCGGCAGCGAGGACCCCGTCTTCCACCACGACACCGGCTTTTATTTCTTCACCCTGCCGGCGATCTGGGACATCTTGCACATATTCTTCTGGGGGTCCCTGGCTGCGCTCGCTGCCTCGGTCTTCTGCGCCCACCAGTCGCGGGAGCGACCGGCCCGCACCGACCTAAACCCGGTCATCATGTTCGTGGGCCGGATCGGCACGCCCTACACAGTGGGGGTGCTGATGTTCATGGCAATCGTAACCGCGACGGAGCTGTTCTTCGCCCGCTACGGGCTCCTGCTCAAGGGCAACTTGGCCTCCAGCGTCTACCAGGGCGCAGAGTACTTAGACGTTAGCGGCTTCTTCTCCACGCTGAACATGTACTACGTCTCGGCCGGCGTAGCGGTCGTGGTCGGCCTTCTGGACGACTACCTGCTCATTGTCGCCCGCCAGCACGTGATGTCCGCTACCGCCGTAAATTGGCGGCGGCCAGTGCGGCTGGGCCTGGCGGCGATC
>MGOB01000070.1:13629-15446 GCA_001796995.1 Chloroflexi bacterium RBG_16_68_14 | reverse complement strand
GGCCGTACGGGACCGCGTGGCCGTGCAGCCGAACGAGCCGGTGATCCAGCTCGAGTACATCCAGCGCAATATCGACGCGACGCGCGCAGCCTACGGCCTCAACGACGTGGAGATCGTACCCTTCCTCCCCAAGGGCGAGAACGATCCGCTCGCGGACCCTGCGGAGCTGACCAAGAGCCCGGTTATGAAGAACATCAGCCTGTGGCCCGGCTTCGTCTCTCACCTGGAGCGGGTGCTCGACCCGGAGTACGTGGTGCGCCTCGATGAGGGCCTCGGCGACACCATCCTTAACACGACCCTGCAGGTCTTCCAGCAGCAACAGAGCCTGCGTCCGTACTACGACTTCATGGACGTCGATACGGTCCGCTACACGCTGGACGGAGAGCGGCGCATCCTTGCCGGCGCCGTACGCGAGATCCCCATCTTTCCCGGCGCCCCCTGGCTGGCGGCCTGGGGCCAGATGTACGTGCTCCTCACCCACGGCTATGGCATGGTGATGGCCCTGGTGGGCGAGGCGAACGTGGAAGGTGAGCCGGTCTACTACATCGACGAGATCCCGCCCCGGGTCAAGGCTCCCGAGCTACGCATCGATAACCCTGCCATTTACTACGGTGAAGGTTCGGAGGTCGTCGCGTTCAGCAATGTCAAGAACCTCAAGGAGCTTGACTACCCCACCGAGCAGGGACGCGCAGAGGTGGTCCTCCCGCCCGGGGCCGCGACCAGCGTCAAGATCGACAACCCGCTCAAGCGGCTGGTCTTCGCCTGGAGGAGCGGCCAGTTCACCCAGATCCTCTTCAGCACGCTCATTGACGGCAATACCAACATCCACTTCAGCCGCATCCCCATCCAGCGGGTGGAGCGCATCGCGCCCTTCCTCTTCTATGACTCCGACCCCTTCGCCTTCGTCGCCGACGGCGAGATCCTCTGGATGGTCAACGGGATGACCACGGGCTCGCGCTACCCGTACAGCATGTTCGGCGAGCTGGGCGACAAGTCCGTGGTACGCACACCGGAGCGGCGCCCCATCCGCAAGATCAACTACGTGCGTGACTCGGTCAAGGTGACCGTCAACGCCGCCAGCGGCGAGGTCAAGTTCTACAAGATCGCGGATGAGCCGGTGGTGAATGCATGGGCGAAGATCTACCCCGACCTGTTCATCGAGGGCGAAGAGATGCCTGAGAGCGTGCGGGCGCAGCTCCAGTACCCCTCGCAGCTCTTCCACATCCAGTTCGACGACATGTACGTCTACTACCACATGACCGACCCGATCAGCTTCTTCAACCTGGAGGACCTCTGGGACGACGCGGACGAAGTAGTGGGGACAGTCGCGCTCGGTGGCAGGGCGATCACCTGGTCGATCGAGCCGTACTACTGGCTCGCCGAGACAGGCGATGCCGATGGCCTCCCGGTCGGGTCGCCGCCCTCGCAGTTCGTGCAGAGCCAGGTCTTTACGCCAGAAGGGGCCCTGAACCTCCGCACCATCGTCACCGTGTACCAGGACGGCGAGGACTACGGTCGGATCGTGGCGCTGCAGGTCCCCAAGGGACGCTTCTTCTTGGGCCCGGAGCAGGCCGAGGCGGCGATCGACCAAGATCCCGAGATCTCGCAGCAGATCTCCTGGTGGAACCGTTTGGGCTCCGAGGTCATCCGCGGGAACTTAACCACGGTCGTCGTCGACGGCGACGTGATCTACGTCGAGCCGGTCTACGTCCGCTCGCAACAGCTGATGGTGCCGCAGCTCAAGCGCGTCGTGGTCGTCTATCGTGGCGTCGCGCGCATGGGCTTCGACCTGCCGGACGCGCTGCGGCGGGCGGTCA
>MGOB01000070.1:13373-13619 GCA_001796995.1 Chloroflexi bacterium RBG_16_68_14 | reverse complement strand
GGTCACGGGCGAGCGCTCGCCCTTCCTCGTAGGCACGCCGTCAGGTGAAGAGGTCGTCCCGTTCATTCCGATTCCAGGCCTCGAGCCGCAGGGCGAGGAGACGGAGCCGGGCCAGGCGCCCTGACCTCCCGGCCGGCCACAGCCGGTTACGCCTGCGGCCCTTCGCACCTCCCCTGCCGCTGCTATACTGCCCGCGATGGCAGCGAAGAAGTCCGGCGCGAAGACGAAGATGGCGCAGCCGTCGGC
>MGOB01000070.1:10221-13241 GCA_001796995.1 Chloroflexi bacterium RBG_16_68_14 | reverse complement strand
GCAGGCGGCCCGCCTGCGCGCTCAGGGCGCCGAGGTCATCGTCGTCAGCTCCGGCGCCATCGCCGCCGGCCGCCACCGCCTGGGCGCGAAGGAGGAGCGTAAGGACATCCCCTTCCGCCAGGTGCTCGCCTCCGTCGGCCAGAGCCAGCTCATGCAGACCTACGACCGGCTCTTCGCCGAGCACGGCCTGGTGGTGGCCCAGACGCTCCTCACCCGCCGCGACCTGGCCGACCGCCTGGGCTACCTGAACGCCCGCAACACCTTGCTGGCCCTGCTGGAGCTGGGCGCCGTGCCTATCGTCAACGAGAACGACGTGGTGGCGGTGGAGGAGATCGAGGGTGCCCTCATCGGCGACAACGACAACCTCTCCGCCCTGGTCGCCAACCTGGTGGACGCCGACCTCCTCGCCCTCCTCACCGATACCGGCGGCCTCCACACCGCCGACCCGCGCCGCGACCCGGACGCGAAGCTCGTCCCGCTGGTCGAGCGGATCACCCCGGAGATCGAGCAACTGGCGCAGGACACGGAGACGCCCCATGGGGTGGGCGGTATGGTGACCAAGCTCCAGGCGGCCAAGCTGGCCACCTCCGGCGGTGCCGACGTGGTCATCGCCGGTGGCTACGAGCCTGACGTGCTGGAGCGGCTGGTCGGCGGCGAGGCGCTGGGCACCCTCTTCCCGGCCAGCACCGACCGTCTGGAGAGCCGCAAGCGCTGGATGCTGGCCGGGCTGGCCGCCCGGGGCAAGATCGTGGTGGACGCGGGCGCGGCGAAGGCGCTCCTCTCGCAGGGGAGGAGCCTGCTCCCCGCCGGCGTGCGAGAGGTGGCCGGCCCCTTCGACCGGGGCGACACCGTCCCCATCTACGGGGAGGACGGCCGCCGCATCGCCATCGGCGTCACCAACTACGGACACCAGGAGGTCGCGGCCATCCGCGGCCTCCGCTCCGACCGCATCGCCGGGGTGCTGGGCTACGAGTACGGCGCCGAGGTCGTCCACCGCAATAACCTGGTGCTGCTGTGATGCGCTGGCTGCGTCGGTTCTTCTACAGCGACGACGAGGTGGTCAAGCTCGCCGATGGGCTGAGCGAGTTCGATGCTGGAATCGCGGAGGAGCTGCTCGCGAACGAGGGCATCATTGCCATGAAGAAGAACATGGAGGCCGTCTACGATCGGTACTGGCGGCCGATGCTGCCGTCCGCCGACAACTTCGCCCTCTTCGTCAAGCAGAGCGACGTCAAGCGCGCCATCGAGGTGCTCGAGCTCGCCCTCGATCCGAGGCAACTCCGACGGCGCGCCAGGGAGCGCCGCTTCCGGCGCCGCTAGCTTCCAACCGCACCGACCCAGCACCCTTGACCCTCCAACCCGTGTCCCTTGTTCCCCGTTCCTTGCTCTGCTATCTTCTCCTCGCTGCTAGCATCACACCGCGAAAGGGAGGAGCTGCCGTGGCCGTCGATGTGAAGAAGACGGAAGCGCCCAAGGGGAAGGAATCGCCCGCCTACACCTTCGTCCCCGTCTGCCGCTCGGAGGAGCTGGCGGAGGGGGAGGTGCGCCAGCTCAAGGCGCGGGGCAAGCAGATCGCCGTCGGGCGGCTGGTAGGTGGGCAGCTCTTCGCCGTGGGCGGGCGCTGCAGCCACATGTTCACCCGGCTGGGCAAGGGCAAGCTGCGCGGCACGCTGCTGGAGTGCCCCTGGCACGGCGCCCAGTTCGACGTGACTGACGGCTGCGTCGCCAAGTGGGTGCAGCGGCCCTGGTGGCTGAAGCTGACCTACGACGCCGCCCTCCCCGCCTTCATGAAGCGCGCCATCCCCACCTACGCGGTGAGGGAAGAGAACGGCGAAGTCCTGGTGGCGGTGGACTGAGGGAGCTCGCGTCCCGCCAGCCCCACCAGAGACTAGCGACCAGCAACGAGCGACCATGCCCGGCCTTTCTTCCCTCGCTGACCTCCCCCGCCTGCGCGACGCCCGCCGCCGCCGCGCCTCGTCCTACGATACCTCCGGCGGCAACGCCGACTTCTGGCTCCTCCAGCCCGGCGAGACGCGCACGCTGGCCCAGATCGAGGGCCCCGGCTGCGTCCGCCACATCTGGGTGACCCTCGCCTCCCGCGAGAGCGCCTACCCGCGCCGGAGCGTCCTGCGCATGTACTGGGACGGTGCCCCCACGCCCTGCGTCGAGGTGCCCACCGGCGACTTCTTCGGCATCGGCCACGGCATCGTCAAGGAGTTCTGGTCGCTGCCGCTCACCATGAGCCCCCAGGACGGCCGCGGCTTCAACTGCTTCTTCCCCATGCCCTTCGCCACCGGTGCCCGTATTGACATCACCAACGAAGGCGAGCGCCGCCTCGTCGTCTACTTCTACATCGACTACGAGGAGTACGACCGGCCGCTGGAGGACGTGGGCTACTTCCACGCCCAGTGGCGCCGCCAGAACCCCACCGACGGCTGGGGCGACGACACGCGCCGCTTCGCCAAGGATCAGGCCTACCGGGAGGAGGTCTGGTCGACCCCCAACCTCACCGGCGAAGGGAACTACGTCATCCTAGAGGCGCGCGGCCGCGGCCACTACGTCGGCTGCAACCTGAACATCGACTGCTTCCAGCGCCTGAAGAACGACTGGTACGGCGAGGGCGACGACATGATCTTCATCGACGGGGACACGGCGCCCACGCTCCACGGCACCGGGACGGAGGACTACTTCAACACGGCCTGGGGCCCCCGCCAGGAGTTCTGCGCGCCCTACCACGGCCTGCCCCTCACCCAGGGCACGGAGAAGTGGCCGTACCGGGGCAAGCACTCCATGTACCGCTTCCACATCGAGGACCCCGTCCACTTCCGGGAGTCGATCCGGGTCACCATCGAGCACGGCCACGCCAACAACCTGTCGAACGATTACTCCTCCACCGCCTACTGGTACCAGACCGAGCCCCACGTGGAGCCGCCGCCCCTGCCGCCGGTAGGGGAGCGGCTGCCGAGGGGGTAGGAGGCACACCCAACGGCCGGAGGCCAGGCTTAAGCCTGGCCTCCGGT
>MGOB01000070.1:8025-10128 GCA_001796995.1 Chloroflexi bacterium RBG_16_68_14 | reverse complement strand
GGCCGCCGGGCCAAGGAGGCGGCGCGCCGCCTGGCCACCGTGGGCACGGACGCGAAGAACCGCGCCCTCCTCGCCATGGCCGACGCCCTGGTCGCCCACCAGGACGAGATCCTGCGCGCCAACCAGCACGATATGCAGGCCGCCCAGGAGGCCGGCCTCACCGGCTACATCCTGGACCGGCTGCTCCTCACGCCGGAGCGCCTCGCCCAGTACGGCTCCGACGTGCGCAACGTCGCCTCCCTGCCCGACCCGGTGGGCCAGGGGTTCGACCAGCGGACGCTGGCCAACGGCCTCGTCGTGGGCAAGGTGCGGGTGCCCCTGGGCGTCATCGCCTGCGTCTACGAGGCGCGGCCCAACGTGACGGTGGACATCGCCTCCCTCTGCCTGAAGGCGGGCAACGCCACCATCCTGCGCGGCGGCAAGGAGGCGTTCCACTCGAACAGCACCCTCGCCCGCACCATCGCGCGCGCCGCGACGGAGGCGGGCGTGCCCGAGGGGGCGATCCAGTTCGTCGAATCGACGGACCGGGCGCTGGTGGCCGAGCTGCTCTCCCTGCGCGGGTACATCGACTTGGTCGTCCCGCGCGGTGGCGGCCTCATCGACTTCGTGCTGGAGCACGCCAAGGTGCCGGTGCTTATCGGCGGCGTCGGCGTCTGCCACACCTACGTGGACAGGACGGCCGACTTGGAGAAGGCGGTGGAGATCGCTGACAACGCCAAGACGCGCCGCTACTCCATCTGCAACGCCCTCGATACCCTCCTCGTCCACCGCGAGATCGCGG
Source organism: Chloroflexi bacterium RBG_16_68_14 (assembly GCA_001796995.1). Lineage (GTDB taxonomy): Bacteria > Chloroflexota > Dehalococcoidia > DSTF01 > RBG-16-68-14 > RBG-16-68-14. The sequence goes on along the minus strand of MGOB01000070.1, from coordinate 9,347 downwards.
CCGATTACCTGCCGCGCATCGCCCGGCGCTGGGCGGAGAAGGGCGTGGAGCTGCGCTGCGACCCGGCGGCGCTGGAGGTCCTCTCGAAGGCCCAGATCCCGAACTTGCAGGCGCGCCCGGCCGAGCCCGACGACTTCGGCAAGGAGCACCTGGCGCTGGTCGCGACGGTGAAGGTGGTCGACTCCCTGGACGAGGCGCTGGACCTCATCTATCAATACGGCACCGGCCACTCCGACGCCATCGTCACCGAGGACTACTCGGCGGCGCGGCGCTTCGTGCAGGAGGTGGACAGCGCCGTCGTCTACGTCAACGCCTCCACCCAGTTCACGGACGGCGCCCAGTTCGGCCTCGGCGCCGAGATCATCGACTCCACCCAGAAGCTCCACGCGCGCGGGCCCGTCGGCCTCCAGGAGATCACCACCTACAAGTGGGTGGTGCTGGGCACCGGCCAGGTGCGGCCGCCGTAGGCATCGGTCCCCGGCCACAAGTGCCGGAAAGGGCTGGCAAACATGCAGCGCGGCGCGCGGAACACCTCTGCGATCGCACTCGGCTTCGTCGCATATGTCGGCGTCGGCGTGCTCGCGTACTCGCTCTTCTACACGTACTACGATGACAACGGCGTGAGCTCGGAGACGGCGTTCAAACTGAACTTCACGCTGACGTTCCTGGGCCATCTGGCTGCTACGCTCGGGTCGTCCGCCATCGTGGGGCGAGCGCTCGGCGCGAGGGTTGCGACGGTACTCGTCGGTGTTGCCATCGGGGTCGCCCTGTTGCTGCTGCCCAGCCTCGCCGCACTGGCTTTCGTGAACGACTGCCTGGGCGTATCGTTCCCCTGGGACGGCGGCTGCCCTGACTAGCGACCAGCAACCAGCGACCAGTACACTGTCCGCACCATGCTGAAGTGCCCCCGCGACGGCACCGAGCTCGCCGTCGAGCGCCACCGCGGCATCGAGGTGGACCACTGCCCCACCTGCAACGGCCGCTGGCTGGACCACCACGAGCTCGACCACCTGGAGGCGACGGTCGCGCCCGACGAGGAGCAGCGCCGCTCCACCATCGAGTACGCCCAGCGCCCCAGCGAGCTGGACTGCCCGGTCTGCGGCCAGCGCATGCGCGCCTTCAACTACCGCGCCTACAACCTGGAGATCGACACCTGCCAGGAGGAGCACGGCTTCTGGCTGGACGCCGGCGAGGAGGGTCACCTGCGCGACATTATGGAGGAGCGGGTGCGCGGCCTGGCCCGCTCCGCCTCCGCCGAACAGGCGTGGGGCAGGTTCCTGGGCCGCGTCGGCCGCCGCTCGGTCTGGGACCAGGTCAAGAAG
>MGOB01000070.1:6562-8001 GCA_001796995.1 Chloroflexi bacterium RBG_16_68_14 | reverse complement strand
GACCCAGGCAGCCGTTTCCGGCACAATAGCAGCGAAGCTCGCCGTGTCGAGCCAACGTCCCGCCACCGGCGGACGGGGAAGGAGCCCACCATGCCCCGCTACCACTTCGAGCGCGAGTCTCGCACCCCTCACTCCGAGGCTTTCGTCGTCTACGCGGACGACAACGCCATCGGCCGGGTCGATATCCACTACGGGACGGACCTGGCCAACGCCACCCTCTGCGTGCCGGACGACTTCTCCGAGGACAACATCCAGGAGCTCATCGGAGAGATCGACGAGCGGCTGGTGATGACGGCGCACCCCTACCGGGAGGACTTCGTGGTCACCGTCTGGCTGGGCCGCCAGGCCGGCGTCTACTCCGAGGAGTTCGAGGAGGAGCTGGAGGAGGATCTCGAGGGGGACGGCCACCGGGACTGAGGGGGCGGGAATAGCGGTGACAGGTTTCGGTGTCTACAAAGCTCCGCCTTAGGGCTCGTCTAGCGCCAGCGCCTCCGTCCCGTACTCCCCGGTGATGAAATAGCCGCCGGGGCTGAGCCCCACCAGGAAGTCGTGGGCCGGCTTCGACCCCATGGTCTCCTGCAAGGCGTTGACCGTCTCGCGGCTCACCCGCGTCGGCGGCGAAGTCGACTCCAGCCGCGACCGCTCTACCCGGAAGATGTGCACCTCGTTCGAGGCGTCGCTCACGAAGGCGGCCTCCTTGCGAAAGGCCGGGTGGTCCTCGAGGTAGGGGAGGAGGCTGAGGAAGCTGAAGCCGGCGTCGTCGCCGGTGAGGACCAGGTACTCGATCTGGCGCTCCTCCAGCTCCGCCAGCAGGTCTTGCTCGGAGAGGGCCAGGTAGTACCCCTGGGCGGAGTGCTGGCGTAGGTAGAGCCACGGCTCCCCCGCTCCTTGGGGCATCAGGTGGTCCTCCCAGCGGAAGAGAGTGCTGGCGCGAACGGCTCTGGGCGGGCTGCCCGAAAGCTCTACCCGCACCGTCGGCAGCTGCCACCAGGGGTAGCGGCCTTCCGTGAGGGCATAGAGGTGGGAGTAGTAGAGGCGTCCCGACATGATGGGCGTGCCGGGCGGCACGTGCTCCTCGATCCAGGCGGCCGCCTCGTGTACCAGCGGGTTGTCCCAGTGCTCCTGGCTGACAGCGGTCGGGTCGAAGGAGGCGCGAAAGTCGGTGAAGCGCTGCGTCTCCGTCACCACTAGCCAGCTCAGTCCAGCCACCACCGCCAGCGTGGCCAGGCTGGCGCCCACGGCGGGCGACAGGCTCTCGCCCACCGCTTCCGCCAGCCAGCGGGCGAAGTCGATGGCGGCGCGGCCCAGTGCCAGGTACGAGAGGTACACCATGGGCAGGATCTCGCGCACGGGCAGGTCGCGGTTGGCCGCGAAGAGGCCGAGCGGGAAGAAGAGGAGCAGGCCCAGCAGCAGCAGCCGGTCGCCCAGGGAGCCGCGGA
>MGOB01000070.1:2193-6517 GCA_001796995.1 Chloroflexi bacterium RBG_16_68_14 | reverse complement strand
GGCGCACCCAGGAGGCAAGCACCCCCGCCGTGTAGTCCGGCACGTTGCGCAGATAGTCCCCGGGGAAGGGCCAGGCGGCGTGCTGCTCCAGGCCGATGAGGGACAGGGCGCCCCACACCGCCAGCAGCAGGCCCGCCAGCAGCCAGCGGAACCAGAGACGGAAGCTGGCCCTCCGGCGCCGCGCGACGACTATCCCCGTTAGTCCTGCCACCCCCAGGCAGGCGGCGCCCGCCCCCAGCCAGGGCGCGGCTTGGGACGGCTCGCCCAGCAGGTAGACATCTCCGGTGACCAGGTAGACGTACGGCCACCACCAGCCGGCGACGGCCAGGAAGCCACCGACATAGGCGATGAGGAGCGTGCGGGGGCGGTCGACGGCGTGGCCCAGGAGCAGCACCATCACGAAGGGCAGGGGGAGCCAGAGCAACGCCGATTCCTTGGTGAGCATGGCCAGCCCCAGGGCGGCGCCGGCCAGCGCGGCCCAGTGCGCCCTTCCACCCTTTAACGCGATGTGCAAGAACAGCGCTGTCAGGAGCAAGAAGGAGGTCTGCACTCCATCCAGGAAGAGGCCGGTGGCCATCAGGACCAGGACGGAGGAAACCAACCCCATGGCGGCGGCCAGCAGGCCCGTCTCGCGGCCGAAGAGACGCCAGCCCAGGGCCAGGAGCAGCGCCGCGTTGGCCAGGGCGAAGAGCCGGGGCACCCAGCGGGCGTGGTCCAGGGAGAAGCCGGCGACGGAGAAGTCGGCGGCCAGGAGGGCGGGGAAGACGGGGCCGCGGTGGTGCACCAGCTCGCCGGTGGTGTAGGTATAGCCCTTCCCCAGGGCCAGGTTCAGCCCCTCCGAGACGTAGAGCGACTCATCGGAGGTGAGGGGGCCGGGCTCGGCCAGGAGCAGGGGCAGGCTGAGGACCACCAGCATCCCCAGGCCGAGGACGATCAGGATCCCCGGGTGCAGCCGGGGAGCGGCCGCAGCTTGCTGCGGATAGGTAACGGAGGTGGTCATGGTAGCGCCGCGTGTGGTCACCGTTCGCTCCCGGGATCGGTGTCATTATCCCCACCACATCAGGGAATGCGGCACTAGGGAAACCCCTGAAAAACAGGTGCTAGCAGAGGCGGTGCGAAGGAGGCGTGGGCTTGTCTGTGAATCGAGGGAGGAGGCACGTCCCTCCTGGGCGGGGCGTCTCGGCTACGTGCCCATCCCTTCGTCGGCCACGAAGCCGTAGCCCAGATAGGGGATGGTGCGCAGGATCTGCGGGTCCTCGCCGATGCTGTGCAGCTTCCGGCGCAGGTTGCTCACGTGGGCGCGCACCACCTCCGGGCCGCCAGTTCCCTCCGGATAGCCCCACACCTGCTCCAGCAACTCCTCCGGCGAGACGAACTCCGCCGGCCGCTGCATCAGGCAGCGCAGCAGCCGCCACTCGGTAGGGGTGAGCGGGAGCGCGCCGCCCCCGGCGAAGAGGAGCTGCCGCGTGGCGCCGTCCAGGGTGATGGAGCCCACCTGCAGCAGGTCGGCCTCTCGCTCGCGGGGTCTGGCGGCCAACACCTGCGCCACCACCCGGGCCAGCTCCCGGCTCGCCAGCGGCTTCGACACCAGGCCGTCGCGCTCGGCCTGAAAGAAGCTGGGGAGCGCGGCCTGCACCACAGTGGCTGAAGGCGGCGCCAGGAGCACCACCCGCAGCGTCGCACATTGCCGGTCGTTGTGGAGCCAGCGCCAGAAGCGCTCCAGCCCCTCGTTCGGGAAGATGGTGTCCAGGCAGATCAGGTCGACCTGCACCCGGGTCAGCGCTCGTTGCGCCTGCGTCAAACTTCGGGCGAGGATGGGCGTGTGGCCAAGAGAAGAAGCGCAACGCTGCACGGCCTGGAGTACCGTGCTATCGGGGCTGATTACGAGTAACTGCGCTACGGCTCCCATCGTGCGCGGTGGCACCGGAAAGGACGCAAACCCTAGACGTTGGTGCTAAGAGGACCTACCACCGACTCCATTATCCCACCGCTGTCAAGTGCCTCTGATAGCGAGGTAGAAGCGCGCTCTCCGGGCCCGCCTCCGGCTTGACCCGCCATCGAGCCGCTCCCTAGAATGCCAGGGCGACCCAAGCGTCGAGCATAGCGCGATGTCAGAACCACGCATCATCGATCTGCGCAGCGACACCGTGACCCTGCCCACGCCCGCCATGCGCGAGGCGATGGCCAGCGCGGAGGTGGGCGATGATGTCTTCAGCGAAGACCCCACGGTGCGCCGCCTGGAGCAGATGGCGGCGGAGAGGATGGGCAAGGAGGCCGCCGTCTTCGTCGCCAGCGGCACCATGGGCAACCTGGTCTGCCTGCTCGCCCACTGCGGGCGCGGGGACGAGGCGATCGTCGGCAGCGAGGCCCACGTCCTCCACTACGAGGCGGGCGGCGTCCCCGGCCTGGGCGGCATCCAGCTCCGCACCGTACCCAACGATGCTCACGGCATGCTGGACCTGGACGCGGTGGAGGCGACCATCCGGCCCCAGAACGTCCACTTCCCCCGGACGGCGGCGGTCTGCCTGGAGAACACCCACAATCGCTGCGGCGGCGCCGTCATCACGCCGGAGGAGACGGCGGCGGTGGCCCGCCTGGCCCACCGTCACGGCGTGGCCGTCCACCTGGACGGCGCGCGCATCTTCAACGCCGCCATCGCCCTGGGCGTGGCGCCCTCGGAGCTGACGGCGGAGGTGGACTCGGTCAGTTTCTGCCTCTCGAAGGGCCTCTCGGCGCCGGTGGGCTCCCTGGTCTGCGGCGCCGCCGACTTCGTCGCCCGCGCCCGCCGGATGCGCAAGATGGTGGGCGGCGGCATGCGCCAGGTGGGCGTTATCGCCGCCCCCGGCATCGTCGCCCTGGAGACGATGGTGGAGCGGCTGGCGGAGGACCACCAGAACGCCCGTCTGCTGGCCCAGGGCCTGGCCCAGATCCCGGGCCTCCGCATCGACCCGGAGAGCGTCCAGACCAACATCGTCGTGGTCGGCGTGGACGACCCGTCCTTCCCGGGTCGGCTGCGCGAGGCGGGCGTCCTCACCACCGGCTTCGGCCCCACGCGCGTGCGGATGGTCACCCACTACGGCATCACGCGCCAGGACATCGAGGAGGCGCTGGAGCGGGTGCGGCGCGTCGTCGAGGCGGCCGCCTAGGCCATGCGCCTCGCCTCGCTCGGCCCGGCGCTCCTGGCCGCCTTCACCCTGGCCGTCGCCTGCGCGCAGGAGCCGGCCGTCACCCAGGACATCGTCTCCGCCATCCCCTGGCCCGACCAGGAGCGAGCGGAGTACGTCCTCCTCGCCCCGGACAGCCTGGAGGAGGAGGGCCGCGGCGTCCTGGCCGTGGCCCGCCAGGGCGGCCGCTTCGAGCTGCGCCTGCGCTTCGAGAACGAGGAGGCGAGCGACGAGAGCGTGGTGCTGGTGGACGGCGTCACCCTCAGGCCCGTCTCCGTCCGCCGGGAGTTCCGCGGCGAGAAGACGCGGGTCATCGAAGGCGAGTACGACGCGGAAGAGGGCACGGTCCAGATCACCGAGACCTCGGACGGGGACGAGCGGCAGGTGCCGCTGCGGCTGAAGGAGCACTACTACGACAACGAGTCGTCTCTCTTCCTCTGGCGCACCGTCGCCTTCAGCGAGGGCTACGAGGCGAGCTATTACGCGGCGCTGACCAACCAGAACACCCAGCAGGTGGTCACCCTGGAGGTGGTCGGCATCGAGGAAGTGACCGTGCCCGCCGGCACCTTCCAGGCCTGGCGGGTGGAGATCCGCGCCGCGGGCGTGAAGCAGGTGGCCTGGTACGCCGACACCCCGGAGCGTCCCCTGGTCCAGTACGACAACAGCCGCCAGCTCTTCCAGCTCACCGGCGTGGTGGAGCCGTAGCGCTGCCCTACGGCTTCCACAGGCACCCTACCTGCGCCGCCTGCGCCGCTTCCTCCAGGGCGACCAGCTCGTCCCGGTAGGCGCCGTCCTCCCGCCAGGCTAGGCCCAGCCCCTCCGCGATGAGGCGGGCGTCGATGGATGCTTCCTGCTCGTCGAAGACGTAGCGCAGCAGCCGGTCGAAGCGGTCGCGCTCCCGCGCGTCCGCGAGCAGGAGCACCGTATCGCCGGCCAGCGCCTCGTTCCGCTCCGTGGCCTCGTCGAAGCAGGGCTCCCCCCGCTCCGGCGTATCGACGCCGAAGTAGCGCACCCGCTCCTCCCGGCCGTCCATGCGCACCTCGATGGTGTCGCCATCGATCACATCCACTACCTCCGCTCGCTGGAGCCGGGCCGGGTCGGGCTGGAGGTCCGGCAGCGGCACGGCGAGCGTTGGTGTGGGGGCGACGGCGTCCGCGCCC
>MGOB01000070.1:0-2152 GCA_001796995.1 Chloroflexi bacterium RBG_16_68_14 | reverse complement strand
CGTCACGATCGCCGCGATGAGCCAGAGCGTGCTCCGGCGTCGGAGGAAGGAGCGCGGGGGTGGCGGCGGTCGGCGGGCGCGGCGATGACGGCGACGGCGGGGAGAGGGCATGGCGGATCAAGTGTAGGGTAATTCCGCCGGCTGGGGACGACGATCAGGCTGTGTCTGCGCCGTAGGTAGCTCGATCCGGGCCTTGCACCGCCGTGGTATAATCTGGACGAGAGCGCCACACGAAGGGCGGCCTATGTTGTGATGGAGCGCGCTACTTTCCTCCTGGCATTCGCTGGCATCGCTGTCTTTCTGGCAGTGGCAGGAGGCGTGAGCGCGCAACCGGCGCCGCCCGGCATAGCCGGAACACCGCAGGAGCCCACGTTCTTCCTGGGGGACGCGAACTGCAACGGCAGCGTTAATAGCATCGACGCAGCCCTCGTCCTGCAACTCGAGGCCGGGTTCATCGACTCGCTGCCCTGTCCCGAAAACTCCGATCTGAACCACGACGGCAGCACCAGCAGCCTGGATGCCACCCTGATCCTTCAGTACGACGCCGGCCTCGTTGACGGCTTCATCCAGTTTTCCCTGAACGTGCATCGACCGGAGGGGCTCTGCGACGATGCCAAGAAGCCCACCGTGTGCAACATCCCGGCCGCCAGCGAGTTCGGGCTGTCCGTCGTTCTCAACAGGGTGCCGCCCGAAGGCTACATCCTCTTCGAGAATGCGCTTTTCTACGGTGGTTTGAGGTACAACCCCACCACCTTTGCGGAGGACGAGGTCGTCTGGCCGGATAGTGGGACCGCTCTCCGTGCCCGGCCTGGAGGTGGAACACCGACGGGAACCGAGGGGATTGTCATACACGGTGGCATCAGCGGCGGTACGCCTCCGTTTCGAGCTAGCGCGTATAGGGGCAGTTTGATCCAGATCAGCCTCATCTGCTCCGTGCAGCCTCAGACGTTCACGCTGGCGCTGTTGCCCCCCTCCTCACCGGACAGACCGAACGCGTGGGGGTCCGGGTCGCTGGTTACGTTGGCGGGCCCGGGCTACCCTACTGGCCCGACTGTTCCGGCTAAAACGATGGGGCAAGTGGATCTCGACCTGGATCTGAGCGGGTCGATCGAGCCGGACGAGGAACAGATCGACGTGGTAGACGTCTTGCAGATCAACTGCGTGCCGCCACCCACGCCGGCACCCTGACCCGGGGAGCCGCCTCATCGCAGGCTCTCTCCCTGCGCTATAATCCCTGCGTGAGCCCCAAAGAGCCCTCGGCACGCTCAGGCGAGACGAAGCCGCGGCTGGTCATCCTGGACGGCCACGGCATCATCCACCGCGCCTACCACGCCTTCAAGGAGCCCCTCACCGTGCGCAAGACGGGCGAGGTGGTGACCGCCGTCTTCGGCTTCGCCAGCACGCTCCTCACCGTCATCGAGCAGCTCAAGCCCAGCCACATCGCCGTCGCCCTCGACCCGCCCGGCCCCACCTTCCGCCACGAGAAGGACGCCACCTACAAGGCGCACCGCTTCGAGGCGCTGAAGGGACAGGTGGCCAACGCCGTCGCCGAGCTCAGCGTACCGGACAACCTGAAGAACGCGCTCGCCCAGTGCATCGCGCCTGCCCAGTCGCCTGAGCAGCTCCGTGGGGAGATCCTCGCCTGCGTCGAAGGGCTGGTGGTGCCGGAGCCGGTGAAACGGGAGCTGCTGAAGGCCACCGAGCCGCTCGACCGCCTGCGCGAGATCGCCGCCCAGTCCGAGCGCGTCCGCGACCTCATCGAGGCCTTCAACATCCCCATCTACATGGTGGAGGGTTTCGAGGCGGACGACGTGCTGGGCACCCTGGCCAGGCAGGCCGAGGAGGCCGGCGTCGAGACCTACCTGGTCACCCTGGACAGCGACATCATCCAGCTCGTGCGCGACGGGGTGAAGGTGTTCATGATGCGTCCCTACCAGCGCGACACCGTGACCTACGACGCCCGCCAGGCCCGCGAGCGCTACCAGATCGAGCCGGAGCAGATGCCCGACCTGAAGGGGCTGAAGGGCGACGTCTCCGACAACATCCCCGGCGTGCCCGGCATCGGCGACAAGACGGCGGTGAAGCTGCTCCAGCAGTTCGGCAGCATCGAGAACCTCTACCAGCACCTGGACGAGGTGACGCCCGACAAGCT
>MGOB01000069.1:27348-28332 GCA_001796995.1 Chloroflexi bacterium RBG_16_68_14 | reverse complement strand
CGGAGCGGCACCCGCAGCCGGTCGGCCAGCTCCAGGAGCGCCCTCGTGTCCCTGGGCAGACCCTCGCCTCCGTACCCCCGGTAGCCGCCGTGGAGCACCTGTAGGTGGGACGGGCCGATGCGCGGATCGGCACCCACCGCCTCCCGCGCTGTGTCGTAGTCGACCTCCAGCGCCGAGCAGAGATCGAAGAACTCGTTGGCGAAGGTCACCTTGAGAGCCAGGAAGGTGTTGGTCATGTACTTGGCCATCTCCGCCTCGCGCGCCGGCATGACCCGGCTGAAGGGCGCCGCCGGCAGGATAGCCAGGACCGATTCCGCCAGGTGACGGCTCTGCCCCGAGTAGCCGACGAGCTGCCGGTCCGGCGCGAGGAAGTCGTCACGCGCGAAAGCCTCGCGCAGAAACTCCGGGTTGTGGAGGAAGCAGTGCTGCGAGTAGCGCGCCTGGTACGCCTCCGTCGTGCCCGGCAGCACGGTCGACTTGATGATCACGACCTTCGAGCCGTCCAGCCGGCTGACCGCGTCCTCCAGCGCGCGGTCGTCCAGACCGCTATGGGGCCGGAAGGGCATCGGCACGCAGACGAAGATCAGGTCGGCCTCGTTGATGGAGCGCGCGGAGCCCAGGCCACGGTAGGGATCGTAGACTCGCACCGGGTAGCCCGAGCCCTCGAAGTAATGACGGACGGCGTCGCCGACCGCGCCCAGCCCGATGATGCCGATAACGCTGTGGCCGTTCCTGCTAGCTGACATGTGCGTTCCTCGTCCCTTAGGCGACACGGCACGTCTTCGAGGAGATGCCGCCGGGCGCAACTCCTTTCCGGTGCTACGTACATTTCGGCAGGAGAGCTGGCGAAGCTGACCCCTGAGACCTAAGGGGTTACCCCGAATCTTGGCGGGCAGCGAGGAGCGCCGCCTGCCAAGAGAATTCCGGCTCGCGATTGCCCGCCTAGCGAGCCTCGACTCGGGCGCGGCCGTCGAGGCGCAGCGA
>MGOB01000069.1:24656-27261 GCA_001796995.1 Chloroflexi bacterium RBG_16_68_14 | reverse complement strand
GCCCCGACAGCTCCAGCACCAGGCCATCGCCTTCGCGCCGGGCCTGCGCTTCCAGCTCGGCGCCCTCGCCTTCGATCTGAAGCGACGCCCCGGACGAGACGCGGACGGCGATATCGAGAGGCTGCCAGGGCCGCTCGCCCACGTGCGTCATCTCCGGGCCGAGGGGCAGCAGCGAGTCGTCACGGACGTAGAGAGGCAGTCGCTCCAGGGGCACCGTCAGCTCCAGCCAGCGGGGGCCATCGACTGCGTCCCCCGACCAGAAGTTGAACCAGCGCCCGGCCGGCAGGTAGACGCGGACCCGCCCCTGCGGATCGAACACGGGCGCCACCAGGAGCCAGGGGCCCAGCAGGTACTCGCTATCGAGATGGTGAGTGGTAGGGTCGTTGGGGTACTCCAGCACCAGGGGCCGCACCAGGGGCACCGCCGTCTCGACTGCGCTCTTGGAGAAAGCCCAGAGGTAGGGGAGCAGCCGGTAGCGCAGCAGGGCGAAGCGCCGCACCATCTCGACCGCCTCTTCGCCGTACCACCACGGCTCGCGTCCACGCACACCGTGGAAGCGGGAGTGGGAGGAGAGGAGCCCCCACTGGGCCCAGCGGATGTAGAGGGCGGGCTCCGGCCCCTGGCCCGGGTTCGCCGGGTTCCAGAAGCCGCCGATGTCGTGGCTCCAGAACGGCATACCGGAGCTGCTGAGGCTGAGGCCCGCCCGCAACGCCGCCGCCATTCCTTCCCAGGTGCACTGCGTATCGCCTACCCAGTTGAGAGGATAGCGCTGGCTGCCGGCGTACCCGGAGCGGCCGAAGACCACCGCCTCGCCGCGCTCCTCCTGGATCACCTCCCAGACGGCGCGGTTGTACAGCAACGGAAAGACGTTGTGCGTCTCGAGGCCGGTGGTGCCGTCCGCGAAGCGCGCGTCCAGCGGCACGCCCTCTCCATAGTCCGGCTTGAAGGCCGAGACGCCCGCCCGCAGCAGCGGCCGGTGCTGCTCTTGCCACCAACGGACCGCCTCCGGGTTGGTGAAGTCGACGACGACCGCCTCACGCGGGTTGTCCAGCGACGGAGCCGGGCCGCCGTCCGGCCCCCGGGCGAAGAAGCCGCGCCGCAGGCCTTCCTCGTACATGGGCGTGTCGCGCCAGACGTAGGGATTCTCCCAGAGGGAGAGCCGCACGTTCCGATCGCGCAGCCAGCCGACGAACGCTTCCGTCTCGCCGAACGCCTCTCGGTCCCAGACGAAGTCGCAGCCGTCGCGCAGGCGGTGCTTCCGCTCCGCGAGCCAGCGGGGATCGACGTGCACCACGTCGAGCGGGATACCGAGCTCCCGGAGCTGCTCCACCACGTCGCGCACCTGCTCGGTGTCGCGGTACATGCAGCGGGACATCCACACGCCGAAGGACCAGAGCGGCGGCAGCGCAGCGCGGCCAGTGAGCTCCCAGTAGCGGGCCAGCACCTCCTTCGGGCTGGGGCCGTAGATGAGGAAGTAGTCCAGGTAGGGCTCCTCCACCCGGAAAGAGCAGCTCACCTGCGAGGGATACCCCAGCTCGTAGACAGTGCGGCTGGTCTGGTTGATGAAGACGCCGAAGCCGCGCGTGCTCCAGAAGAAGGGGACGTTCAGATAGGTCAGCGGCGTGGTGCTGGTGCCGTGGGTGTCCCGCGACCAGGCGACGGCCCGGGTGCCCCGCCGGTTGAGCGCCCCGAAGGACTCGCCCAGCCCAAAGAGCTGCTCGTCCGGGCGGAGGGCCAGCGTCTCGTGGAACGCAGGCCGCTCGTCCGGGCGCCACGACCAGCCCGCCGGGAACGACACGTACTCGTTCGGCGGGCCATCGTGCACCTCCTGCGCCGCCACCACCGCGCCATCCCCGTCCAGGAGCGACCAGCGGAAGGGCTGCCGCTCCACCCGCAGCCGCAGCGCTGGGCCGGCCAGCGTTACGGCGCCTTCCTCTTCGGCCACACGGACCACCGGAGGGCCCGGCAGCGGCCCGACCAGCATGGGCGTGGTGGCTGTCGGCTCCCGGTCCAGCACGTACTGCACCCGGAGGATCTCCGGCGTCACAAAGCGCAGACGGACACGGGCCCTCTGCCCCTCGAAGCTCTCGACCTCCGCATCGATACCTCCGTCGACGGCGGCGTACCGTTGGAGCGAGGCGAGGTGGTCGTACTCGCGTTCCGGGTCACCGAAGAGGGGCAACGCGGTATCGACCAGGTCGACGAGGGTGTTGTGGGCCTTCATGCGCGCCGTCTCCTTCGCTGATGGGAGCTACGTCCGGGATACATCTCCGGCCCTCTATGGGCCGAACCGCCCGATGCCCGGAGCGGACCGGCGAAACGCCAGCCGCTGCAGCATCGTTCTTACTTTGGTATGGCAGCCAGAGGCGGAAAGGTCAACCTATCGCACCGGGAACTGAAGACCGGAGGCGGCGAACAGGAGGCTTTACTCCACGCCCTCCGCCAGCAGATCCGGGACCTCGAGAGCGAGCGAGACCAGGCGCTGCGCGGCCTGGAGCTGCTCACGGAGGCGCTGCGCCGGCGCGGCTGCTGTGACCACCACACCAACGGCGGCTCCTTTTGAGTGCAGAACCCAGAACCTAGAACCGGCGCGCTCCCCCTCTCG
>MGOB01000069.1:22959-24631 GCA_001796995.1 Chloroflexi bacterium RBG_16_68_14 | reverse complement strand
CCACCTTCCAGCTATAATGGGGCATGCCCGTGGAGAAGGCGTTCGCCATCAAGGCCGAGCCCGCCGCCATCTGGCGCGCCCTCACCGGCGAACTCGAGTTCGCCGACGGGGCGGCGTACGACCTCCTGCGGGCGGTCCCCAACGAGCTCCTCTCCCTCTGGGTAGACATCCAGGGCGGCATCCGCGCCATCCTCACCTACCGGCTCATCCCCCGCGAGGACCACACGGAGGTGATAGCGACGATGGAGCCGCAGGGCCTGCGCTACGCCATCTTCCGCCTGCTCACCCTGGGCCGCGCCGACACCAACTACGAGCTCCTGCTGGTGGAAGGGCTCGCCAATCTGAAGCGGGCGGTGGAAACCGGCAGAGGCGATGCAGCCGGGGCCGGCGACACCTAGGCTCCTGCCCACAAGCGGCTGCGCTAAGCCTCTTCTTCCGCTATCGCCTGGGCGGCCAGGTTCAGCACCCGCCGCTCGTTCTCGAAGGAGAGGCGCTCCAGCGCCTCGGCCAGTAAGAACCAGCAGGCGTCGTCCACCTCTTCGTCGTGGTCCTCCGTCGAGCCGCCGGTGTAGCGGAAGAGGAAGAAGTAGACCAGCTTGTGGATGCGGGTGCGCTCGCTGCCATCGTCCCACACATACCAGTACTCGATCTTGTCCAGGCGCCGCAGCAGCTCGCCCCGCAGGCCGGTCTCCTCAGCCACCTCACGAGTGGCCGCCTCCTCCGGCTTCTCCCCCCGCTCGATGAGCCCCTTCGGTAGCTGCCAGACCTGGCCACCCTGGGTGGCGATGAGACAGACGACCGGCTGTCCCCGCCGCCGGTGGTAGATGACGCCCCCGGCGGAGATCTCCATCCTGGTCTTCATGCGTTCCAGCGTCCCGCCTGAACGCTCACCGATGGGCTCACGCTGCGTTCCTGCGTACTCAGCTCCTCCGAGCGCCTCTCATGATAGACGCTCGGCCTGCTTGCGTCACCGTCCCGTCATAGTAAGATGGCCTGGAATCCCCAAGGAACCTTCCACAGAAGGAGCGCGCCATGGAGATCGGACTGCACCTCCCGCACATCGGCCCGCTGGCCAATCGAGAGAGCATCATCGCCTTCGCCCAGCTCGCGGAGGAGCACGGCTTCGATTCCCTCTGGGTGAGCGACCACGTCATCGTCCCGCGCAAGCTGGGATCGCGCTACCCCTACAGCCCCGACGGCAGCTTCCCGGTGCCGCCGGACCTCCCCTTCCTGGAGCCGGTCTCCACCCTGGAGTTCGTGGCCGGCGTCACCCAGCGAGCGAAGCTGGGCACCACCATCCTCGTCCTCCCCATGCGCAACCCCATCGTCACCGCCAAGCAACTGGCCAGCCTGGACGTGCTCTCCGGCGGGCGGCTCATCCTGGGGGCGGGCAGCGGCTGGATGGCGGAGGAGTTCGACATGTTGGGCGTGCCGTTCGAAGGGCGCGGCGCCCGCACCGACGAGTACATCCAGCTCATCAAGGCGCTCTGGACGCAGGAGAACCCCTCGTTCCGGGGCAAGTTCTGGCAGATCGAGGAGGTCGGCTTCTCGCCCAAGCCCCTCCAGCGGCCCCATCCGCCCATCTGGACCGGCGGCCACGGCGCGCGGGCCTTGCGCCGCGCCGGCCGTCTGGCCGACGCCTGGCACGCCGCCTACCTGGGCCCGGAGGCCC
>MGOB01000069.1:20352-22951 GCA_001796995.1 Chloroflexi bacterium RBG_16_68_14 | reverse complement strand
AGCCCTACCGGCAGGTGCAGCGCTACGCCGAGGAGGCCGGCCGCGATCCGGCCAGCGTCGCCCTCACCGTCCGCGCCCGCCTGCCGCTGAACGAGCCGCCTCGCGCCGTCGAGCAGCTCCAGGCCTATCGCGAGGTGGGCGTGAGCCACGTAGTGGTGGAGATCTTCACTCTCGACTTGGAGCAGGCGCGGTCGCTGATGGAGGTCCTCGCCCGCGAGGTGAGGCCGAAGGTAGCGGCCTAACGGCACCGCCGTTGGCGTCCCACGCCGCTGCGACCGTACAATAGACGTGCCATGCCGGACTTCGACCGGGCCGACCTCCTGGAGCCGGAAGCCATCGGCGAGCCGGGCCAGCGCACCTTCCGCCTGCGGGTCAGGAAGGGCAGGGAGGCGGCCTCCCTCTGGCTGGAGAAGGAGCAGCTTGCGGCCCTCACCCTGGCCATCCGCCAGCTCCTGGAACAGACGTCCCACACGGAGCCGCCCGCCGAGCCCAACCCGCCGATACCCAGCGCTGCCTTCCCGGAGCAACCGCAGGTCGATTTCAAGGTCGGCCGGCTGGGCATCGGCTACGACGAGAGGAGGCGCATGGTGACCATCCTCGCCTACACGCTGGATGACGACGAGGACGGGCCGCCCAGCTTCGCCTGCCAGGCCAGCCGCGCGCAGTGCCGCGCCTTCGCCGAGCAAGCGGAGGAGGTGATCAGCGCCGGTCGGCCTATCTGCCTCCTCTGCGGCGGCTCCATCGACCAGGACGGCCACAAGTGCCTCCGGCGCAACGGCCACGACCAGCAACCCCTCCCCGAAGAATGAGCGAAGGCGCGCCTCCCCTCCGGGCCTTCACCGCCGGCGACGGCGACCTGCGCCACCTGGCGGGCCGCACCATCGGCTTCGTCGGCTACGGGAACCAGGGGCGCGCCCAGGCGCTCAACCTGCGCGACAGCGGCGTCAGCGACATCCTCGTCGGCACCCTGCAAGACGACACCTGGTCGCAGGCCGAGGCCGACGGCTTCCCGGTGCGGCCTATCGCCGAGGCGGCACAGGCGGCCGATGTCCTGCTCCTCCTCATCCCCGACGAGGAGCTGCCGGAGACGTTCCGCGGGCAGATCGCGCCCCACCTGCGGCCCAACGACGCCCTCGTCTTCGCCTCCGGCTACAACCTCGCTTTCGATGGCCTGACGCCCCCACCGGACGTGGACGTCCTGCTGCTGGCGCCGCGCATGATCGGTCGGCAGTTGCGAGAGCTCTACCAGGAAGGCAAGGGCTTCTACAGCTACCTCTCGGTCGAGCAGGACGCCAGCGGCCGCGCCTGGCCCACCCTCCTCGCCCTGGCCGAAGGGATCGGCACGCTCTCCGCCTCAGGCGGAGGCGGCTTCCAGCTCTCCGCCCGGGACGAGGCGGTCCTGGACCTCTTCCACGAGCAGGGCTTCGGCTCGCTGTTGGGCACGACGATGTACCTGATGCTGGAGGTGGGTGTCCAGGCTGGCCTGCCGCCCGAGGCGTTAGCGCTGGACCTCTACCTCTCCGGCGAGGCGGCGGAGACGATGCAGGCGATGGCCGACCTCGGCTTCTTCGAGCAGTCGAAGCTGCACTCCCGCACCAGCCAGTACGGCGGCATGATGCGCACCCTGGCGATGGACTGGGAGCCCATCCGCCAGCACCTGCAACGCATCATCGAGGAGGTGCGGAGCGGCGCCTTCGCCCGGCAGTGGGCGGCCGAGCGGGAGGCGGGCAGCGAGAACTTCGAGAAGCTGCGCGCGCTGGCCGGGGCGGCGAACCCGTTCACGCCCATCGAGAGGGGCATCCGCCAGGCGCTACGGGAGGCGCAAGGGCGCGGCGAGGGACGCTAGGACGACCGTCTGGCCGTGATGTGGGCCGCAGCCATTACTCCCGTCAGGGGTTGAGAGAGCATCAAGCGCGATAGGCGAAGCAAGTGATCGTCAGCGGCATCACCAAGGATGGCCCGCGCTCCCTCTTCATAGCTCAGCATCGTTGGGTTCGGCCGTACGCGGAGTGACGCCGTAATCTCGCCCGGCCGGCGACGATCGCAGTCGTATCGATACTCATAGGACAGACGAACAGACGCGAAACCGGCCTCCACAAAGCAGCCCACGAGATCGCGCTCATCGAAGCCCAGCATCGCGTTCTCGTGCTCCCAGTGCTCTCGGAGGTAGGCAACGATACGATCGTGGGCCGGCTGTAGCGACGACAGGTCAAGACCCCAGTTCCAAGCATACCCGTCCGAGGCGCTATTCACGGGTTCAAAGATCGACGCCCGGCCGCCCGGACGCAGCACGCGGCGTAGCTCGCGCACAGCGGTTAGTTTGGCCGTCAAGTAGATCAGGACCGAGCGCGTTAGGACAGCGTCGAAGCAGTTGTCGTGAAAGGGCAACTGCAGGGCATCTCCCACCACCAGATGGAGGGGTACCACCAGCTCATCCAGCGCGGCCTGACGCCGGCACTCGCGCAGTGCGTCTTGAGAAACGTCTACAGCGACTACGCGCCCCGACGGGCCCACGCGCCGGCGCGCTTCCAACGCGAGGAGGCCGGTACCAGCCCCCACGTCAAGCACGTGCCCGCCGGCTCGAAGCCGTCCATCTCTC
>MGOB01000069.1:12240-20342 GCA_001796995.1 Chloroflexi bacterium RBG_16_68_14 | reverse complement strand
ATTGCGACCCCGGCGAAGCTGACCAGCCATCCTGCGTAGCTGGCCCTTGCCCATTCCGCGCTGCCGACCACGAAGGAGCCAGTCCGCCCAAGAGTCGAGCGGCTTACTGCTTGGCTGGTTCATCGCCCTTCCTGCTGGCGCGGCTTTCACATTGGGCTCAAGACACGACAGTGCCCCAAGCTACCTTGCGGCGGAGCCGGGGCAAGCACAATATCGCCTACAGTCTGCGGTCAAGTGGTACCAAAGTCAAACAGGTAGCCCGTCCCTCATGATCTCGGTCACCAGCGTCATTCGTCCCTGCTCGTGATACGATGAGGTCGATCTCACCCCACAGGAGGCCTGCCTTGCCGGAGAAGGTCACCGTCCAGTACCTGCCCGACTACACCTACAGCCAGCTCCTCACCGCCGAGCGCCACGCCTTCGTCTCGGACGAGCCTCAGGAAGCCGGCGGCGACGACCTGGGCCCCAGCCCTTACGAGCTGCTCCTCTGGGCGCTGGGCTCCTGCACCGCCATGACCCTCCTGATGTACGCCCGGCGCAAGGGCTGGGACCTGGCCGAGGTCTCGATCCACCTCACCCACGACCGCGTCCACGCTCAGGACTGCCAGGACTGCGAAGAGGAGACAGGCAAGGTGGAGCTGATCCGACGGGACATCTCGATACGAGGCCAGATCTCCGAGGAGCAAAAGGAGCGGCTTTTGGAGATCGCCAACCTCTGTCCGGTGCACAAGACGCTGACCAGCGGCTCGAAGATCGTGAGCAGCATCCTCGTGGGGGCCTAGAGAGAAAAGGCGTGTCCTAAGCAAGCATGTGCTAAGATCAGTCCTGCACGGATGCCACTGCCCGTCATCCTGCCGATAAGACCAGCAGGAGCCCCGCCATGCAGACTAACGGGAGCACCGTCCCCTGCACCGTCCACCGCCTCGGCCTCGTCGAGTACCAGGAGGCGTGGGCGGAGCAGCGCCGCCTGGTAGAGGCCTGCCGCGCAGACGGTCGGGGCCGGCTGCTCCTGCTGGAGCACCCACCCACCTACACCTTCGGCGTACGCGGCCGGTCGGAGCACCTGCTACTTCGGGAGGAGGCGCTGGCCCAAATCGGCGCCACCGTCCACCGGATCGACCGCGGAGGCGACGTCACCTTCCACGGGCCGGGCCAGCTCGTCGCCTACCCCATCCTCGACCTCCGACGCTGGCGCCAGGGCCCCCTCTGGTACGTGCGCTCGCTGGAGGCGGTGCTCATCGAGGCGCTCTCGACCTTCGCCATCGCCGGCCGGCGGGTGCCGGGGCGGCCGGGCGTCTGGGTGGGGGAGGCGAAGATCGCCGCCATCGGCGTGCGCGTCTCCCGCGGCATCACCAGCCACGGCTTCGCGCTCAACGTCGAGCCGGACCTGCGGTACTTCTCCTACATCATCCCCTGCGGCCTGCCCGGCGTCGCCGTCACGTCGATGGCGGAGGTCTTGCGACAGCGAGGCGCGAGCGGGATCTCGCGAGGGGCCAGACCCTTCGCTTTCTCCTCCCTCACCCCGCCCCGACAAGTCGGGGCACCCCTCTCCCTCGCTGAGGGAGAGGGGCCGGGGGGGAGGGAGGATGGACGCATCCACATGGCTGACCACGCATTTCCATCCTTCGTGGTGCCGGAGGCAACCGGCATGGACGCCGTCATGGACGCCGTCGTCGCCGCCTTCGCCCGCGTCTTCCCCGTCGAGCTGGAAGAGGCGCCGGTGGGAACCGCCGCCGCCGCAGGATGAGGAGACCCGTGGACAGCACCGTCATCTCGCTGCGAGAACGCACCAGGACTGATACCCGCCAGGCGAAGCCGTCCTGGCTGAAGGTGCGCTTCCCTGCGGGCGAGCGCTACCACCACGTTAAGGCGCTGCTGCGTGAGCACGCCCTCCACACCGTCTGCGAGGAGGCCCGCTGCCCCAACATCGGCGAGTGCTTCAACAGCGGCACCGCCACCTTCATGATCCTGGGCGACATCTGCACCCGCGCCTGCGGCTTCTGCGCCGTCACCAGCGGCCGGCCAGCGAACGGCCTCGACTGGCTGGAGCCCTACCGGCTGGCCCGAGCAGCGCGTACTCTGGGACTGGACTACGTGGTGATCACCTCGGTCAACCGGGACGACCAGCCTGACGGCGGCGCCGCCGTCTTCGCCGCCTGCATCCGCACCATCCGGCGAGAGAACCCCCGCTGCCGCGTAGAGGTGCTCATCCCCGACTTCATGGGCGACCGGGCCGCGCTCCAGATCGTCGTGCGCGCTCAGCCGTTCGTCCTGAACCACAACGTGGAGACCGTCCCCCGCCTCTACCGCCGGGCGCGCCCCAAGGCCCGCTACCAGCGCTCGATAGAGCTGCTGCGGTGGGCGAAGGAGATGGACCCATCGCTTCTCACCAAGTCGGGCATGATGGTGGGCCTGGGCGAGACCCGGGAGGAGGTCTTCCAGGTGATGGCTGACCTGCGCGGCGCCGGCGTTGACCTCGTCACCATCGGCCAGTACCTGCGCCCCAGCGAGAAGCACTTGCCGGTCGAGCGGTACTACGAGCCGTCCGAGTTCGAACCGTTCGTCGAGAAGGGGCGCGAGCTGGGCTTCCTGCACGTGGAGGCGGGGCCCCTGGTGCGCAGCTCCTATCACGCCCACCGACAGGCCGGCCTGGAGAGCGCCGTGGGAGGAGGCTCCTAGTGGCGAAGTACGACGTCGCCATCCTCGGCGGCGGGCCGGGCGGCTACGTGGCGGCCATCCGGGCCGCCCAGCTCGGGCTGAAGCCGGCCCTCATCGAGCAGGACCGGGTGGGCGGCCTCTGCCTCAACTGGGGCTGCATCCCCAGCAAGGCGCTCCTCTGGAACGCCGAGCTAGTCCGCCTCTTCCGCGAGTCCGAGGAGTTCGGCATCACCTACGACGCCCTCCACATCGACATGGGGAAGGCGATCGACCGCAGCCGCCAGGTGGTCGACCGCATGGTGAAGGGCGTGGAGTTCCTCCTCAAGAAGAACAAGGTGGCCAGCGTCGCTGGGCGCGGGCGCCTCAAGAGCCGGACGGAGGTCGCCGTCGAGCCCAGCGGCGACGTAATCGAGGCGGAGCACATCATCATCGCCACCGGTGCCCGTTCCCGCTCCCTGCCCGGCGTCGAGATCGACGGTCGCACGGTGATCACCAGCCGCGAGGCGCTGGAGCTGCGGGAGGCGCCGGAGTCGGTAGTGATCGTGGGCGGCGGGCCGGTGGGCGCCGAGTTCGCCTACTTTTACCGCGCCTACGGCTCCCAGGTCACCTTAATCGAGATGCTGGACCACCTGCTCCCCCTGGAGGACGGGGAGATCAGCCGCCAGTTGGAGCGCGCCTTCAAGCAGCAAGGCATCGCCTACCGGACGAAGGCGAAGGTGGCGGGCGTCACCACGTCGAACGGCCGGGCCATGGTCGCGGTATCCACTGAGGGTGGAGAGGAGGAGTTCGCGGCCGACAAAGTATTGATCGGGGTCGGCATGGCGGCCAACACCGACGGCCTGGGGCTGGAGGAGCTGGGCGTGGCGCTGGAGCGCGGCTTCGTGCGCATCGATGAGCGGATGCGCACCAGCGTCCCCCAGATCTTCGCCATCGGCGACGTAACCGGTAAGCTGATGCTGGCCCACGTCGCCTCGGCCCAGGGCGTGGCCGCCGTGGAGGAGATCGCCGGCCGGGAGCCGCTGCCCCTGGCATACGAGAAGATGCCGCGCTGCACCTACTGTCAGCCGCAGGTGGCCAGCCTGGGCCTCACCGAGGCGCAGGCGCGCGAGCGCGGCCTGGAGGTGAAGGTGGGCACCTTCCCCTACCGGGGCAACGGCAAAGCCGTCGCCATGGGACGGACAGAAGGACTGGTGAAGCTGGTGGCCGACGCAAGGACCGGCGAGATCGTCGGCTACCACATGATCGGCCAGGACGCCACCGAGCTCCTGGCCGAGGCGTCGCTGGGGAGCGTGCTCGAGGCGACGCCCCGAGAGCTGGGCTGGGCGGTCCACGCCCACCCGACCCTCTCGGAGATCGTGAAGGAGGCCGCCCTCGCCGTCGAGGGCGAGGCGATCCACTTCTGGACGGAGTAGTCATGACCATGCGGAGTTGGGGTAGGATTCCAAGAGATGTTTCGAAGATTCTCGCGCCGACAGGGAGCGTCAGACGGGAATGGCAAGTATCCCTCTGACTGAGAATGAGGCAGACCGGCTGGTTGCCGCTCCCAAGTCAATCGCGCAGGATGTGGTTTGGAGCTACAGCCAAAACGAGGTCTGGGCGAAGAGCGAATTGAAAGTGGATAGCGACTTGCGTGTAGACTTGCGCCTCTATGCAACCATAAACATGAAGGAGTCCTCGCTCTTCACGTTCGCACTGGTAGTGAACAGGGCTTTTCGGATAAGGGGCCTCTGCGTAAACCGAGGACATGTCAACAAGCACACAAACAGGGATGCGTGGCGACCAGGCACTCACAAGCATCGGTGGACAGATCTTTGTCGTGATCGGTTCGCGTACACGCCAACCGAAGCCATTAGTTCACAGGTTGAAGAAGCGTTCCAACAGTTCTGTACCCAGTGCAACATCTCATTTTCCGGCCAGGTTCATACACTGCCTCCGCGACAGCTGGATCTTGGTGAGGCACAGCGGAAGGACTAGGTCGTGGCTCTTTCTTGCGCTGAGATAACCCAAAGATACGTCGCGACGCTTACCGAAGGCTTCCAGTGTCAGACCCTGGAGAGCCGCATACGAATCACCACGCCATACTTGTATCCCGACAATGATCTCATAGACGTCTACATTGAAGAGCTGTCACCGGCCCGTATCCGCGTTACGGATCTCGGAGAGACGCTGCGTCATCTGCAGATTCAAGGCTTTGACATCTCTGGAACGCCAAAGCGGCGCTACATGGTCGACACAATAGCAGCCGGTACCGGTGTGGAGGCGGTCCGAGGAGAACTCGTTAAGGAAGGTACAACTCATGAGCTGGGGGAGTTGCTCTTCGACGTAATAGCAGCCGCCCGGGGCGTAAGCGACCTTATCTATACGTCACGTACCTATGAGCCTGCAGTCTTCACGGAAGAGGTGGGCAGGTTCTTGCAAGAGAACGGGGTGAAATACGAAACCAGGGCAAGGCTAACTGGAGGAACGGGCAAGGTCTACACAGTCGACTTCAGGCTCGTTGAGACCAATAGATACGTAGAAACGCTCAGTCCTAGACAGGTGGCCGGTCTCCAGCCCGTTGTCAACAGGGTGTTCAGGTTGTGGTTCGACTGCAACGGGCAGCTCGGGCCTAAGGCCAAGGTAAGCCTACTGAACGACATCGACTTTGCGTGGCGCCAGCCTGAGGTCGCCCTTCTCGGCCGAGTGTCGACCGTGGCTTATTGGTCCCGACGCGACGACCTACTACCTTTGCTGACTGACAGGAACCCGTCACGATGACGCAACTCGCTGAGAAACCGACGGTGAAGGATCTGGAGACGCGTCAGCCTCCCTCACCCCGACCTGTCGGTCACCCCTCTCCCTCTCCGAGGGAGAGGGGCCGGGGGTGAGGGAGCACCCGGCATCGAAATCATGACCCAGCTCGCTGAGAAACCGACGGTGAAGGATCTAGACAAGGGGCAGCTCATCGACCTGCTGCGGCAGATGATGCTCATCCGCCGCTTCGAGGAGAAGGCGGCGGAGATGTACGCCCGCCAGCGCATCGCCGGCTTCCTCCACCTCTACATCGGCGAGGAGGCGGTGGCCGCCGGCGCCATCGCCGCCATCAACCACGACGACTACATCATCTCCCACTACCGCGAGCACGGCCACGCCCTCGCCCGCGGCGTCGACCCCGGCCGGGTGATGGCGGAGCTCTTCGGCAGGGAGACGGGCGTCAGCGGTGGCCGGGGCGGCTCCATGCACCTCTTCGACGTGGAGCGCTTCTTCATGGGCGGCTACGCCATCGTGGCGGGGCACCTGCCCATCGCCTGCGGGCTGGCGCTGGCGAACCAGCGGCTGGGCAACGGGCGCATCGTGCTCTGCATCTTCGGCGACGGCGCCGTCAACGAGGGGGAGTTCCACGAAGCCCTCAACCTGGCCGCCGTCTGGAAGCTGCCGGTCCTCTTCCTCTGCGAGAACAACTTCTACGGGATGGGCACGGACATCCGCCGCGTCTCCTCCGTCATCGAGGTGTACAAGCGCGCCCGGGCCTACGCCATCCCGGCGGAGCAGGTGAACGGCATGAACGTCCTGGAGATGTACGAGGCGACCCAGCGCGCCGCCCGTCGCGTCCGCTCCGGCCAAGGCCCGGTCTTCCTGGAGGCGATCACCTTCCGCTTCCGCGGCCACTCCATGGCCGACCCGGAATCCTACCGCCGCAAGGAAGAGGTCCAGGAATGGCGCGAGCTCGACCCGATCGTCACCTTCCGGCAAAAGCTGGAGCAGGACGGCGTCATCGACGAAGCGACCTTCCAGGCGCTCCAGGCGGAGGTGGAGGAGGTGGTGAACGAGGCGACCCGCTTCGCTGAGGAGAGCCCAAAGCCGCCGCCAGAGGCGCTCTACCGCCACGTGTACGAGGAGGAGTCCTAGCCGTGCCGGAGATAACCTTCCGCGAGGCGCTGCGTCAGACCCTGCGCGAGGAGCTTCTGGCCGACGAGCGGGTGATCCTCATGGGCGAGGACATCGGCGCGTACGGCGGGTCCTACGCGGTAACCAAGGGCTTCTTGGAGGACTTCGGCCCGGACCGCATCCGCGACACCCCCATCTCCGAGTCCGTCATCGTAGGCTGTGGCATCGGCGCCGCCATGGGCGGCCTGCGCCCCATGGTGGAGCTGATGACCATCAACTTCAGCCTCCTCGCCTTCGACCAGATCGTCAACAATGCCGCCAAGCTCTGCTACATGTCCGGCGGCCAGATCCACGTGCCCCTGGTCATCCGCATGGCCAGCGGCGCCGGGAGCCAGCTCTCCAGCCAGCACTCCCACAGCCTGGAGGGGTGGTACGCCCACATCCCCGGCCTCAAGGTGGCCGTCCCCTACACCCCGTACGACGCCCGCGGCCTGCTCAAGACCGCCTTCCGCGACCCGAACCCGGTGATCTTCATCGAGCACACCGCCCTCTACAGCCGCAAGGGCGAGGTGCCGGAGGGCGACTACAGCATCCCCTTCGGCCAGGCGGAGGTGTGCCGGGAGGGCAAGGACGTGACCCTCATCGGCTACTCCGGCAGCGTCTACCAGGCCAACGGCGCCGCCGACCTGCTGGCCGAGCAGGGCCACCAGGCGGAGGTGCTGAACCTGCGCACCCTGCGACCGCTGGACGTGGAGGCCATCGTCGCCTCCGTGCGCAAGACCCACCGCGCCGTCGTCGTCGAGGACGACTGGAAGTTCGGCGGCTTCGCCGGGGAGATCGCCGCCATCATCATGGAGCAGGCCTTCGATGAGCTGGACGGGCCCGTCGCCCGCGTCTGCGGCGCCGACGTGCCCATGCCCTACGCCAAGGAGTTGGAGCAGGCCGCCCTGCCCAGCGAACGGCAGATCGCCGACGCGGCGCTGGCGCTGATGTAGGAGGTGACGGTCAGGCGTGAGCGCGAGACGTTGTCTTGCAGGTGTTGTAAGAGGTAAGCCTCGTAGGGACAGAGCTTTAGCTCTGTCCCTACGGTCGAACTACGCCGAGCGCGACAGCATGAAGGAGGCGTCGACGTGATCTCGGAAGTGGTCATGCCCCAGATGGGCGCCGATATGGAGGAAGGCACCATCGTCCGCTGGCTCAAGCAGGAGGGCGACGCTGTCCAGCGGGGCGAGATCATCGCCGAGATCGAGACGGACAAGGCCAATGTGGAGATCGAGGCGTTCGAGTCCGGCGTCTTCCGCAAGCTGCTGGCGAAGGAGGGCGACACCGTCGCCGTGGGCACCGTCATCGCCATCATCGCCTCCCCGGACGAGGACGTCTCCCGGTACGAGCAGGTCGCCGCGGCGACCACACCGGCCGGGGCGAAGGAGCAAGCCGTCGCCGCGCCCCAAGAGCCGCCGCCCGCCAGGGCTGCCGCCCCAACCGACGGCCGCGCCCGCGCCTCACCCGTCGCCCGCAAGCTGGCGGCGGAAAAGGGGATCGACCTGGCCCAGATCCGGGGCACCGGGCCCGATGGC
>MGOB01000069.1:8999-12204 GCA_001796995.1 Chloroflexi bacterium RBG_16_68_14 | reverse complement strand
CGCCAGGCGAAACCCGCGCCGGAGGCCGCTCCCGCCGCCGCGCCGCCGGCGGAGACGGTGGCCATGAGCCGCATGCGCCAGGCTATCGCCCGGCGCATGGCGCAGAGCAAGCGCGAGGCGCCCCACTACTACATCACCCTGGACATCGATATGACGGAGGCGGAGCGGCTGCGCCGCCAGCTCAACGAGGCCATCGAAGGGTATCCCCACGTCAGCGTCAACGACCTGATCGTCAAGGCCTGCGCTCTCGCCCTCGCCCGCTACCCCATCTTCAACAGCTGGCTCGTCGAAGGCGAGATCCGCCGGCATGAGGCGATCAACGTCTGCATCGCCATCGCGCTGGAGGACGGGCTCATCGCCCCCGCCATCCTGGACTGCGGGAAGAAGAGCCTGGCCGAGATCGCCCAGGCGAGCCGCAGCCTGGCGGAGCGGGCCCGCTCCGGCGCCCTCAAGCCGGAGGAGTACTCCGGCGGCACCTTCACCATCAGCAACCTGGGGATGTACGACGTGGAGACGCTGGTCGCCATCATCCAGCCGCCCCAGACCGCCATCCTCGGCGCCGGCGCCGTGCGACCGGCGCCGGTAGTGCGAGATGGCCAGGTGACCGTCGCCCAGCTGATGAAGGTCGCCCTCTCCGCCGACCATCGGGTGACCGACGGCGCCCAGGGCGCCCAGTTCGCCAACGAGATCCGGCGGCTGCTGGAGAACCCTGCCGCGCTCCTGGTGTAGAGAAGAAGCCCGGGCAGAACAACCGGAGGGCTCGACATATCGGGCCCTCCTGGCGTCTGCCCTCGGCGGGCATCAGCGCACCTCTTCGCCCTCCAGCTCGCGGATGCGCTTGCACAGGACCGGCAGCATGGCAAGGGCGATGGTGGGATTGGTGCGCAGCTCGGCGGTGAAGTCCCAGCGCGTCATGACCAGGCACTCCGTGTCCTCCACTGCCGACACGCTGGCGGAGCGGGGGTAGCCGTCCAGCAGCGCCATATCGCCGAAGAACCCCCCCGGCTTCATGGTGTTGAGGGTCTTCCCCCCCTTGGTAACTGCTACCTTCCCACTCACGACGACATAGAAGGCGACGGCCTGTTCGCCTTCCTGGACGATGGTTTCGCCTTTGGGGTACTTGCGGGGCACCACCACCTTGCCCAAGCGCGCCAGGTCCGAGCGCTCCAGACGGGAAAAGAGGGGGACGGACGCCAGAGTCTCCTCGTAGGCCATGGTTGAACCTCCTATCGGTGCGACGACTGCGGAGGCCTTCGTTGCTGGCGTATTGTAAACGCCCACCACCTCCTCTGCAAGCCCGCCTCCTTTCCTCCGCTGCGGCCACCTCGATACAATGGCCTGCATGAACACCGTTCAGCGCCTTCGCCGCTCCGCCCAGGTGAGCTGGACGGTGGCCAGCATCTATCTCGGCTACCGGCGGCTGGCCTGGCGCAACCGGCGACTGCCATCGGCGGAGGCGGCCCGCCGGCTGTCCCAGTACCACCGCCGGAGCGCCCAGCGCATCCTCGAAACCGCTACCCAGCTTCAGGGGCTGCTGATCAAGGTGGGCCAGCTCATCGGCGCCCGCGCCGACATCTTCCCCGATGAGTACGTGGAGATCCTCTCCCAGCTCCACGACACCGTCCCGCCCCGGCCGTACGACGTGATCCGCCCGGTTATCGAGCAGGAGCTGAGCGCGCCAGTGGAGCAGGTCTTCGCCGAGTTGGCCCCCATGCCCGTCGCCTCCGCCTCGCTGGCCCAGGTGCACCGCGGCCGGCTCCGCGACGGCCGCGACGTGGCGGTGAAGGTCCAGTACCCGGAGATCGAGGAGATCGTGCAGGTGGACCTGCAGAACATGCGGCTCCTGGGGCGCGCCGCCAGCCGCGTGCTCCCCGATCTCGACCTCACCCCCATCACCGAGGAGTTGAGCGCCAATGTGCCCCTGGAGCTGGACTTCGTCAACGAGGGCCACAACGCCGAAGCGACGGCCCGCAACTTCGCCGGCCAGGACAACATCATCGTGCCCCGCATCTACTGGGAGCACACTACAAAGCGCGTCCTCACCATGGAGTTCGTGGACGGCATCAAGATCACGGATGTGGCCGCCCTGGACGGCGCCGGCATCGACCGGCAGGAGGTCGCCCGGCTGGTGGCCGAATGCTACATCCAGCAGATCTTCTCCCACGGCTTCTTCCACGCCGACCCGCACCCGGGTAACCTCTTCGTGCGTCCGGGCCCGCAACTGGTCATCGTCGACTTCGGACTGTCCAAGGAGCTCCCGCCCGGGTTCCTCCAGGGCTTCGTCCGGCTCATCTCCGCCCTCATCGCGGCCGATAGCGCGGCGCTGGGCCGGGCCTTCCGCGACCTGGGCTTCCGCACCCGCCGCGCCGACGACGCCGTCTTCGATGCGATAGGCGAGGCGATCGTCGCTCGCCTGGCCCGCAACGAGGAGTTCAACCGCGACCGCCAGCTCCTGCTCCAGTTCCAGGAGCGGATGCTGCACATCTTCCGCGAGAACCCGGTGGTGCGCGTGCCGGGCGAGTTCCTCTACATCGGCCGGGTGATCGGGCTGCTGTCCGGCCTGGGCGTCCAGCTCGGCTCCCAGATCAACCTCCTCGACCTCCTGGGTGCCCATCTCACCCCCGCTCAGGCTCCTTCCTGAGCCCGCTTCCGCAGTTGCCAGGGCGAGCGGGAAATCGCTACACTTGAGCACTTACAAGACAGGTTACGGGCACGGAGGTCGAGCAGAGCGAGGGAAACACGATGCCCTGTGAGACGCATCGACGGCTAGAGATCGCCGGCCGGCCCATCCCGAAGCAGAAGCCGGAGGTCCGCATCCGCAACTGGAAGGAGACCTTCCTCGGCTTCGACCTGGAGACGGCCAAGATTGAAGCCACCCGCTGCATCCAGTGCCCCGACCCGCCCTGCCAGTCGGCCTGCCCCGTCCACAACGACATCCCGGGCGCCTTCCTCCTCCTGGAGCAGGGCGACGTCATCGGCGCCGCCAACAAGTTCCGCGAGACCAGCAATCTGCCCGAGATGTGCGGCCGCCTCTGTCCCCAGGAGAACCTCTGCGAAGGCGACTGCGTGGTCGGCTTCGCCATCCGGCCGGGCGAGGCCCAGCCGCCCGTGGCCATCGGCAAGCTGGAGGCTTTCGTAACCGACTACCAGCGGAAGACCGCGGGCTGGCCGACGCCCGAAGTGGCGCCGCCTACGGGACGCCGGG
>MGOB01000069.1:5739-8986 GCA_001796995.1 Chloroflexi bacterium RBG_16_68_14 | reverse complement strand
GGGCCCGCCGGCCTCGCCGTCTCCGAGGAGCTGGCGAAGCGGGGCCACCAGATCACCCTCTTCGACGCCTGGGCCGAGCCCGGTGGCGTCCTGCTCTACGGCATCCCCAGCTTCAAAATGGAGAAGCACATCTTGCAGGAGTACATGGCCCATCTCTACCGGCTCGGCGTCGAGTTCGTCGGCAGCACCTACGTGGGGCGGGACATCACCATCGATGAGCTCTTCGAGGGGGGCTACCATGCCGTCTTCCTGGGCCACGGCGCCAGCCTGGGCAACCAACTGGACGTGCCGGGAGCCGACCTGCCCGGCGTCATCATGGCCACCGAGTTCCTGGTGCGCGGGAACCTGCAGCCGGAGCTCCTGCCCGAGTGGATGCGCGAGCCACTGCCCAAGAGCGAGCGGGTGCTGGTCATCGGTGGCGGCGATACCTCCATGGACTGTGTACGCACGGCGGTGCGACTGGGCGCCAGGGAGGTGACCTGCGCCTACCGCCGGACGGAGGCGGAGCAGAAGGGCCGGGAGGAGGAGCGCGTCCACGCCCGCGAGGAGGGGGTGCGCTTCGAGTACCTGGCGGCGCCGCTGCGCACGGAGGCGGGGCCTGACGGCCGGGTGGCGCGAGTACACTTCGCCCGGATGGCGCTGGGCGAGCCGGACGAGTCGGGGCGGCGGCGGCCCGTCCCCACCGGCGAGGAGTTCGCCGTCGAGGCCGACACCGTCGTCATCGCGATCGGCTACGGCGGCGACGAAGAGGTCGTGCGGATGATCGAAGGGAAGGACGTGAACCGCTCGCTGGTGACGGTCAGCCCCGAGACCTTCGAGACCGCCCGCCCGGGCGTCTTTGCCGGGGGCGACTGCGTGAAGGGGGCGGACCTGGTGGTCACCGCCCTGGCCGACGGCCGCCGCGCCGCCGAGTCCATCCACCACTACCTGGAGCGCCTGCCCAAGAAACGCTCCTCGGCGATCACCGGGCTGCGGACAGCGCGCTAGCTCCGAGGCGCAGTGATATGAGCTGGGTCGTAGTCTCGGTCATCCTTCAGGCCCTGCTCCTCATCTATCTCCAGCTCCACGAGTGGGTGCCGCTGTTTCCGTGGAACGACCTGTCACCGGGCAACCCGCAGCGGCCGCTCGATGTTGTCCTCGGCGTGGTCCAGGCAGCTGTGATTGCCGGCTTCGCCTTGCGCTGGCTGCCACTGATGGCCGTGGGGCTGGTGTTGTACGCGGGCTGGCTAGCCTTGCAGATTGTCGATTGGTGGAAGCCCTACCTGTTTGGGACGAGCGAAAGGAGACGGCGCGCATACCAGAAGTATTTCGGGCGCACCTACCGGTTCCTACCGGCCATCGCCGACCACCCGGTACCCGACGCTGCGCACGTCATCCTCCAGATTCTCCTCGCCGGCGTGTGCGCCAGCGGCGCCGTGGCGCTCGCCCAGAGGGTGTGAGCTGACGCGCTGCGGACGCGTCACTACCCCGCGCGTGCGCTGGTCTCGTCGAGGGGTGTACCCCCGTCAGCCCTCGCCGTCCCGAATCCGCTCGTACCGCACCACGCCGTCCTCCCGCACCTGGTGCAGCTTGCCCTCCTGCACCAGGTACTCCAGGTGGGCCAGCGTCTCGCTGATGGCGGCGCGGCGCATCCAGGGCGAGAAGCTGTCGTAGGTGCCCGTCGTCCAGACGATGCTGGAGGCCACGTCATACGCCGTCGCCCGGCCCTCGCCGATAACGGCCAGCATCTCCTCCAGCCGCCGCTCATGGTGCTCAACGATCTCCCGCAGGCGACCGCGCAGGTCTTTGAAGGCGTACTCATGGGCCGGCAGCACGTCGTCTACCTCAAGGGGCTCCAGGCGCTGGAGGGAGGCCAGGTAGTCGCCCAGGGGGTTACCCATCTGCTGCGGATGGAGGCTGACGTTGGGCGTGATGGTGGGCAGCACGTGGTCGCCGGTGAGGATGATGCGCTGCGTGCGCTCGTAGAAGCAGATGTGCCCCGGCGAGTGGCCCGGCGTCCAGTACACCTCGAACTTGTAGAGGCCGAAGTCGAGCGTCTCGCCGCCCCAGAGCACGGCGTCCGGCTCGACGGCGGCCACGTAGCTCCGCATCGGCATGGACGATAGCTGGAGGTCGGTCATCTCGTCCCTGGGCACACCGTTCTCCGTGAGCCAGGACGCTATGCGCTCCAGGAGCTGCTCGGGCTGCCAGTAGCGGCTGCGGATGAAGTCGCGCTCCCGCTGGTGGATGACCACCCGGGCGCCGCACACCTCCTTGATGCGACCGGCCAGCCCGTAGTGGTCCGGGTGCACATGGGTGACGAAGAGCCGCTTGATCTGGTCGAAGCGAACGTTCAGCTCCTGCAGCTCGGCCTCCAGCGCGGCGAAGGCCTCCGGCGTGTTCCAGCCCGAATCGATCAGCGTGTAGCCGTCGTCGCCGGGGATGAGGTAAGGGAGCACCCAGCCGAGGGGGTTGTCGGGGATGGGCACCTTGAGCTGGTAGAGGCCGGACAGGATCTCCGTGGGCACGATTACCTCCTGGCATCAAACGCCCCGACGCTGTCGGGGCGGAGTCATGTTACCTGATCTTCCGCCGCTCTAGCTCGCCTTCGCCTCGTTCTGGAGGTCGGCCTCCACCATCATGCGCACCAGCTCCGGGAAGATGACCGAAGGCTGCCAGCCCAGCTTCTCGCGCGCCTTGGTGGCGTCGGCCAGCAGGTGGTCCACCTCGGCCGGGCGCATGAACTCCGGATCCGCACGCACATAGTCCTCATAGTTGAGGCCGACAACTTTGAAAGCGAGGTCAGCAAACTCCCGTATCAGATGCGTCTCCCCCGTGCCGACAACGTAGTCGTCCGGCTCGGGCTGCTGGAGCATCAGGTACATCGCCCGCACGTAGTCACCGGCGAAGCCCCAGTCGCGCTTCGAGTCGAGGTTGCCCATGAGCAGCTCCTTCTGCTTGCCCAGCTTGATGCGGGCGGCGCCCAGGCTGATCTTGCGGGTGACGAACTCCGGCCCGCGGTGGGGCGACTCGTGGTTGAAGAGGATGCCGCTACAGGCGAAGAGGTTGTAGCTCTCCCGGTAGTTCACCGTGATGTAGTGGCCGTAGACCTTGGCCACGCCGTAGGGGCTGCGCGGATAGAAGGGCGTGTTCTCGTTCTGGGGCGTCTCCCGCACCTTGCCGAACATCTCGCTGCTGGAGGCCTGGTAGAACTTGATGCCGCGGGCGCCCTCGGAGCGCGACGGCGTCGCGCCGGTGACCAGCCGGA
>MGOB01000069.1:3374-5704 GCA_001796995.1 Chloroflexi bacterium RBG_16_68_14 | reverse complement strand
GTCTCGGCGGTCAGCTCGGCCTGGTTCCAGGAGAGGGGCACGAAGCTGATGGCGGCCAGGTTGTAGACCTCGTCCGGCTGGGCGCGCTGCACCGCGTTGATGAGGGACGTCTGGTCCAGCAGGTCGCCCTCCACCACCTTCACGTCCGGCAACTGGGCCTCCACCAGCGGCCGCTTCGGGTTCGCCTGGCCGCGCATCAGGCCGTACACGGCATACCCCAGCGAGAGCAGGTGCTCCGCCAGGTAGGAGCCGTCCTGGCCAGTGATGCCGGTGATGAGGGCGGTAGGCATGGCAACGAGCTCCTGTTCGCGTTCGGGTGCGGTGCTTGCATTCTACACAGCACGCAAGCTCATGGTCGAGGGTAGATTTCCCTACTGCCGGTTGGTAATGAAAAGACGGAGTTGACAAAGGGCATAAGCGAGAGTACAGTTAGTTCGACAGGCGGAAAAGACCGCAGCTTGCGGAGGTGGGATATGGCGTTCCGACGGATCTCACTGGGCGGGGTTATCTTAGGCTTGGTGGCGCTAGCACTCGTGGCCAGCCTCGTGACGCTGGGAACGAGATGGGCCCTCGCTACCCACCCGGGAACTACCGTCCTCGTCGGCGATCCCTCGCCGGGCGATGACGGCGCCTTCCCCTACGTTTGCGGCAGCGCCGCTAACCCGTGCGACACCATTCAGCACGGCATCGACCACGCCAACGACGGCGACACGGTCGATGTGGCGGCGGGCACGTACGACGAAGAGCTGACCATCAACAAGAGCCTCACCCTGACAGGGGATCCCGGCGGTAGCTGCCCCGGCCCCGGGGCCAGCGCCCCGATCCTTGATGCAGGTGGCGACCCTGGTTCCGCCATCACCATCGCGGGCGGCGTCTCTGGCGTTACCATCGAGGGCTTGGCGATCACCAACTACGATGGCGACGGCATCGCCGCCACCAGCGCGACTGCCGTGAACGACGTCACCGTACAGGACAACTTCATCCACGACCTGAGCGGCAGCGCGGTCCGGGCCGGCAACACCGGCCAGTCCCTCTACGAGAACTGGCTGGTGCAATGCAACGACATTGAGGATGCAGCGGACAACGGCATCGACCTAACGAATACGAAGGACTCCGCCGTGCGTGAGAATGAGGTCACGGGCGGCGAGAACATCCTGGGCGACGCCGACAACGATTCAGCGGACGGTATCCTCATCCGCAGCCGGGCTGACACCGGAAGCGGCGTGACCAACACCACCATCACCGTGGACGACAACGTCATCGGAGGGTCGCTCGCCCGCGCCGGCATCGAGCTGCAAGCGCTGGACTCCACCGACGCAATCCTGGCGGTGCTCGCCGCCGTCGACGTCACGGACAACGGAGTGACCACCGCCGAACGCGGCCTCTACGTCCTGGCCGAAGGCACCAACGGCAACGTAAGCAACGTGGAGGTCAGCGGCAACACCTTCGACGGCAACGAGGACGGCGTCCAGATCCAGGACGACGGCGGCACCCACGGCGCCATCGACATCCTCGAGAATGAGATCACGGACAGCACGGGCGCCAGCTCCGGCGTTCGCATCATGTCGGGCACCGCGACCGAGTTCATCGCGGTGAACTGCAACAGTATCGTTGGCAACGCGCTCCTCGGCGCCAACAACCAGGGGTCGGGTGTCCTGGACGCTAACAACAACTGGTGGGGCCACGCCAGCGGCCCGTTCCACGACACGGCCAACCCCGACGGCCAGGGCAACGGAGTCAGCGACAACGTGGACTTCGCGCCTTTCCTCAGCGCGCCCAATAGCGGTCCCTGCATCGCTCCCACGCCGACGACGACAGCCACGAGAACCACCACTCGAACGCCGACGGTGACTAGCACACCGACCATTACCCGCACGCCCACGATAACCAACACACCGACTCGAACCGCGACGCCCACGATAACCAACACACCGACCATTACCCTGACGCCCACGGTAACCAACACGCCGACCATCACCCCGACGCCCACGGTGACCAACACGCCGACCATTACCAACACGCCCACGGTGACCAACACACCGATCGTTACGAACACGCCCACCAGCACGCCGACACGCACGAGAACGAGCACGCCCACCGTCACGTCAACTCCGGCAAAGCCCCTCGGCGACGTCAATGACGACTTCCTGGTGAACAGCGTCGACGCGCTCTTCATCCTCCAGTTCGACGCCGAAATCCTTACCGTGCTGCCCAACGCGGCCAGCGGCGACGTGAACGGGAATGGCAGGATCAACAGCATCGACGCCGCGCTCATCCTGCAGTACGAAGCCGGCTACATCGACGAGCTGCCCCCGGAAGCGGCCGCCGGC
>MGOB01000069.1:0-3349 GCA_001796995.1 Chloroflexi bacterium RBG_16_68_14 | reverse complement strand
GTGGCTCTCCGCCATGATGGGCTGGTAGGCCCTCACCCCCGGGCCCCACACATCACACCGAAGGCCAGGCTTAAGCCTGGCCTTCGCATTATCGATGACCTCGTAGGGACAGAGCTTTAGCTCTGTCCTGGGCCCCGACCTGTCGGGGCCCCTACGGAAGAGGAACTACCCCACCCGCTCGAAGATCGTGGCGATGCCCTGGCCGCCGCCGATGCACAAGCTGACCAGCCCGAAGCGGCCCTGACGCCGCTCCAGCTCGTACATCAGCTTCACAGTGAGGATGGCCCCCGTCGCCCCGATGGGGTGGCCCAGGGCGATGGCGCCGCCGTTCGGGTTGGTCTTCTCCGGATCGAGGCCGAGGACGTTGCTGCACGCGGCGGCCACCGAGGCGAAGGCCTCGTTCAGCTCCACCACGTCCATCTGGTCGACCTGCATGCCCGCCTTGTCCAGCGCCTTGCGCACGGCGGGAATGGGCCCGCTGCCCATGATCGCCGGCTCCACGCCCGCCTCGGCGCGGGCCACCATGCGCAGGCGGGGCCTGACGCCCAGCTCGTCCGCCCTCGAGCGGCTCATCGCCACCACGGCGGCGGCGCCGTCGTTGATGCCGCTGGCGTTGCCGGCGGTGACCACGCCGCCCTCCTTGAAGGCCGGGCGCAGCTTGGCCAGCGCCTCCAGCGTGGCGTCCGCCCGCGGGTGCTCGTCGGTGTCGATCACCTTGGTCTCGCGGCCGGCCTGCACCTCCACCGGGACGATCTCGTCCTTGAAGCGGCCCTCCTGGATGGCGGCGACGGCGCGCTGCTGGCTGCGCACCGCCACCTGGTCCTGCTCCTCGCGGCCCACGCCGAATTTCTCGGCCAGGTTCTCAGCGGTGATGGCCATGTGCGCTTTGCTGAAGGGGTCGCCCAGCAGGTGCTGGATGCCGTCCTCGAGCTGCCCGTGGCCTAGTCGATAGCCATAGCGGCCGCTGCGGACGTAGTAGGGCATCATAGTCATGTTCTCCGCCCCGCCGGCGACGACGACCGAGGCGTCGCCCGTCTCGATCCAGCGGGCGGCGGTGTTGATCGCCTCCAGGCCGCTGCCGCAGATACGGTTCACCGTGTAGGCGGGCACCTCGATGGGGAGGCCGGCCTTGATGGCGGCGTGGCGGGCGATGTAGGCGTCCTCCATCACCTGGCCCACGCAGCCCAGGATCACCTGGTCCACCTGGTCGGGCGGGATGCCGGCGCGGGCCACCGCCTCCTTGAGCACTACCGCCGCCAGATCCGACGCGGAGAAGTTCTGGAAGCCGCCCCCCATGCGACCGATGGCGGTGCGACAGCCGCTGACCAGCACAACCTCTTCCATGGCCCCTGCCCCTTTCTCTAGATAGCGGTGATGCCTCGCCCTGGAGAGACGCGGCGATTATATCGGCGGCTTCGCTGCGAGGTCAAGAAAATGAACTCGTCTTGGTTCCCTACCGGTGGGTTCCCTGTCACCCTGAGCGCTAGCGAAGGGTCTGGCCCCTGCAAGGCAGCAAGTCGATTCACTGCCTAGACGCCCCCCTACTCGCCTGATGGGCCAGATTCTTCGCTTCGCTCAGAATGACGAAAAGGCCGTCCACCCCGCCCCAGCTACGGCGCGGTGCGGTTGTATTCCTGGATGATCTCCGTCGCCTCGTCGGCCGCAAGCTCCAGCTCGCGCGCGGGGTCGGCGCCGCCGCCCAGCACCTGCTCGAAGGCCCGGGTCACCCGGTCGCGGACGCTCTTGAAGGGGCCCAGCAGCGCCCCCTGGGTGGCCGGGTTGTCGGGCGACTCCCGCAGCTGCTTCACCGCCGTCTCGAACTGAGGGTATTGCTTCCGCCGCTCCACCGCCGGCGGCAGGTCGTAGGCGGAGAGGCGGCTGGTGAAGTAGCCCGTGTCGGCGTGCCAGCGGGCCTGCTGCTCCGGCGCGCTGGCGAACTTGACGAACTCCCAGGCTCCCCGCTGCTCCTCCTCCGGCCGGTCCTTCAGGATCCAGAAGGAGGCGCCGCCCAGGACGATGCCGCCGTCTTCCCCCTCCGGCGCCGGCAGCGGCCCGGCGCCCAGCCGCTCCGGGTCCTCCCCCGTGACCGCGATAAGGGCGACGACGGCGCCCAGGGCGGCGGTAGACTCGATGGCCATGGCGGCCCGCCCAGAGGCGATCGCCAGCATGGCGTCGGCGCCGCTCCGTCCGACGTTGAAGGCCAGGCCCTCGTCCACCATCTCGTCCCACCACTGGATGATCTGCCTCCCCGCCTCGCTGTCGAAGACGGCCTCCGTGGCCCGCCCCTGGCGGCCGTTATCGTTGTTCACGTAGAGGGCGCCCTGCTTGGCCAGCATCTGCTCGAACACCCAGGGGCTGATCTGGAGGGCGATGCCGGAGCGGGTCACCTCGCCCTGCTCGTTGCGCTGCACCAGCCGCTCCGAGTACTGGCGCACTTCCTCCAGCGTGCGTGGCGGCCGGTCCGGGTCCAGGCCGGCCTCCTGGAACGCCTCCCGGTCGTAGTAGAGGATGGGACCGGCCAGGTTGAAGGGCATGGAGTAGAGCGTGCCGCCCACGCGATAGTAGCTCAGCGCCTTGGGGTCGAAGTCCGAGAGATCGTACGCCTCCTCGTCGATGAGCTCCTGGATGGGCGTGATCGCCTCGCTATCGATCATGATCTGGGTAGAGACATCGTCCAACTGGATCAGGGCCGGGATGTTCCCCGCACCTAGCGAGCTGATCAGCTTATTCAGAGAGTCGGTGTAGGAGCCCTGGAAGACGGGCTCCACCCGGTACTGGGGCTGGGACTGGTTGAACTCATCCGCCATGCGCTGGAGCGCCCCGCTCAGCGGACTGCCCATGGAGTGCCAGAGGGTGACGGTGACCGGCCCCTCCTCGCCACCGTCTCCGTCGCAGGAAGCGAGCAGCACCGCAGCGAGCAGCAGGACGGGAAGCCAGCGGACAGATCGTGCCGCCCCACGGACTCGCCTCGACGCTTGCCGGAACATCGCATCCATCTTAGCGCCCCGACGAGGTACGGTCACCAGCGGTTGCCGCAGCGCCCTTCCATACGGTAGGCTGGCCCACGCCATGAGCGCTTCCCGGTACGACCTGCTCATCCGCGGTGGACGCGTCATCGACGGCACCGGCGCGCCGGCGCGCCCGGCCGACGTCGCCATCGCCGAAGGCCGCATCGCCGCCGTCGGGGAGGCCGCGGGCGAGGCCAGGCGGGCCATCGACGCCACGGGCATGGTCGTCGCTCCCGGCTTCATTGATGTCCACTCCCACGACGACGCGGCGCTGCTGAACCACCCCGGCCTGGACTTCAAGGCGGCCCAGGGCGTGACCACGGTGGTCTGCGGCAACTGCG
>MGOB01000068.1:17193-18625 GCA_001796995.1 Chloroflexi bacterium RBG_16_68_14 | reverse complement strand
AAAGAATCACGAGGGTTATTGGCGGTCTCGGTCAGATGGCACACTCGAATTACTCTGATGCGAATTGCCGCATAACCGGCCCGAATGCATCATTGACATCGTTACTAAGCGGCTGCTAGACTAGGGCTTGCTGGTGCTCTTTACGTTCACATGAGAACGGCGGAGGAGGCGTCGCCATGGTGAAGCCGGAGATCTTGCAAGAGCTGCGCAAAGAGCCGGGAGCGGAGGACATGGACTTCTCCTGGCTGGAGAAGCCGGCCGCGCAGCGGGGCCTGCGGGTCGTCCCCGGCAAGCGGGGCCTCACGCTGGAGGACATCGCGGTCGAGTCCTACGGCGACATCCCCCAGACCACCGGGAACCAGACCGGCCGCATGCGCGGCTCGGCGCCCCGGCCCGACGCCCAGCGCTTCGGTCAGCACTGGCCCAGCAAGGCGGAGTCCTGGTCGGAGTCCGCCACCATGCTCTACGAGGAGGCGGTCCAGCGGCAGTGGAGCTCCGCCACGGACGTCCCCTGGCAGGAGATGCCGGAGATGGACGAGGACCTGGAGCTGGCTATGTCCCAGCTCTGTACCTTCCTCACCCAGGTGGAGTTCATCGCGGGCGATGTGCCGGGCATGTTCGCCCCCAATATCAGCGCCGACCACTTCGAGGTGGGGCTCTTCCTGGCGACCCAGATCATGGACGAGGCGCGCCACCTGGATGTCTTCCGCAAGCGGGCGCTGGCCAACGGCATCGGCCTGCTCCAGGCGGGCGCGGGCGCCGTCGGCCTCCTCACCGCCCAGAACTTCGTCGAGATGACGGCGTCGGTGCATCTGGTGGGAGAGGGCTTCGTCCAGTCCATGTTCCGCATGGGCGAGCTCATCGCCCCCAGCGAGGTGGACAAGCGCATCTTCCGCCTGGCCGCCCAGGACGAGAGCCGGCACGTGGCCTTCGGCGTCATGCACCTGAAGCACCTGATGGACACCGAGCCCGAGCGGCGCGAGGAGGTCCACACCTACCTGGACCGGATGGAGGGCCTGGTGGGCTTCGTCTCCAACCAGTCGGCCCTGACCGGCGGCGGCGAGACCGCCGAGGCGCTGGCGATCCTGCTGGGCGGCGGCAAGGGCGAAACCCAACTCAACGAGGGCTACCAGAAGCTGCTCGCCGTCCGCAAGCGCCAGGTGAACGAGTACATGCACCGGCTGGAGGTGGCCGGCCTGGGTGACCGGCGGGAGCGGATGGCTCCTCGCATGGCCGCCCTGATGGACACGGCGCGGCGCTAGGCGCCTGGACGGCTGAGTGACATGTCTGACGCAAGTCTTCTCCCCAACAAGGCCGAGCAGGAAGCGCTAGCCGAGCGGAAGCAGGAAGCGCCTCCCTTCCCGCTGCCGCCGCTGGACATGAGCTGGGCCCGGGTCCCCACCGAGCGGCCGCCGAAGCCCAAGATCGGGCC
>MGOB01000068.1:11745-17167 GCA_001796995.1 Chloroflexi bacterium RBG_16_68_14 | reverse complement strand
GCGGACGTGGGCTCCTACGGCTACGTGCCCGACCACTGGCCCTACGAGAACGACACGCCCCGCGGCGCATGGGTGGCCCAAGGCGACCGGCGGGGGCTGCCCGCGCCCTATACCATCTACGACAAGCACGAGGTCTGGGCCGACAACACCGCCGACCTCTACGAGCTGGCCATCCAGCAGCGCTGGGCGCCCGCCACCCAGGTCTCCTGGGACGCCATCGAGCCGCTGCCCGAGCACATCGAGGCCGCCCTCGACCAGATCTACACCAACCTGTCGGAGCAGCAGTACAACTCGACCCAGATGCAGGCGGGCTGGCTCAAGGAGATCTCCTACGGCTACCACGAGGTCAAGCTCTTCCTCGCCACCCAGATCTTCGACCAGGCCCGTCACGTGGAGGCCTTCCGCAAGCGGGCGCTGGCCAACGGCGGCGGCCTGGGTGTGGAGATGCCCGGGTTCCTGAGTCGGACCGTGTACGCCGCCTTCAAGTTCACCGAGCTCGTCGTCTACATCAACATCCTGCGCGCTTCCTTCACCCTCGCCCTCTGCGAGTGGGGCGACCGCATCGGCCGCTCGCAGGCGGATCGCCAGCTCTTCGAGAACGCGGCGAAGGACCTGCGGCGCCACCTGGCCTACGGCGTCGAGCACCTGAAGTACAACCTCCGCACTGACCCCGATCGCCTGCCAGCCGTGCACGGCTGGCTCAACCGGGGCGAGGCGATGCTGGCCGCCGACCTGCGGCGGGACAAGCCGCTCCGCGAGGCCTTCATCCTGGCGTTGGGCGATACGGTGCAGGAGGGGAAGGCGCGGCTGAAGGAGTTGCGCCAGGCGCAGCTCCGGACGTACCTTCAGACGCTGGAAGCTGCCTCCATCTACGACCGGGCGGGCCAGATCGTGCCGGCCCTCCAGGACGTCATCGAGAACCCGTAGCCCTTCCTCGCAGCGAACGCCCCTTTCGATAGGGCCCGTGATGGCGGACGGCCTCTGCTTGTAAGGGACGTTCCGGTGGTATACCATCGTTGGTAGCCGCGCCGGTACGCGCGACGCCTTTCCTATGGCCTTCCACTTCCAGCCATCGGAGGAAGGAGCGGATCTCGGGCCGCCGCCCGGTCTCTTTCAGTTTCGCCGTCCCCGGCGCCTGCCGGGCGGGCTGTTGCGCTGGGTGGTGCCGCTGGTCCTGCTCCTCCTCCTCTTCATCGTCGCCAGCATCGTTAAAGGCATCTACGCGGACTGGCTCTGGTTCGAGAGCGTCGACTATCAGTCCGTCTACCGGCTGCGCATCGTCACCCGCGTCTGGCTCTTCTTCGCCGGGGCGGGCGTCTTCCTGCTCTTCTTCGGGCTGAACGTGCTCCTGGCCCTCCGCGGGATCGCCGGCGGCGAGGGCAAGTCATCCTTCGTCCTGGCCGGCGCCGACCCGACGGCGGTCCGCCGGGTCGGGCTGGTGGTGGTGGTGGCGATGGCGCTCTTCCTGGCCGTCATCTTCGGTGGCCAGGCTGCCGGCCAGTGGGACACCATCCTCCTCTTCATGAACAGCCAGCCCTTCGGCAAGGAGGACCCCGCGTTCCATAAGGACATCGGCTTCTATGTCTTCCGGCTGCCCGCCCTCAACTTCATCCTGGGCTGGTCGCTGGGGCTGGTGATCCTGACCACCATAGTCGTGGGCGGCTTATACGCCTTGCGGCTGGTGCTGGGGGGCTTCACCTGGGGGCCGCCGCTGGCCAGGCCCCACGTCTCGTTGCTGCTGGTGGCGGTGGTGGGCCTCTTCATCTGGCGCTACTGGCTGGGCCGGTTCTCCCTGGTCTACTCGGAGCGGGGGGCGGCCTTCGGCGCGGGCAACACCGACATCAACGCCCAACTGCCCGTCACCTACGTCCTGATGGGCTTCGCCTCCTTCGTGGCCCTCGCCATCCTTATCAGCCTCTTCCGGCGCCGGCTGCTCGTCCTGCCCATCGGCGCGGTCGTGCTCTGGGTGGTGGCCGCCATCGTCGGCGGGCTCATCTACCCGGCCACCGTCCAGCGCTTCCAGGTGGAGCCGAACGAGCTGGCGCAGGAGCGGAAGTTCATCCAGCGCAACATCGACGCCACCCGCGCCGCCTACGCCCTGGACCGCATCGAGGAGCTGCCCTTCCCGGCCCGCGAGTTCGTCACCCCCGAGGAGCTGGCGGGCAACCCGGAGACGATCCAGAACATCCGGCTCTGGGACGCCCGGCCGTTGCTCCAGACGCTGAACCAGCTCCAGACCATCCGGCCGCTCTATGAGTTCCGCGGCGTGGACGTGGACCGGTACGAGATCGGCGGCGAGCTGCGCCAGGTGATGCTGGCGACCCGCGAGCTGGATCCAGGCCGGCTGCCCGCCACCGCCCAGACCTGGGTGAACCGTCGCCTCCAGTTCACCCACGGCTACGGCCTGACTATGGTGCCGGTCAACGAGGTGGTGGAGGAGGGCCTGCCGGAATTCTTCGTCAAGGACATCCCGCCCGCGGGCAAGCTGCCCATCGAGCGTCCCCAGATCTACTACGGCGAGATGCCGGAGCACTACGTCATCGTCAACGCGGAAGAGGAGGAGTTCGACTACCCCATCGGCGAGGAGGCGGCGACGACACGGTTCGAAGGGGAAGGCGGCGTCCGTCTCAGCTCGTTCCTACGGCGCATCGTCTACGCCTGGGAGTTCGCCGATACCAACATCCTCATCAGCGACGCCCTCAACGACGAGAGCCGCGTCCTCTATCGCCGCAACATCCGGGAGCGGATCGAGGCGATCGCGCCCTTCCTGCGCCTGGACTTCGATCCCTACCTGGTCGTGGCGGACGGGCAGCTCTTCTGGGTCCAGGACGCCTATACCCACACCGACCGCTACCCCTACTCCACCAGGCTGGGCGGCCTGAACTACATCCGCAACAGCGTGAAGGTCGTGGTCAACGCCTACGACGGCTCCGTCACCTTCTACCTCATCGATCCCAACGATCCCATCGCCCGGGTCTATGACCGCATCTATCCGGACCTGTTCACCCCCTTCGATGAGATGCCCGCTTTGCTGCGGGCCCACGTGCGCTACCCGGAGGAGCTGTTCCGGATCCAGGCGCAGCTCTACCTCACCTACCACATCCAGGACCCCGGCGCCCTCTACAACCGGGAGGACATCTGGGACATCCCCACCGAGGTGTTCATCGACCAGGAGCAGCCCATCGAGCCCTACTACGTGATCATGCGGCTGCCGGGCGAGGAGCGGGCGGAGTTCGCCCTTATCCTCCCCTTCCGCCCCAGAGGAGAGCGGAAGAACACCATCGCCTGGCTGGCCGCCCGCTCCGACGGCGACCGCTACGGCAAGCTCCTCGCCTTCCGTTTCCCTACCGAAACGCTGGTCTTCGGGCCCTCCCAGGTGGAGTCCCGCATCGACCAGGACACCACCATCTCCCAGCAGATCAGCTTGTGGAACCAGTCGGGCTCCCAGGTGATCCGGGGCAACCTGCTCATGATCCCCATCGGTGAGGGGAACCTCTTCGTCGAGCCCATCTACCTCCAGGCGACGGCCAGCAGCCTGCCCGAGCTCAAGCGCGTGGTGGTGGTCAACGGCAACAACATCGCCATGGAGCCGACGCTGGAGCGCGCCCTCCAGGTGATGCTGGGGCTGGTGGAGGCCACGACGCCTATCGTGGAGGGGCCGGTGGGTCCCAGCCCCACTCCCGGCGCGACCCCCGGCGCCTCGCCCCAGCCGACGCCGACGCCCCAGCCCACGACCGCCCTGCCGGGCGACATCGAGGCGCTCATCCAGGAGGCGAACGACACCTTCGAGCGGGCGCAGCGGCTCCTCCAGCAGGGCGACTTCGCCGGCTACGGCGAGGAGATCCAGCGGCTGGAGGAGATCCTGCGCCGCCTGGCGGCGCTGACCGAGGGCGGACCGTGAGCCCCCTCACGCTCAAGGACGGGCGGACCCTCGGCTACGAAGAGTACGGCGACGCCAAAGGCAAACCCCTCCTCTACTTCCACGGCTCCCCGGGATCGCGCGTGGAGGCGCAGCCCATGGATGCCCCGCCCGGCAGCACGGGGTGCGAGTGATCGCGCTCGACCGGCCGGGCTTCGGGCTGTCGGACTTCAAGCCCGGTCGTACCATGGCTGAGTGGCCCGACGATGTGGCCCAGGTGGCGGACGCGCTCGGCATCCAGCGTTTCGCCGTTCTGGGCGTTTCCGCCGGCGGACCGCACGTCGTCGCGTGCGCGCTCAAGATACCCCAGCGCGTGACAGCGGCGGCCATCGTGAGCGGTGTTGGCCCGTTCGATGCCCCGCAAGCCACCCAGGGTATGGCTGGGGCGCTTCGCCTGCTGATGAGGCTGGCGCGTGCCGTCCCCTGGTCTGTCCGCGTGGTGATGTGGCTGTTGAGCAGAATAACACGGCATGTTACGCGGCAGTTCATCGCGCTGCAGAGCCGGTCCGGGCCCAAGTCCGACAGGGCCGTTCTAGCCCAGCCTGAATTCAGGGCATGGGCCGTGCAGAGTGTCGCCGAGCCCCTCCGCCAGGGAGGCCGCGGCGCCGCGTGGGAACTGACGCTCCTTGCCCGGCCCTGGGGCTTTCGCCTGGAGGACATCGCCATGGAGATCCATCTCTGGCAGGGGGAAGCGGACACGATGGTGCCTCCCTCCATGGGCCGCTACCAGGCGCAGGCCATCCCCAACTGCCGCGCCAGGTTCTATCCCGGCGAGGGCCATCTCCTCATCTTCGATCACTTGGACGAGATCCTCGGCGTGCTGGCGTGACCGAGCGTGGCCCGCAGTCACGTCGAGTTCGCAGAGCCGCCATGCCGTTAGCGGGACGAAGGCGTCCGCTCCGCCAGCCTCTCCCGCAGCCGCCGCGCCTGCCAGAGGTGCTCCAGGTCGTGCTCGCTCTGCTGGCGGGCGAGCTGGGCGATGCTGACCGGCCCCAGGTAGGGGTGGAGGCCGGTGCGCTCCCAGTCCGGCGCCATGCTCCAGAGCAGGTTCACCGCCCGATGCCGCAGGTAGGCGAAGCCTTCTAGCGCCCCCTCCAGGTCGATCTCCCGGTAGTCGCGCTCCAGCACCAGGGCGTCGGCGTCGAAGGCGGGGATGCGCGCCTGCTCCTGGAATACGACGAGCTCCAGCGACTGGAGGAAGTGCTCCTCGCAGTCCCGCAGGTGGGCGGCGATCTCCTTGAGGCACCAGGCGTCGTCCGCCAGACGCCAGCGCAGCTCCGCCTCGTCCAGACCCCAGAGCTGCGCCTCCAGCTCGTACGCGGCCTCCCGAAGCGCCTTCAGCAGCCAGCGCCCTTCGTCGTACTCCGGCGCGAAGCGAGGCGACATGGGAGTTCAGCGCCATTGTAGCATCTTCCATGTGGGACAGGCTTCAGCCTGTCGCCCAGAGTCAGCCTGAAGGCTGACCCGCGGGGATGGTAGGGCTGGTGGGCATCCTGATCCTGC
>MGOB01000068.1:5766-11722 GCA_001796995.1 Chloroflexi bacterium RBG_16_68_14 | reverse complement strand
GCCTACGATGTGATGATCCCGACATGAACCTGGACGCCCTCCCCTACACCGTCCTCCTCATCCTGGCCGAGTTCAGCGTCGGCAGCCTGGTCGCCGTTCTCATCGCCGATGGGCGCGGCCTGGTGGTCGCCGCCTACGTCAAGCTCTCCGCCGCCATCATCGTGGCTGGGGCGGCGCTCACGCTGCTGGCCGCCTTCAACGTGAGCGGCGCCGAGTTCGAGGGCTATCGCCTGGAGGAGGGCCTCTTCGGCCCGGCGCGAGGCGCCTTCGCCGCCTTCCTGGCGCTGTCGGCGCTCTACGCCGCGTTTGCGCTGGGCGGGCCGCGACGGCTCTCCCTGCCCGCGGGCGGGCTGGCGGCGGCCGCCGGCCTGGTCGGGCTCGGCCTCCTCGCCTACCAGGTGAGCCCGCCCACCTGGGGCTTCGCCGGGCCCTTGCTCAGCCTGCTCGCCGGCGCCCTCGCCCTGGGCCTGGTGAGCGAGGCGATGGTCCTGGGGCACTGGTACCTGGTGTCGCCCAGGCTGCCCGGCCGGCCC
This sequence comes from Chloroflexi bacterium RBG_16_68_14, assembly GCA_001796995.1. GTDB lineage: Bacteria > Chloroflexota > Dehalococcoidia > DSTF01 > RBG-16-68-14 > RBG-16-68-14. Next base: position 11,189 of record MGOB01000068.1, on the reverse strand, counting down.
CTCCAGGAGATGACCTTCCTCCTGCTGGCCGTCCTGGTCGTGCAGGCGGCCCTCCTCGTCCTCAACGCGGCGGTGCCCGCCCGAGAGGCGCCCGAGAGCACCGCCCTCCTGGCAGGCGGACTGGGCGCCAACCCGGCCTTCTGGCTGCGGGTGGGCGTCGGCCTGCTCTTCCCCATCGCCCTCGCCTACATGGCCTGGCGCTCCAGCCTCGAGCGCGCCATGATGTCCGCCACCGGCCTCCTCTACATCGCCGTGGGCGCCGTCTTCGTGGGCGAGCTGCTGGCCCGCGGCCTCCTCTTCGTCACCGCCGCCCCAGTATAATGGGAGCCGCCGCGCGCGCAGAAACGCGCGTAGGGACAGACCTTCACCTGCCCGCCGGAGGCGGGGGTCTGTCCGGCCCCTTCCAACGACCGGACACAGCAGAAAGGAGCCGCCATGGACCGACAGGCCGCCTGGGAGCTGCTCTGCGAGTACACCACGGGCGAGGGGCTGCGCAAGCACGGCCTGGCCGTGGAGGCCGTCATGCGCCACTTCGCCCGCAAGCACGGCCAGGACGAGGAGGCCTGGGCCGTCGTCGGCCTCATCCACGACTTCGACTACGAGCGCTTCCCGGACGAGCACCCCCAGCGCGGCGCCGAGATCCTGCGCGCGCGCGGCCTGCCCGAGGCCTCGGTCCAGGCGGTCCTCGCCCACGGCGACCACCTGGGCGTCCCCCGCGATACCCTGCTGGCCAAAGTCCTCTACGCCGTCGATGAGCTGGCCGGCTTCGTCACCGCCGTCGCCCTCGTGCGCCCCAACAAGAGCATCCACGAGGTGGAGCCCGCCTCCGTCCGCAAGAAGATGAAGGACAGGGCCTTCGCCCGCTCCGTCAGCCGGGACGGCATCCTCAAGGGCGCCCAGGAGCTGGGCGTGGAGTTGGACGGGCACATCGCCGAGGTGATCGCGGCCATGTCCGCCGTCGCGCCGGCGCTGGGGCTGGCCGGGCTCTCGTCATCCTGAGGCCCTTCGTCCTTCCCGGAAGGACGAAGGGCAGGCTCCCCCGCCCCTGGGATGGAGGCCCTCTGTCATCCTGAGGCGTGCGGGGTAGAGGGAGCGCGGGCTGGCCCCTCTGTCATCCTGAGGCGCGCGGGGTAGAGGGAGCGGGGGGTGGAGGCCGAAGGATCTGTCGCGCCCTACGCGCAACGGCCTGTCAGATCCCCTTCGACTGCGCTCAGGCCACCCCTCTCCCTCGGAGAGGGGTGGCCGCAGGCCGGGGTGAGGGAGTGCGCACGCTGTCACCCTGTGGCGAGTGGACAAAGAAAGGAGCCCCGAATATTCGGGGCTCCTTTGTGGTTCCTGTTCGTCTCTATTTACGGCGCTGGCCGACAGTCGTGCTGGTACTGGAACTTGACCGCCGTGATGTCGTTGGGTGCATCGATAACACCGTTTGGCTGGGACCTGTTCCAGGTGAACGGACCGTAGCCTGCGCCAACGTCGGCCTTAATGTTGTACGGCAGTGCGGGGTTGGCCGAGTAGCGAAGCATGACATTGAGAATGTCGTTGGGCGCATCGATGTAACCGTTGTTGTTGAAGTCCATGAAGTCGTACGGGTTCCAGGCGTCGCGGTCGCCGCCCTTCTTAGAGTCCTGGTACCCCTCCTCTGTGTCCGAGCACATGTCACCGTCCGTGTCGTGCGATGGGACGCCATTTAGGAAATAGCAGCCGGGGTCCTTTTCGTCAATCTTGCCGTCCCCGTCGTTGTCGAGAAGGTCGCTGCACGTGCCGGCGCCCTCGGCTGCGTTCGGGTCGAAGTAGCTGTAGGTGGTGACGGTGATCGGCCCCCAGCCCGCCGGGTCGTCGCAGTCGTCGTGCGTGGTGATGTCAAGGTCCGGGCCGCCGACCGGAGTGTCCCACGGGTGGGTCCCGTCGTTGAGGACGCTGTCCAGGACCACCTTGATCAGCCCCGTGTCCGCCGTGGTGTAGTCCTGGTCGGTGATGTTCAGCCTCACGTCGACGTTCAGGTTCACGCCGGGGGTGTACTCCGGGATGCAGGGCGAGAGCAGGCAGAGCAGCTTCTCGCCCGTGTCCAAGTCGCCGTCGCAGTCGTTCTTGTCACCGTTGGTCCCGTCCACGTCCGCGTGGGGCACGTAGGGCCAGGACGCTATGGGTGGCTGGAACCCGCCCGTGCTCAGGAAGGGCATGGCCGCCGCCATCAGCACGATCAGGTCCTGTCCGGTCAGCGGCACGTCCATCTTGGCAGACATGCCCTTCGGCCACCCGTCCGGCTGGGTGCGGGTCTGGCAGATCGGGTAGGCGGCCGTGCTGGTGCCCGCCTTCTGGCCCGCCGGCTCCTGGAACCCGGACGTGGCCGGGTCGGTGTCCACGCCCGGCTGGTAGTTGCCCTCGCGGCAGATCAACTGGCTGTGGGCGCCGGTCACGATGGAGCCCTGAGCGTGCGGCATGATGGCCGTCCGCCGGAAGAGCACGGTAGAGGCCCCGCGGCCGGCGATGTAGAACTCGTCGCAGTCCGCCGGACCCCCGACCTTGCAGCCCTTCACGTGGTCCGAGATCGGGGCGGGCGGGATCTTGGACAGGGCGTTGTTGTGGCCCAGCAGCTCGCAGTTAGCGTCCGTCCACGTCTGCGGGTTGGCCGGACAGACCATCAGGTTGCCGGACGGGAAGAAGCCGTCGTTGCTCTTCACCTTGATCCGGGAGTGCAGAGAGATCACGGAGAGCCCCAACTGCGGGCAGGCCCCCGGGGTCTCGTCCCCGACCTCGGGGTTGTTGACCACGATCCAGTTGCCGTCGTCGCTGCACGGGTTGCTAAAGCCTTGGGCCTTGTGCAGGTAGTTGGTGTTGTCGTTCTGCAGGGCCCGCGTCACGATGCACAGATCGTTGGCCGTCATGCCCGCGCAGCCGCCGGCCTGGTTGAACTCCATCATCTCGTTGGTCGAGCCGCCCACGTTGGAGGTCATCGTCTCCCCGTGGGCGACGGTGATGAAGCCCGACGCGCCGAAGGCGGCCGCGCTGCCGGTGCAGCCCAGCTTGAAGGGCAGCGTCGCGGTAGTGCTCATCTGGTTGGCCTCGACGCACTGCACCGCGTCGCCGCCGGCGGTGTTACTGGCGTCGATCGCCTCATAGAGCTGGGTGGCGAGCTGGACCAGCGTGCCGGGGTCATGCGGCTTCTTGCCGCCCGTGTCCTTGCCCCGGTCGGTGATGCAGAGCTGGTTCTTCGCCACCGGGCCGCACCCGGTTGGCGGCGCCACGTTGTTCCGGGTGTACGCCATCAGCTCGTTGTTGGCGGGGTTGTTGAGGTGACCGACCCCCTTGTCGACGTTAAAGAGCAGGTCGCCCTGCACGGGGAAGGTGGTGTTGTTCCCGTTGATGGTGATCAGGAAGCCGGGGGGCGTCTGCTCGCCGGCTATAGGGAGGGCCAGCGAGTCCACCGGCACGCCGGGGATGAGGAACTCGGACATGGCCGCGGTCCTGTTCAGGTTCAGCCACGTGGTGCTGCTGGTGGCCTCGGTGTCGCCCCCGAAGGTGGGCGTCAACGCCACCGCTGCCAGCACCAGGAGCCCCACCAGCAGCGCCAGCGGGCCCCGTATGCTGTTCTTCAAAAGATGCATTCGATACCTCCTATATACCTTTGGGTAGGATGTGGTAGGAACGTCTGGTAAAGCCTGGCCTCCCCCTCCTTTCGCTCAGCGGTCCTGAATCAGTCGGCGGGGAACGACAACTGGTCGGGAACGGGCCACGCGCGTCGTCTGGCTGCCAGTAAGCGGACTCCCACCACCAGCAAGGGCAGAACGCATCGTCGGCACGTTACCTCTTGCAGTATTGCCTACTGCCTACTGCGGGGAGAATTGCCACCGCGCCCCTCGCGGAGGAGCGCATTCAGCAAGGAGAGTATGGTGCATCCTGCGCCGTTTGTCAAGCCCCTTGGCGCGTGCTAGACTGGGGTGCCCCAAAAGGGGGCTTGGTGGGCGTAGCCGAGTGGTCTAAGGCACCTGGTTGTGGCCCAGGAGATCGCGGGTTCGAATCCCGCCGTCCACCCCACCACCGCCGAGCCTGCTGAACAATATCGCGGGTCGGGCTTATGGGCATAAACGATTTAAGTTGCCACAGATTTCCACAGATGAAGCACAGATTAGCGCCCGCGAGATTGCATTCGGCTATCAGTGTAAATCTGTGTCAATCTGTGGCCGATAAGCTATTTTCTTGATGGCCAGCAGCCCGAGCCTTCGGGGCGCCGCCCCATGAGGTGCCCCGTGCGCTTCCCCCTCCTCCTCTCCCTCCTGGCCGCCGCCCTCCTCCTCGCCCCCGCCTGCGGGGGCGGCGAGGGCGACCGCAGCGCCGGCATCATCCACCGCCTGCTCCTGGCGGCGGGCGTGGACCAGGCGGGCGCGCTGGAGAGCTTCGTCGGCCGCCTGCCGGACGGCCTGCCGGTGAAGCCTCCCCAGTACCCCGGCGCCGACCTCATCGTCTCCAGCCGCCAGCCGGCCCCCGTCGGCGGCACGGACGCCGGGCTCGAAGGAGGCGCCGGCGCGCCCCGGCCGCTCCTCTACCTCATCGTCCTGGATACGGGCGATGAGCGGGCGAAGGTGTACGCCTTCTACGCGGAGGCGCTGGACAAGGACCCGTGGCAGATCGAGAGCGCCTTCTCCACGGAGCAGCTCGACACCTTCGAGTTCACCAACGTGGAGGACGCCGACATCGCCGGCGCCGTCTCCATCTCCTCCGGAGGCGAGGACGCGCGCACCAGCATCCTTATCTCCCTCCAGGACGCCGGCGCCGTCCAGGCCGGGCCGCCGGACGGGGCCACCCCCGGGGAGGAGCCATTCGAGCTGGGGGAGAGCCTGCCCCTCCCGAAGGGGTTCCCGCCGGACGTGCCGGCCTACGAGGGCGCCACCATTACCGGCAGCGCCTTCTTCCGCGAGCCCGGCAGCGAGAGCTTCCTGCTCATCTTCCTCACCCCGGACAGCCAGGGCCAGGTCATCGAGTTCTATCGAGAGGAGTTCCAGGGGAGAGGCTGGACGGTGGAGGAAGGCGCCGCCGTTGGCCTGGAGGACCGCATCGACTTCCAGGACGCGCGGCAGGACATCCAGGGCGACGTGGTGGCCGACCGCTCTGCCCGGGCCCGCCGCTTCACCGAGGTGCGCATCGAGGTGCGGGTGAACCCGGCCCGGCAGCCGGCGAGCGACGGGGCGACGCCGGAACCCACCGAGGCGCCGCCGGGAGAGACCTCCTCGCCCCGCTGACGCCGCCGGCGGTCAGGCGATGCGGTCCACCAGCAGGCTGCCCAGGCCCAGCAAGAGCAGGAACCCCATAATATCGGTAAACGTGGTGAGCCAGATGGCGGAGGCCAGCGCCGGGTCGATCCCCAGCCGGCGCATGAGCAGCGGCAGGAAGCTGCCCACCACGGCCGCCAGCACCACGTTGCCCAG
>MGOB01000068.1:4684-5751 GCA_001796995.1 Chloroflexi bacterium RBG_16_68_14 | reverse complement strand
GCAGAACACCACCGCCGCCAGCCACTCGCTGCCCGTGAGGAGGAACGCGAGCCCGGCGCTCAGCGTCCCCGCTATCGCTCCGTGAATAACGCCGAAACGGACCTCTTTCCAGCCGATGCGCCAGGCATCCGCGAGCTGGACCTCGCCCAGGGCCAGGCCGCGCACTACCAGGGTGATCGCCTGCGTGCCGGTGTTGCCGCCGTGCCCGGCCACCACCGGCATGAAGGCGGCCAGCACCGCCACTTTGGCGATGGTGTCCTCGAAGGCGTGGACGGTGAGGGCGCTGAGGAAGGCGATGACCAGGTTCACCAGCAGCCAGGGGATGCGGCGTCGCGCCGCTAGCCGGACCGGGCTCAGGATCGTCTCCTCACCGCCCAGGCCCACCATCTGGTACATGTCCTCGGTGGCCTCCTCCTCCGCCACCTCCATCAGGTCGTCCACGCTGATGACCCCCACCAGATGGCGCCCGTCGTCCACCACCGGCAGGGCGACGAAGTTGTAGCGCTGGATGCGGCGGAGGACCTCCTCCTGGTCCTCCCCCGCGCCCACGCTCACCACCTCCGGCGTCATCAGGTCGCCGATGCGCACTTCCGGCGCCGCCACCACCAGGTGGCGCAGGCTCACCACGCCCTCCAGCCGGTGCGCATCGTCCACCACGTAGAGGTAGAAGGCCTGCTCCGCCTGGGGCCTGGTGCGGCGGAGGTAGGAGAGGGCCTGGTCCACCGTCCACTCCTTCTCCAGGGCGACGAAGTCGCTGGTCATGCGGCCGCCCGCGCTCTCGTCGGCGTAGGGGAGGAGGGGGAGCACCTCGGGGGCGCTGCGCATGGAGGCCAGCGTCGCCTGGGCCCGCTCCCGTGAGAGGTCATGGAGGATATCGGCGGCGACGTCCCGCTCGACCCGGTCGAGCAGCGGACCGAGGACGGCGGGCGCCAGCTCATCGACGACGGTGCGCCGCGGCTCCTCCTTCAGGAACTCGAGGATGGGGGCCAGCTCCTCCTGGGGCATGCGGGGCAGGAGGGGCGCCCGCAGGGAGGAGTCAAGCTGACTGATCAGCTCGGCCTGGTCGG
>MGOB01000068.1:0-4631 GCA_001796995.1 Chloroflexi bacterium RBG_16_68_14 | reverse complement strand
AGCAGCCACTGCGTCTCCTCCAGCGGCGCTTCGCCACCAGCGGCTGGAACGGAGTCGTCGGCCATGGCACGCCTCCCGGATCGATGCGGCTCAGACGCCCTTCGCGAGCCCGCCTCAGGCCGGTGCGTTGAGGGGCCGGGAAGGGCGTGCTAGACTGACGTGGGTAACATGTGCGCTCGCTTCGCACTGTACGCGGTGACGAAGCTGGCGTCAACCCGCCGGAGGCGGGGCCTGCGCGCTCGTAGCTCAGCGGACAGAGCATCGGTCTTCGGAACCGAGGGTCGGGGGTTCGAATCCCTCCGAGCGCGCCAGCAAATGAATCTTAAAGTTGACCCCGTACGGGATCGGGGGTCATTTCTGTTTAGCCTCTCAGCAGTTGCTAACCTTTTGCTAACCTGTTGGGCGACTGTCCATGGGTTGGCCTTCTGGCCGCATCTCTGGTATAGTGACGCTACTTCTCATTCCGCGTCCTTGTGACGGTCCGTTCCCGTTCGTACTCAACGACTAGGAACAAGCTGTCCGAGGCTTGTCGTAGCGAAGTGGCTTTCCTTCTCTTATGTCGGCAGAGCCGTTCGCATTTCTCGGAGGCTGAGCGTGAGGTTCGCAAGAGCATGAGCTTGATGGTCGAGCGGCGCGAAGGCGAGAGCAACGAGCGCTTTCTTTCGCGCTTCCGGCAGATGATGCAACGCACCGGCATCCTCCGGGAGGTCAAGCGACGCCGGCACTTCGTGTCGAAATCGGAGGCCCGCCGCCGGGCGTACGCCAAGGCCAGACAGCGGGCGCGCAGGAATGCGGCCCGCGCCCAGGGAAACAGCGGGTATCGCTAGGCAACTCACCGTAAGGAGGTTCTAGGATGGCCACCGGCACAATCACACGTATCGTCAAGGACCGCGGGTTCGGCTTCATCCAACCGGAGGGGGCGACGCAAGAGGTGTTCTTCCACAAGAGCGCGCTCGAAAGCGGCTCCTTCGACGAGTTGGCCGAAGGCGGAACTGTGGAGTTCGACACCGAACCGGACCCCAGGCAACCCGAGCGCAGCCGGGCGGTGAGGGTGCGGCCAAGGTCGTAGGGAGGAGCCGTTCGTTGGCCACCGTATACGTCGGCAACCTATCGCCTGAAGTCACCGACAGCGAGCTGCGTCAAGTATTCGCGGCGTACGGGAAGATCATCTCCCTGCGGCTGCTTTCACGACGCAGGCTCGCGTTCGTGGAGCTGGAGCCAGCCGCCGCGGCCGCGGCCGTGGACGGGCTCCGAGGCGTGCAGCTGCGAAACCGGACGATGGACGTGGCGCTGGACCAGTCGTCGCCGGGAAAGCGACGAGGAGCCCGGCGCAGGTAGCACGCGATACGGCAAAAGCCGGGGGGAGGGCGCTACGAGGGCTGGTAGCAGAAAGCCCGGTACATCGACGATCTTCGCCGATTCCGCTTCGGGCGAGGACATCTTCGAGGTGGCGCTGGACCAGGAAGGTCTGGTTCTGCTCGCCTTCCGCCTCTACGACTCGAAGGGCGCTCTCGTCGCCGAATCTGGCGGCCTCGAGCACTTTCCTGACGGGGTTACCGTGCGCTGCGGTGCCGGCGAAGTGCTCCTTGCGGTCCCGGCCGACAACAACAAACCGATCCGTTATCGCCTCTACAACTGCCACGGCTCCCTACTCACTTGGTCTGACGGCGGTCGCACCAAGATCTACCCGCTCCTGCGGATGGGCGGGCGCAACCAGCGGGACTTGAGGACTGGGTAGAGCCGCCGGCTGATCCATTAGTCGCTGGCAGTGACGGGCCACCTACCGGCAGCCGCTGGACGGCCGGGAGGCGGAAGGTGGCGGCTGGCCGAACCCGATTCGACAGCAACCGTCACAGCAACGCGACCGCAGCCACGGCTTGACAACGGCGCAGAAAAGCGTACGATAAGGGCAACCCGCCTCCTGGAAAGGAATCCAGCTCGGCGTCGGCTCCCAGCCAGCGCCGCCCCCCCCTCCGTGCAATGACGCGCTTTCCCCGGAACGTGCTGCTGCTGGCCGTGGTGGTTTCCGGCCTCCTCGCTGCGGTGGCGGTTGCTGTCGGTCTGACGGCCGGCGCTCCCCGCGAGGTGGCGGCCCGTGACGTCAGCGAGGCAGGCACCCGCATCATCCCCGGCCGCTACATCGTGACGCTGCGCGACGGGGCGAAGCCGGAGCGCTTCGCCGAACTGGTGGCGCGGCGCCGCGGCGGTACCGTCGAGCACACGTACCAGCAAGCCCTCCACGGCTTCGCAGCCTATCTCTCCGACGAAACGGTGGAGGCGCTGCGCCGTGACCCGAACGTCCTCTCCGTGGAGCCGGACCGCCTCGTCTCCGTCTCCGGCGAGGTGCTTCCCACCGGCGTCGACCGCATCGACGCCGAGCCTCCGGGAGCCATCGGCGGCTCTGGGCCGGACCGCGACGTGGATGTCGCCGTCATCGATACCGGCTCCGGTCCCCATACCGACCTGAACATAGCGGGGGGCTTCGCCTCCTATGCCGTGACCTTCTCCACCGGGGTCATCTGCGGGAACGCCGTCTCCTGGAGCGACGGCCACGGTCACGGCACCCACGTGGCCGGTACCATCGCTGCCCGCGATAACGACGCCGGCGTGGTGGGCGTGGCCCCCGGCGCCCGCATCTGGTCGGTGCGGGTGCTCGGGTCTAACGGCGGCGGCTGCCTGTCCGACGTCATCGCCGGCATCGACTGGGTGACCGCCAACGCCGACACCATCGAGGTGGCCAACATGAGCCTGGCGACAGGCGATAGCCCTGCTCTGTGCAGCGCCATCGCGAACTCGGTAGCCGCCGGGGTCACCTACGTGGTGGGGGCTGGCAACGGCCCTGTCGACGCCGCCGCCAATAGCCCGGCAAACTGCCCGGACGGCATCACCGTCTCCGCCCTGGCCGACTTCGACGGCAAGCCCGGCGGCCTCCGGGATGAGACGGTCGTCTTCACTCGGTGTACCGAGAAGGAGGACGATTCCCTGGCCTGCTTCAGCAGCTACGGCTCCGTCGTGGACATCGTCGCGCCCGGCGTGAACATCCTCTCCACTTTCCTGAACAACGGCCTCGTCACGGCCAGCGGCACCAGCATGGCCTCGCCCCACGCGGCCGGGGCGGCCGCCCGCTACATCGCGGACAACCCCGGCGCTTCGCCCGCCCAGGTGCGCGCCGCCCTCATCGCGGCCGGCGAGTGCCCCGGCGGCGAGCCCGTCGGCGACGACGAGCGCTGCGATGAGCCCTGGCCGGACGACCAGGACGGCTTCAACGAGCCCCTCGTCCACATCGTCACTACCCCACCCGCGGAGACGGCGACGCCGACCGCCACGCCTACGTCGGTCTCGCTAGCTACGCCGACCCTCACGCCGCTCCCTAGCGATACGCCGGGGCCCGACGCCGACGGCGACGCCCTGCCGGACCTGGACGAGGCGCTCCTGGGCACCGACCCCGCCAACCCGGACACCGACGGCGACGGCTGCGGCGATGGCGCGGAGCTCGGCTCTGACCCAACCCGGGGAGGCCGCCGTGACCCGCTCAACCCCTGGGACTTCTACGACGTCAACAAGGACGGACGCATTTCCGCGTCCAACGACGTCCTCCCGGTCATCATGAGGTACCGGGTACGGGCAGGTGACGCGCGCTATGACCCCATCTACGACCGCGGCCCTTCCAGGGGGCCGTACCCCTGGAACATGACGGCCCCGGACGGGAGGATCGACGCCAACAATGATGTCCTTGGCATTCTCTTCCAGTACGGGCACGACTGCCGGTGGCAATAGCCCAGTCCAAACCTAGCAACGGAGGCCAGATGAAGGTTCTGCGCACCCCGGACGAACGGTTCGCCAACCTCCCTGGCTACAGCTTCGAGCCCCACTACCTGGAGATCGATGGGCTCCGCATGCACTTCGTGGACGAGGGGCCGCGCCGGGCCGACCCGGTGCTGCTGCTCCACGGCGAGCCGTCCTGGGCCTACCTCTACCGGAAGATGATCCCCATCGTTGTTGCGGCCGGCCACCGCGCCGTCGCGCCGGACTTCATCGGCTTCGGCCGCTCCGACAAGCTGGCCGGCCGGGAGGACTACTCCTACCAGTTCCACGTCGACGTGCTCACGGCGTTTCTGGAGCAGCTCGACCTGCGCCGGATCACCCTGTTCGGGCAGGACTGGGGCGGGCTCATCGGCCTGCGCGTCCTCGCCGAGCAGCACGAGCGCTTCGCCCGCGCCGTCGCCGCCAACATCTTCCTGCCCACCGGCGACAACCCGCCCGGCGAGGCGTTCCTCCGCTGGCGCCAGTTCGCCACCACCTCGCCCGCCTTCGACATCGGCCGCGTCGTCCAGGCCGGCACCGTGACCACCCTCAGCGACGATATCGTCGCCGCCTACGACGCGCCCTTCCCAGACGACTCCTACAAAGCGGGTGCGCGCGCCTTCCCCGCCCTGGTGCCCATCTCGCCCGACGACCCGGCGGCCCCAGCCAACCGCCAGGCGTGGGAGGTGCTGGAGCGCTGGGAAAAGCCGTTCCTGACCGCCTTCAGCGACTCCGACCCCATCACCCGCGGAGGCGACCGCGTCTTTCAGCAGCGGGTGCCCGGCGCCAAGGGCCAGCCCCACACCACCATCGTCGGCGCCGGCCAC
>MGOB01000067.1:8257-9751 GCA_001796995.1 Chloroflexi bacterium RBG_16_68_14 | reverse complement strand
AGGTCAAGGTCCGCCTGTTTGAGATGCCCATGCCCAAAACGTTCCATCCCACATGGCAGCCGCTGCCCACAACCTCCGCCCGCATCCACGTGGTGGAGGTGCACACGGACGAGGGGATCGTCGGCGTAGGCTCCGGCGGCGTGCCCGTGCGCTGGGAGGTGGCCGGCCTCTTCCTGATGGGCCAAGACCCGTTCGCCCTCGATCAGCATGTGGAGCAGCTACGCTCCATGGCGTTCTTCATCGGCCGGCCCTGGCCGGTGGAGGTGGCCCTGTGGGACATCATCGGCCAAGCCACCGGCCAGCCCGTGTACCGCCTGCTGGGCGGCGGCGCCGATAGGCTGAAGGCCTACGCCTCCACCGGCGAGCTGCGCGGCCTGGAGGCGAGGGTCGATTCGGCGCGGCAGATCGTCGCCGAGGGGTTTAAGGCGCTGAAGCTGCGCTTCCACAGCGCCGACTACCGCGAGGACATCCGCACCCTGGAGGCCGTGCGCAAGGCCGTCGGCGACGGCATCGACATCATGGTGGACGCCAACTGGGGCTGGCGCATCGCCCCCGACCGCCAGCACAACCGCTGGGACCTGAAGACGGCCATCGCCGCCGCCAGGGAGATGGAGCGCTTCGGCGTCTACTGGCTAGAGGAGCCGCTGGACGCCTTCGACTACGACGGCCTGGCCGAGCTGCGCTCCCACCTGACCACCCTGCGCCTGGCCGGGGGCGAGCTGAACCGGGGGCCGGAGGAGATACGCACCTACCTGGAGAAGGGCTGCCTGGATGTCTACCAGCCGGACTGCACCTTCATCGGCGGCATCTCCACGACGCGGAAGATCGCGGCGATGGTGGAGGCGGCGGGGAAGGTGTTCACGCCCCACACCTGGACCAACGGCATCGGCCTGGTCGCGAACATGCACGTCGCCGCCGCCTCGTCCCGCGTGCCGTACATCGAGTTCCCGTACGACCCGCCGAGCTGGACGCCGGAGACCCGCGACTTCATCTTCGCCGAGCCGATACGCATCGACGCCGAGGGCTACGTCCGCCTGCCGCAGAAGCCCGGCCTGGGCCTGGAGCTGGACGAGGAGAAGCTCAAGCGCTACGAGCAGGCGGACACGGGAAGGCTGGTCTGATGTAGTGGAGGCCTTTGGGCCTCAACCACTTCAGAAGCTGCAGGCCTGCGCTGCAGGCGCTATCCGTAATGCCCCCGGCTTGACAGTTTCTCAAGGCGGAAATATAATGTCCTGCGCAACGAAAGGCGGGAGCTTTGCTGCAGGTTACTGCTTCCCTTCAGTTTCGGACGCCGGGCCTACCTAGTGCAGGTAGGCCCGGCTTGTGTTATTGGAGGGGCAATTTGCAGCAAGCCCCCAATCAACAGAAGGAGGAACGGCATGGCAGTGTACATCACGAACACAGTTAGGATCAAGCCAGGGCATGTCGAGGAATACCTGGCATGGGTGCCAAAGGTCATCCCCATCTATGAAAAATACGGTGTGAAGTTCCACG
>MGOB01000067.1:8088-8244 GCA_001796995.1 Chloroflexi bacterium RBG_16_68_14 | reverse complement strand
GGCGGCCGGCGAGGGCAACACCTCTGTCTACCTCGTGTCGATGCGAGACTTCGCGGCCTACGAAGACGCCATCCCGAAGATGCAGGCGGACACGGCATTTCAGGCCGCGCAGAAGGAAGGCGGCAACCACATCGACGGGAACGTCATCCAGCTCCT
>MGOB01000067.1:6751-8047 GCA_001796995.1 Chloroflexi bacterium RBG_16_68_14 | reverse complement strand
TCGCGGTGAGGGCTAACTTCCAGCCTCTTGCCTCCTAGCTGATTCCGCCCCAGCCCGGCGGCATACCGTCCAGGTGTGCCACGTCGTTCAGGCGCCAGATCACCCGCCGCTCGCCCTGGGCGCGGACGGACGTGATCCCGGCGTTGAACGGGTAGAACACGATGTCGCGGTCCAGGCCCAGGACCTGACCGACGTACGTCTGGATCACCGCCCCATGCGCCACGACTGCCACCCGCTTGCCGCCGCACTCCTCGATGATGCGGTCCATCACCCCGACGACGCGGCGGCGCGCGGCGGCGCTCCCCTCGCTGCCGGGGAACGAGTCCCAGGTCGGCCGCCGCACGACGCGCTCTCGCAGCGCCAGCGCCTCCTCCTCCGTGTACGCGTCGAAGTCGTGCTGGGCCTCGCCCAGCTCAATCTCGCGCAGCTCCTCCAGCGTGCGCACCGTCAGCCCGGTCGCCTCGGCGACGGCCTGGGCCGTCTCCTGCGTCCGGCGCATCGGGCTGGAGTACAGGGCATCGATCCGCTGGCCGCCGAGCCGCTGCGCCAGGCGGCGTGCCTGCTCGCGCCCCACCTCGCTCAGGGGCGGGTCGTCGTCCGGCCCCTCGTAGTCGCCGCGGTTGCCCTGCGACTGGGCGTGGCGGACGAGGTACAGCCGCGTCGCCTCGCCGCCGATGAGCAGCAGATCGCGGAAGTAGGAGGCGACTGGCTCGCCGCGCGGCTCTGACTGGGGTTGAGCGGTCATATCCAGGCCGAATGATACGTCACCACACCCACGGGGCGAAACCTCAACGGGAGCAGGGCTTGACAGGCCAGGTGTGCGTTGTTATGCTTTGCTTTGTTCGAGCATAGCAAAGCGAGGAGCTAAATGTCCGCACTCACTGTGAAGGAAGCTATAAGGATGATCGAGGAAGCGGAGGAGCGGCTGAGACAGGCCCGAGAGCTGCTCCGGCCTGCGGCAGAAGAGGCGTCAGGCGAGGACTGGCCTGGCGGCCGTATCCTGGCAGAGGTACTGGCTGAGGGTGGGTCAGTTGCACGGGAACGGCTCTACCAGATTGCGGCCAGGCATCGGATGGATCGCCGGGGTCTAGGCGGCTTCTTCCGGGCATCGGGCAGGGGGAGCCTGTACGAAGTGCCTGGCATGGACAGGATTATCCTTACGCCCAGCGGGACGGAGATCGCACGTAAGATGCTCGAAAAGGAAGAGAGCCTAACCTACCAGGCGCCCGAAACGGCATACGCAAAAGTCGCCGAGAGATCCTTTGCTGAGGACTGGGACAGCGAAGAGGACTCGAC
>MGOB01000067.1:2586-6591 GCA_001796995.1 Chloroflexi bacterium RBG_16_68_14 | reverse complement strand
GCGGCTCTAACTGGGGTTGAGCGGTCATATCCAGGCCGAATGATACGTGATTCCCGTCACCGGGCCAAATCTACGAGGCTGTTGAAATACCTTCTTGCTCCGTTCATGGTTCGACGGGCTCACCATGAGCGGATGAAGAGATACGCTCACCCTGAGCTTGTCGAAGGGTCACCCTGAGCTTGTCGAAGGGTCGCCCTGAGCCTGTCCTGACCATGTCGAAGGGCCTGTCGAAGGGCGAATGATGCGTTTCTTGAACAGCGTCCTACCGTCGCTGGCCGAACCGCTCCCGGTGCACGACCTCGGCCAGGGGGATGCGCTCCGCCTTCGTCGCCGGCTCCGCCGGCCAGCCCACGCCGACCAGCCCCACCGACCGCACGTGCTCCGGCAGGCCCAGGACCCGCCACACCTCTTCGTCCCGGTAAGCACCCACCAGGCAGGCGCCCAGCCCCTCGTTGCGGGCCGTGAGCAGGATCATCAGCGTAGCGAAGGAGGCGTCGATCAGGCTGTAGAACTCGCGGCCGCGATCGCCGTAGCGCCCGGCGTTGCGCTCCATGTTGCGGCAGGTGGCGATGACAACCGGCGCCTCCGCCAGGAACGTCTGCCCCAGCGCCGCCTGCGCCAGCCGCCGCTTCGTCTCCTCGTCCCGCACGATGATGAACTCCCACGGCTGCAGGTTGCCGGCGCTGGGCGCCCGCACGGCGTTGCCCAGCAGCTTCCGCACCAACTCCTCCGGCACCGCGTCCGGCCTAAACGCGCGCACCATCCCCCGCCTTCGGACAAGATCCTGGAACTCCATGGCAACCTCCTCAATAGCAGCGCCGGGAGCATAGGTTATACTCACACTCGTGATGGCCGCAAGGTGGTCGGTTCCAGGTTCCGTACCCTTGGAGGATTAGCGAGTGGAAACCGGCGTTAGCTACTTCTCCTCCCGCACCCTGCGCCACGCCAGCGACGACCTCCAGGAGATGGTCGACCAGGGCTGCACCTACGTCGTCCACTGCTTCACGGAGACCGACCTCGCCTACTACCGCGACACGATGCGAGACATCATCGCCGCCACCCACGGGGCGGGCCTGGAGGCCTGGCTCGACCCCTGGGGGCTGGCCGGTATCTTCTCCGGCGAGACGTTCACCCGATTTCCCCTCGACCGCCCGGAGACGTGGCAGGTCCTCTCCGACGGGCGGCGGGTGGGCGCGGCCTGCCCCAACCACCCGCAGACGCGGGCCTTCCTCCGCGAGTGGATCGAAGCGTGCGCCGCGACCGGCGGCGACGTCCTGTTCTGGGACGAACCGCACTTCTACGTCGGCCTGTGGCGCGGCGACCTCTCCGGCGCCTGGGCCTGCCGCTGCGACGTTTGCCTCTCGCTGTTCCGCGAGCGGCACGGCAGCGACATGCCCTCCGACTTCACGCCCGAGGTCCGCGCCTTCCGCGAGTCGTCCCTCCTGGAGCTACTGACGGAAGCCTGCCGCCACGGCCACGAGAAGGGGCTGCGCAACGCCCTCTGCCTCCTTCCGGCCGACCTCGCCGCGTACGGCTTCCCCCAGCAGCAGGAGCGGCTGGCCCGCGCCCTGGAGCGCCGTCTGGCGCAGGCGCCGCAGGGGGCGCTGGAGGCGATGCTCCACTTCGGAGTGGGCGACTTCGAGGCAGCGGCCGCCATCCCGGACCTGGACATCTTCGGCTGCGACCCCTACTGGTATCTTTTCGGGACGGAGGCGGAGCCGTTCGTGCGCGCCTACGGCGGCGCAGCGGCGGAAGCGGCACGGAAGCACAGTCGCGGCCTCCAGCTCTGGGTGCAGGCGTTCTCCGTACCGGAGGGCCGGGAGGAGGAGCTGCGCGCCGGCCTGAGCGTGGCCCAGGAGGTGGGCGCCACCCACGTGGCCGCCTGGAGCTTCGAGGCGACGGCGACCATGTCGCAGATCCGCTGCGCCCGCCCCGATGTGGTATGGCGCATCGTGGGGGAGGAGTTCCGCCGGCTGCGAGGGACGTAGCCCTGGAAGGCTAATGGTCATTGAGCAAAGAACATGACACCTAATTCGGTGGGACAGGCTTCAGCCTGTCGTCAGCCTGAAGCATGCCCGCCTCAGGAGGGGCTGACCCGCCGAAGTGACCATAAGCCTCCCGCACCCCGGCGGCCTGAAGGCCTCCGCTACACGGTATGCTACCCCCGCGGCAGGCCCAGGCCGCGGCCGGCGATGACCCGGGGCCGCTGCGCCCGCCCGTGGTGTGGCACGCTCTGAAGGAGAGCTTCGCCGAGATCCACAAGGGTGACGGTGCGGTTCATTCTTCTCCCTAGGGCTCCAATACCCCGATGAGGAGGAACATACAAACTCCCCCGCCTATGATGCCCAGGGCTGTGTAGTGCTCGTGTCCCTCCCTGCGAGCAGCGGGAAGCAGCTCATCTAAGGTGATGAAGACCATTACGCCGGCGGCGAAGGCCAGAGCGGCCGGTAGCAGACCCTGGAAGCTCGTCAGCAGCAGGGCCGCTATCAGAGCTCCGACCGGTTCCACCAGGCCAGCCAAAAGGCTGAGCCTGAAGGCTGCCAATCTGGAGGCGCCGCTGGCGTAGATGGGCAGCGCGATGGCCACCCCCTCTGGGACGTTGTGCAGGGCCATGCCCGCCGCCACCATCATGCCGAACTTGGGAGCATCGATGTAGCCAGCGCCCACGGCTGCTCCTTCGGGAATGTTGTGGAGGCCGATGCCCACCGCGATGAGGGCGCCGGTGGTGAAAAGGCGCTGGTCCAGCACGCCCGGTTCCTGCACGGCGAAGCGGATGTGAGGGAAAAAGATGTCGAAGGCGAACATGAGCAACGCGCCCGCCGCGAAGGCGACGGTGGCGGTGCCAAACCCGGCCTCCTCCCAGGCTTCGTCCAGAAGGCCCACGAAGGCCAGGGCCAGCATCACCCCAGCCGTAAAGCCCATCAGGAAACTGAGTTGCTTCTCGTTGGGCCGGCGCGAGATGGCCATGAGACCGCCCAGACCGGTGGCCAGGCCAGCCCCGGTGCTCACGAGCAACACACCGGCCAGGTCGCTCATCTATTCGGGCTCGAGAGCCACTGCAACAATGATAAAGGAACGCCTGCTCTATCTACCCCCGCGGCAGGCCCAGGCCGCGGCCGGCGATGATATTCCGCTGAATCTCGCTGGTACCGGCGGCAACCGTCAACGCCACCGCAAGCAGGTAGAACTCTCCCACCCGTCCCTGCAGCGACGCCCAGGGCGATCCCGGCTCCACCTGACCGCTCAGGCCCAGTATCTCCATCCCTGATTGCGCCAGCCGGTGCTGCAGCTCGGTGCCGTACAGCTTGGACATAGACGCTTCGGCGTTCGGAATCTCGCCTCGCGCCTGCATGGAGGCCACACGATACGCCAGCAGCCGTCCCGCCTGGAACTCGATCGCCAGCTCGGCCAGCTTGTGCCGCACGCGGGTATCGTCCAGGAGGCGCCCGCCGTCCGCCTTCGACTGCGCCGCGTACTCCACCAGCTCTTCGTACAGACGGATGCCCGTCACCACGCGGTTGATGCCGGAGCGCTCGAAGTCCAGGGTGGCCGCTGCCACGTACCAGCCCCGGTGCAACTCGCCCACCAGGCAGCTCCGCGGGATGCGCACGTTATCGAAGAATACCTCGTTGAAAGTGTTCCGACCCAGTATGTCCAGCAGCGGCCGCACCTCCACGCCGGGCGTATTCATGTCCAGGAGGAGGTAGCTGATCCCCCTGTGCTTGGGCGCTTCCGGGTCAGTGCGGGCCAGCAGGATGCACCAGTCGGCGCGGTGGGCCAGCGACGTCCATATTTTCTGGCCGTTGACGACGAAGTAATCGCCGTCGGCCACCGCCGTCGTCTTAAGGGAGGCGAGGTCGGAGCCGGCGCCGGGCTCGCTGAACCCCTGGCACCACACCGTCTCCCCGGCGACGATGCCCGGCAGGTGATGCCGCTTCTGCTCGTCCGTGCCATAAAGGATGATTGTGGGGCCCACGCGGTCCGGCCCCACGCCGAGCTGAATGG
>MGOB01000067.1:0-2536 GCA_001796995.1 Chloroflexi bacterium RBG_16_68_14 | reverse complement strand
CTGGCGGCCAGTCCGCCGTGTTCCTCCGGCCAGCCCAGCGTCAGCCATTTCTTGGCGGCCAGCTTCTTCTGGAACGAGCGCAGGAACTCCCAGCGCGCTTCGCTGGCCTCGCCCAGTGCGCCGGCGCCCTCCCAGTCGGGTGGGAGCTCGCGTCGCAGGAACTCGCGTATCTCGCTGCGGAACCGCTCCTCTTCCGGCGTGAATCGGAACTCCATGCGCTAACCTCCGTCTGGACGGCGTCAGTATATACTACAGCCACGGGATTTTCGACATGCGCCCCATTTTTCCTCCACTCCTACTGATGTGCCTTGCCCTCGCCGCGTGCGCCGGCAGCGCCATGGCCCCGGGGCCCAGTAATACCGCACCACCCGCACCCCCACCCACCCCCGGCCCAACCCCGACTCCCGCGTTCCTTGAACCCGATCAGGTGCCGCCGCTCACTCTAGAAGACATCTTCCCGTTGAGGGACATCACCAATCTCCGCCTCGACCCGTCACGCGTCCGCACTATCATCGCCACCGGCGACGTCATCCCTGCCCGTCACACGGACGTCACCATCCGCTCTCAGGGAAACGACTTCCTGTACCCCGTGGCCGCCACCAAGGAGATCACAGCAGCGGCGGACCTGACCGTAGTCAATCTGGAGGCGCCCCTCATCGAGGGATGCCCGTATCACGACTCCGGCTTCGTCTTCTGCGGCCAGGCGGGCTTCGCAGAGGCTCTGCAGACCGCGGGCGTGGACGTGGCGACCCTGGAGAACAACCACATCGGGAACTACGGCCTCGAGGGCATCGCCGAGACGAAGCGGACGCTGGCCGCCGCCGGCATCGACTTCGTCGACCGCGACTCCGAGGCCGTGCGAGACGTACGGGGCCTCAAGGCCGGCTTCCTGGCCTTCAACGGCGTAGGGGAGACCATCGACCGGCAGGCCGTCATTGCTCAGATTGAGGCCCTAAGGCCGCGGGTGGACGTGCTGGCCGTGGCCTTCCACTGGGGCGCCGAATACGCGTCGCTGCCACAGGTGGGACCCGGCACCGCCGAGGACGGCCCGGTGGAGATCGCCCACCTTGCGGTGGACGCCGGCGCTGACCTCATAATCGGCAATCACCCCCACTGGGTGCAGGCCGTCGAGCTGTACGGAGGTGGGTTCATCGCCTACGCCCACGGCAACTTCATCTTCGACCAGATGTGGTCGTACGAGACCCGCGTGGGCGTCATCGGCCGCTACACCTTCTACGATGACGTCCTGGTGGGCGTGGAGTTCATCCCGACTCTGATCGAGAACTATGCCCAACCCGTGCCGATGGAGGGTACAGAGGCCCAGGCGGTGCTGGATGGGATGAAGGCGGCCAGCGAGGAACTGGCGCGGAAGTTGGCGGGCGGTCCGTAGTGCCGATCCGCTCGTGGTGAGCCCGTCGAACCATGAGCGGCCGAGACCCCCGCTCATCCTTCGACAGCCCGCCGCCTTCGCGGGCGACCTGAAGCCTGCCCTGAGCCCGGCCGAAGGGGTCGCCCCTACAACACCTGCGCCTCGCTTCCAACCTCCACCTTCCTACCACCCCTTGAACTCCGGCTCCCGCTTCTCCACGAACGCCCGCGGCCCCTCTCGCGCGTCCTCCGTGCTCTGAGCGATCGTCATCGCCTGCTGCGCCATCTCCAGCGCCTGGTCCACGTCCACCTCCAGGGAGCGGTAGACGAGACGCTTGGCGAGCTGGATCGCTACCGCGGGGCCCCTGGCCAGCTTGAGGGCGTACTCGCGGCTGTAGGCGCTGAGCTCCGCCGCCGGAACCACGGTGCTGACGTAGCCGATGCGCAACGCCTCCTCGGCGTCGAACAGGCGACCGGTCCAGACCAGGTCGAGCGCCCGCGCCACCCCCACGATGCGCGGCAGGTAGTAGCAGCCGCCGTCGCCGGGGATCAGCCCCATGCGTGCGTAGGTCATGCCGAACCGCGCCGAGTCGGCGGCGATGCGGATGTCGCACATGGAGGCCATGTCCATGCCCGCCCCTACCGCAGCGCCGTTCACGGCCGCGAGGTAGGGCTTATCGAGCCCGGCGACCAGGCGGGGGATCCGCTGCACTGTATCGCGAAGGAAGTTCCGCCCCTGCGCCAGCGAGCCGCCCTGCGGCAAAAGCCCCCGCCCTTGCGCCTGCGCCTGCACGTCCATCCCCGTACAGAAGCCGCGACCTTCGCCGGTAACGAGAATCACCCGCGTCTCCGCGTCCAGGTGGGCATCCTGCAGCGCGGCCAGCCACTCGTCCAGCATCTGAGGCGTGAAGGCGTTCATCCGCTCCGGCCGGTTCAGGGTGATGGTGGCTACGCCTTCGCTCTTGTCGTATCGGATCTGCTTGAACTCCATGACACCTCCCATGTCAGGCCCCCTGACGCTGCGTTCTTGTTTTTGCTCGCCTCATCCGTCGACAGGATCCGGATGACCCCTCGACAAGCTCAGGGTGAGCGGGATTTCATCCCGCTCGTGGTGAGGCCCCGCCTGAGGCGGGTCCGCCTCCGGAGGATGTCGAACCACGAGGTCGGG
>MGOB01000066.1:20233-22029 GCA_001796995.1 Chloroflexi bacterium RBG_16_68_14 | reverse complement strand
CCGCCCGCGGTGGTGAGGGCGCAGGTGTGGAGGCCTCCGGCGCTGACGGCGACGACGCCGCTAGTGAGGCCGGTCACGTCCACCGGCGTGGCGCACTCCCACCCGCAGGCCTGCCCGTCCCCCAGCTGGCCGTAGTAGTTATCGCCCCAGCACTTGACCCCGCCGGCCGTCGTGAGGGCACAGGTGTGCTCGCCGCCCGCCGAGACGGCGGCGACGCCGCTGGCGAGGCCGGACACGCCGACCGGCGCGGTGCGGTCGGTGGTGGTGGCGTCGCCGAGCTGGCCGTAGTTGTTGTGACCCCAGCACTTGACACCGCCGGCGGTGGTCAGGGCACAGGTGTGGTCGCCGCCCGCGCTGACGGCCTGTATGCCCGCCCCGGCGACTGGGCGGGCAGTGGGCAGCAGCGCAGCACCCAGCGCCAGTGTGGCCAGCAGGAGGATGATGCCGGGTCGTATGAATTTGCGCATGACGCGCTGCCTCTGCCGAACGGTGGCGGGGTCAGGGCAAGTATAGCACTACCGCTAGGCAAGCGGCGAGCTGCGTGTGCCGTGATCACGCCGCCGCCTGCTGGCGTGCAGGTGAGGGCGACAGGCTGAAGCCTGTCCCACAGAGATCGGCGCTACGTCCTAGTCGCCACTTGCTGATAGACGCAAAGCGTCTCGCGGGCGGTGCGCTGCCAGGAGAACTGCTTGGCCCGCTCCAGGCCGCGCGCCCGGAGCTCGGCCCGCAGCGTCTCGTCGGAGAGCAGGAGGCCCATCGCCTGGGCCAGCGCCGCCACGTCCCGCGGGTCGACCAGCATGGCGGCGTCGGCGGCGACCTCGGCCGTCGCCGAGACGTTGGCGGTCACCACCGGCGTGCCGCAGGCCATCGCCTCCAGCACCGGCAGCCCGAACCCCTCGTACAGGGAGGGGAAGGCGAGCAGTTCTGCGCCGCTGTAGAGGGCGGGCAGGTCGTCGTCCGGCACGTAGCCCAGGAAGCGCACCTGCTCGTCCAGACCCAGTTGGCGTACCAGCGCCAGCTCGTCTTCGAAGCGCCAGGCGGGCTGGCCGGCTACCACCAGCGGGCAGTCGACGCCCTCGCTGCGAAGCTGGGCGTAGGCGCGGACGAGCCCGGCGCGGTTCTTGCCCGGCTCCAGGCTGCCCACGCTGAGGAGGTAGCGACCGGGCAGGCGGTACTTCCGGCGCACCCGGCCTAGCGCCTCCTCGTCCTCGACGGGAACGAACTGGGGGCCGGCCGCCTCCGGGATGGCGACGACCTGCTCCTCCGGCACGCCCAGCCTGCCGATCACGTCCCGCCTGACCGCCTGCGACGGCTGATGACGGCGTCGGCCAGGCGGGCCGAGGCGCGGGTGACGCCCTCCATGTAGAGCCGGCGGAGCAGGGGGTAGCGCTCAGGAAGGAGGAGGAAGGTGACGTCGTGGAAGGTGACGACGCGCCGGAGCCTCCGGCCCGCGTACGCCGTGGCGAGTCGAGCGGCCAGCGGCGTGTGGTGGTGCGGCGAGTGGAGCACATCGACCCGCAGGCGGCGCAGCAGCAGGGGCAGCACCGTCTGCTCCCAGAGGAGACGCGCCACCCGCGAGGGCGGCTCGACGTGGATGACCCGCAGCCGCGGCTGCTGCGCCGCCAGGTCGTCGAACAGCCCGGCCTGGGCGAAGACGAAGAGCTCGTGCTCGCCGGCCACGTTGGCCAGCGCCCGCACCAACTGGTAGGTGTAGACGCCGGCGCCGGCCATCCGGCGCGGGATGGCGGAGCCGTCGATAGCGATGCGCAGCGCTCGGGCTGGGCGCGCTGCGGTGG
>MGOB01000066.1:19265-20224 GCA_001796995.1 Chloroflexi bacterium RBG_16_68_14 | reverse complement strand
AGCTTGTCGAAGTCAAAAGTCCTGCACCTCCAGGGTGCGGCCCATGCGCCCCTGATAGTAGTGGAGCATGCCCAGGGCCATCGCCTTCACCATCGCTCGCTGCCCTGACACGACATAACGGATCAGGTAGGGAACGCGGGTCGTCCAGAAGTAGAGGGTGAAGAGGGCGTAGCGCCACCGGGAGCGGGCGTGCTTGCGCACCAGGTAGAGCCGGTTGCGGGTGGCGTAGTAGTGCTTGAATGGCGTCATCCAGCCGCCGCCGCTGGAGGCGCTCTCCCGGTGGTAGACCACCGCCTCCGGCACGTAGAGCAGCCGGTAGCCCCGCTGGAGCGCCCGCCGCAGGAAGTCGGTCTCCTCGTAGTACATGAAGAAGCGCTCGTCCAGGGGGCCGGCCTCGTCGAAGGTGGCGGTGGGCACCAGGATGCAGCAGAAGCTGGCGGTCTGGAGCTCCCGTCGGCTGCGGGTAGCGGGCCCGTCCGGCTTGCCGTGGTAGGTGTGGCGGAAGAGGCCCAGGGTCCAGTCGAAGTCGCCGGCGTGGGTGCTGATCAGCCGACGGTCGTGGGCGTAGAGGATGCGCGGCACCACCAGGGTGCGCTCGTCGGCGGCGTCCACCAGCGCGCGCAGGCAGTCGGGCTCGTGGGTGGTGTCGTTGTTGAGGAAGAGGATGTAGGGAAGACTCTGCTCGCGGCAGAGCTGGACGCCCAGGTTGTTGCCCCTCGCGATGCCCACATTCTCGCCGCAGCGGATGAGGTGCGCCTGGGGGCAGCGCCGCGCGATCTCGTCGGCGGAGCCGTCCCAGGAGGCGGCGTCCACCACGATGAGTTGGGTGTTGGGGTAATCGAAGCGGCTGAGGGAGTCGATGAACTCGCCGATGAAGGCGGCGCTGTTGTAGTTGACGGTGACGATGCCGACGGCGGGCGCCTCGCTCACGCGTTCATCTTAGCACCCTTACCCTTACC
>MGOB01000066.1:17860-19257 GCA_001796995.1 Chloroflexi bacterium RBG_16_68_14 | reverse complement strand
CCTTCTGCCTGCCGAGGAGCGAGACCAGCGGCGGGAGTCGTGGGCGGCACCCCTGCGGTTCCAGCCACACCTTGCGCTCCAGCAGTCGATACTCTACACAGACAGAGCCTGCCGGCTGGCTTGGTCCAGCATATGGCGCGCGCTCCACGCGAAGCGCCAGGGGAGAAGAAGATGAGGAGTCTTGCGGTACAAAAGCTCGGCATCATTGCTGGCTTGGCGGCGGCCGTCGCCCTCGTCGGAGGCCTGGCCCTCTCGTCCGGCGCCTCGGCGCAGACTCCCACGGTCCGCGTCGGCTCGCTGACCATCGGTCTCGGGCAGGAGGGGACGGTGGAGATGGAGGCGCTCGACATCGGCGCGCCGGGGCTGGGCGCCTGGACCATCGATGTCGTCTACGACCCAGCCGTGGCAAGGGTGGTGGACTGCACCGCCCAGCACGGCGGCATCTGCAACGCGGCCTACGCCGAGAATACTGTCCGGGTGACCGGCGTCGATATCTTCGGCCTGGAAGGAGACATCACTTTCGCCAGCATCACCTTCGCCTGCGAGAGTGTCGGCACGACCAGCCTCGTCCCCACCTTGAGGGTGTTCGCTGATGCCACTCTGGGCTACCCGCAGGACATCAGGGCGAGCACGGCCACCGAGGACGGCAGCGTCACCTGCACGGAAGAGCCCCAGCCGACGCCGACGCCGGCTGGGCTTCCCGGCGACGCCAACTGCGATGGCAACGTCAACTCTATCGACGCCGCGCTCGTCCTCCAACTGGAGGCGGACCTTATCGACGCGCTGCCCTGCTCGCAGAACGCGGACATGAACGGCGACGGCGCGGTCAACTCCATCGATGCGGCGCTCATCCTCCAGCGGGAGGCGGGGCTCCTCGGGTAGCCCCTGCCTCCCCTCTCCCGCCCTCCCCGGGGTCGCGGGTCGCGGCAGGCCGGCGAGAGAGCGCTACCCCACGGTGGCGAAGTACTCACGGAGCGCCTTCTGCCAGGGGCGTAGCTCGATGTCGAGGCTGGCGGCGGCCAGGTTCCGCAGCACGGAGAAGGGCGGCTTGTCGGGCACGACAGCGTCGGCCGGGAGCGAGGCGCGATACTCGCGGGTGGTGACTCGCCGCAGCCGCACACCCGACTTGCCTGCCAGGCGCAGGATCGCCTTCGCCCACTGGTAACGCGAGGCCTGCCCGGCGTTGGTCAGGTGGTAGACGCCGTAGAGGCCCGTCTCCACCAGCCGGGCCAGGGCGTGCGCCAGGTCGCGCGTCCAGGTGGGAGTGGCCACCTCGTCCACCACGCCGGTCAGCTCGCCGCCTTCCGCCGCCCGCAAGACCTTTGCGACGAAGTGGTTGCCGCGCTGCCCGTAGAGCCACGCCGTCCGCACGATGTAGTGCTGCGTCAGGAAGGCCT
>MGOB01000066.1:10533-17748 GCA_001796995.1 Chloroflexi bacterium RBG_16_68_14 | reverse complement strand
ACGTAGGCCATCGCCGCGCCGACGTGGGCGCAGGCGACGGCCACATTGCGAGCGCCCACCGC
Organism: Chloroflexi bacterium RBG_16_68_14; assembly: GCA_001796995.1. Classification (GTDB taxonomy): domain Bacteria; phylum Chloroflexota; class Dehalococcoidia; order DSTF01; family RBG-16-68-14; genus RBG-16-68-14. The sequence goes on along the minus strand of MGOB01000066.1, from coordinate 17,686 downwards.
GTTCACGAGGTGGGCGGTCTCGGGCTCCCGCTCGCAGCGGGTGGTATCGGTGAGGGCGGCGGCGTGGAGCACGACCCCGGGCCTGAAGGTATCGAGGGCCTCTTGGACGGCGGGCGCGTCCGTGATGTCGAGCTGGGAATGGGAGAGGGCGCGTACCTCGTGGCTAGCCAAAGCGACCTGGAGGTCGCGCCCGAGCTGTCCGCCCGCGCCGGTGATGAGGACGCGCATGGCTACGCTATCGTGACCGGGGCGGAGGGCGCTTCCTGCATCCGTGTCGCCCCGCGCATCAGCCCTCGTAGGGCTTGGCTTCCGCCAGCCGGCGGCCGTACATGCGCTGGTAGTACTCCTGGTACTGGCCCGACTTCACCTTCTCCCACCACCAGCGGTTCTCCCGGTACCAGGCGACGGTTTTCTCGATGGCGGCGGTGAAGTCGTGCCTGGGCGACCAGCCCAGCGCCCGCATCTTTGCGGAGTCCATGCTGTAGCGCTGGTCGTGGCCGGGCCGGTCCTCCACGAAGCGGATGAGACTCTTCGGCTTCTCCAGCAGCTCCAGGATCGTTTCCGCCACCTCGATATTCGGGCGCTCGTTGTCGGCGCTGATGTTGTAGGCCTCGCCGAGCTCGCCCCAGTGGAGGAGCAGGTCGAGCGCCTCGCAGTGGTCCTCGACGTAGAGTCGGTCGCGTACCTGAAGGCCCTGCCCGTAGACCGGCAGTGGCTGGTCATCCAGGGCGTTGGTGATGAAGAGGGGCACCGCCTTCTCCGGGTACTGGCGCGGCCCGATGTTGTTGGCCGGCCGCGCGATGACGATGGGCAGGCCGTACGTCTCGATGAAGGCGCGGCACTGGAGCTCGCCGCCCGCTTTGCTCGCCGCGTAGGGGCTGCGCGGGCGGAAGGGGTCGTCCTCGGTGAAGCGCTGGCCCGGCAGCGACTGGCCGTACACCTCGTCGGTCGACACGTGGAGGAAGCGCTCGACGCCGCGCTGCCGGGCCGCCTCTAAGAGCACGAAGGTGCCGTAGACGTCGGTCTGGATAAACGCGCCCGGGTCCACAATCGAGCGGTCCACGTGGCTCTCGGCGGCGAAGTGGACGACGGCGTCGACCTCGGCCATCACCCGGCCCACCAGCTGGCTGTCGCAGATGTTGCCGTGGACGAAGCGGTAGCGCGGGTCGTCCTGGATATCGCGCAGGTTGTCCAGGTTGCCGGCGTAGGTCAGCTTGTCCAGGTTGACGACCCGGTAGTCGTACTTCTGCAGCAGGTGATGGATGAAGTTGCTGCCGATGAACCCGGCGCCGCCCGTGACCAGGATAGTGCGCACGCCGGTCTCCTAACGTCTGCTGGTTCCAGGGTTCAAAGGTTCACTGGTTCCGATCTGCGTTGAACCTTGGAACCATAGAACCTTCGAACCGAGAGGTTTCAGCCCGGTGTTCATGGCATGTGTAGCTTGCTGAAGTCGCCCAGGATCAGGGTGTAGCCGTGGGGCCGCCGTTCGTGGCCTCGCAGCTCCACGTTCCGGCCGATGAGGCTGTGTTCGATGCGCTGGCCCACGTCCTCGATGCGGGTGTATTCCAGCACGACGCTGCCGCTGATCTCGGTATCGGCGATGAGGCAATCGTGGTAGATGGAGGTGAAGGGCCCTACGTATGCGTTAACGATGCGCGTGCGCTCGCCGATGATGGCCGGCCCCTGAATGCGGCTGTTCACCACCTCCGAACCCTCCTGGAGCACCACCCGGCCCTGGATGGTCGATGCCTCGTCGTAGCTCCCCAGCAGATCCGGCTCCAGGTCCTCCAGCATGAGGTGGTTCGCCTCCAGCAGGTCGTCGTGCCTGCCGGTGTCGATCCAGCGGCCTTCGATGACCTGCGCCTGGACGTCGAGGCCGTCGTCGATGAGCCGCTGGATGGTGTCGGTGATCTCCAGCTCGCCCCGGGCCGAGGGCTGGATGCGGCGGACAGCGTCGAAGACGTGGGAGTCGAAGAAGTAGATGCCGATGACGGCCAGGTTGGAGGGCGGTGTCTGCGGCTTCTCGACGACGTGTACCAGCCGCTCGCCCTCCAGCTCGGCGACGCCGAAGTCCTGGGGCCGGTCGATGGGGCAGAGGAGCACTAGGCAGTTGTAACAGCCGGCGCGGAACCGCTCCACGTAGGGGGCGATCCCTTCCTTGATGAAGTTGTCCCCCAGGAAGAGGACGAAGGGCGCGTCTCCAAGGAACTCCCGCGAGACCTGGACAGCGTGGGCGATGCCCAGGGGCGCGGGCTGGTCGATGTAGGTGACGCGGCCGCCGAAACGGGAGCCGTCGCCCACCGCCTCAATCACCTGCTCCTTCGTTTCGCCGACGACGATGCCGAGGTCGGTGACGCCGCTGGCCACCAGGTGCTCGATGGCGTAGAAAAGGATGGGCTTGTTGGCGAGGGGGACGAGCTGCTTGGCGCCGGTGTAGGTGAGGGGGCGCAGGCGGGTGCCCTTCCCTCCCGCGAGCACCAGGCCCTTCAGGTTAGCTTTGGATCCGGGGTTTCCCATGCTCTCCCTGCTGGAACTCTGCTCCTGCCTGGACGCGCACCGCTACGAACGCGATTCTACCGCTCCCCTGTACGGGCGGCAACCAGCAAGCGGAGAAGTATCGACCATGTCGAGGAGATGGTGAGGCCCCGAGCAGTGGCGGCTACTCGGGGCCTGCGTGGGGGGGGCCCCACGCAGCTTCACGTTAACATACTGGCCCTTTCTGTGCAACTGCCGCCAGGGCCGGAGCGCTCGGCCGCGACGGAGACAAACGGGCGCTGGCAAGGCTAAGGGCTCCCCCCAGCGTGACCTCCGGGCCCCTTCCTCGCGCTTTCGCCGTCGCGCCTGTGCGGAGACCTGCGCTTGACGGAAGTCGACTGCTCGACGATAGTGTTGGCGGCTGAACGGCCGGCCTCCCATCAATCTGCGAGGAATATCCCGGTGCAGCTTTCCGGCAAGACCGCTATCGTTACCGGCTCCGCCGTCGGGGTAGGCCGGGCTACCGCCCTGGAGCTGGCGAAGCGGGGCGCTAACGTGGTGGTCAACTACTCCCGCTCGGAGCAGGAGGCGCTGGAGACTGCCGCCCGGGTGGAGCGGCTGGGAACGAAGGCGCTGCTGGTGCGGGCCGACGTCTCCCAGGACCGGGAGGTGCGGTCGATGGTGGAGCGCGCCCTGGACGCCTTCGGCTCCATCCAGGTGCTGGTGAATAACGCCGCCGCTACCGCCTTCGTCAACTTCGCCGACCTGGAGGGCCTGACGGAGGAGCACTGGGACCGCATCCTGGCGGTGAACCTGAAGGGCCCCTTCTTCTGCGCCCGGGCGGTGGCCGGGCCGATGAAGGAGGCCGGCGAAGGCGCCATCGTCAATATCGCCTCGGTGGCCGGCATCAGGGCGGTGGGCAGCTCCATCGCCTACGCCGCCTCCAAGGCCGGCCTCATCAACCTGACGGTGGCGCTGGCGCGGGTGCTGGCGCCCCAGGTGCGAGTGAATTGCGTCGCTCCCGGCTTCATCGATACCCGCTGGCTGCGCGAAGGGCTGGGCCCTCTCTTCGAGCCGGCCAGGCAGCGGACGGCGGAGCAGACGCCGCTGGGCCGCGTCGCCACGCCGGAGGACATCGCCCAGGTGGTGCTCGGCCTCATCGAGGGGGCGGACTTCGTGACCGGCCAGACCGTCGTCGTCGATGGCGGCAATATGATCCGGTGGTAGGGGCGGTTCGCGAACCGCCCCTGCTACTGCGGCTGCGCCGCCCAGCCGGCCTCCTCCAGGAAGCGCGCCACGCGCTGGTTGAAGGCCTCCGCCCGCTCGAAATAGGCGGAGTGGCCGGCCCCTTCGATGACCTCGAACCGGGAGCCGGGGACGTTCTGGTGGGCCCGCCGCACGATGTGCGGTGGGGTGATGGTATCGTCCTCGCCCACCAGGAAGAGGATGGGGATGCCCAGGGAGGCGAGGGCCTGGGCTGAGCTGCCGCGGTAGCCGGGGATGGGGGCCAGGAAGTCCCGCGGTCGGGGCGGGTTCAGCCCGGCGATGAGCCGGTAGAGGTGGGCCAGGTCGGGACGCTCGCGCCGCAGGCGGGGGGAGACGGCGCGTAGGGCCAGGGAGCGCCGTCCGGTCGGGCTGCGCCGGTGCTCGTCCTGCGCCGCGCGGAGCTGGTCGTCGACGGCGCCGCCGGTGGTGCCGGCCAGCACCAGCGCCCGGACGCGCCCCGGGTTCCGCGCGGCGAAGCCCACGGCTGTCCGCCCGCCCATCGACTGGGCGACGATGGCCGCGCGCTCGATGCTGAGGTGGTCCAGGAGCTGGCGCAGGTCGTCAGCGAAGGCGCGCCGCCCCGCCCCTCCGGGTGCATCGAGGGAGCGGCCGAAGGCGCGCTGGTCGAACGCGACGCAGCGGTAGCGGCGGGCGAAGTGGGGTACCTGCTGCCACCAGCTCAGATGGTTGCCGCCGGCGCCGTGGGCAAAGACCAGGGCCGGCCCCTTCCCACGGGCCTGATAGTAGAGACGAGCATCGCCAACGGGAACCCAAGGCATGGTATCAGCGGCCAGCGAACTATCGCCTGCCAGCCTAGCATCGCTTCCCCGCCTCAGGCAACGAGGCGGGGGTGGCGTCGACGTGCTGCGGACATCTGTCTGAGGCCGCCCTCGCCCGTATGCTACACTAGGATTCGAATCTGAGGAGACGGTGCGGCGAGGCTTCCCTGCATGAAGATCTGCTTCATCATGTACCAGGGCAACATGTACTCCGGGGGGCAGGGTATCTACCTCTACTACCTGACCCGGGAGCTGGCCCGCATGGGGCACGAGGTGCATGTGCTGGCCGGCCCGCCCTATCCCACCCTTGACGAGAGCGTCGTCGGCCACAACCTGGAGACGCACAGCTACTGGAGCTTCCACCACGAGAAGCAGAACTTCCTCTTCGAGCGGAACCCGCTCACCCACTTCCACCCGGTCAACTTCTATGAGTTCGTCTCCACGCGCATCGCCCTCTCGTCGCTGCTCCTCACCTTCAGCGTACGGGCGTGGCTGAAGCTACGGGAGCTGTCCCGCACGCACCGCTTCGACATCGTGCACGACAACCAGACGCTCAGCTACGGCACCTGGCTCATGCAGGCCTCCGGCTTTCCCATGGTTGCGACCATCCACCACCCCCTCACTATCGACCTCCAGAACGCGCTGCGACAGTCGCGCAGCGTGTACGAGATGGCGCGGCGCATCCTCTGGTCGCCCTGGGTGATGCAGCAGGTGGTGGCGCGACGGCTCCCGCGGGTGATCGTCGTCTCCCATACCACGCGGCGGGCGGTGCAGGAGGCCTTCGGACTGGCGCCGGAGCGGGTGCGGGTGATCCACAACGGTATCGATTCCGGCCAGTTCCGCCCGTTGCCCGAGGTGGAGCGGCAGCCCGGCCTGATCCTCTATGTGGGCAACTCCGAGGATCGCAACAAGGGCGCCCGCTACCTGATCGAGGCGCTCCACCTGCTGGGCCAGGACCGGCGCGACTACCACCTGGCCCTGGTCGACCACGAGCGGAAGCGGCTGAAGCTGGTGCCCCGGCTGGTCGACCAGTACGGTCTCTCGTCACGGGTGCACTTCACCGGCCATCTCTCCACCGAGGAGCTGGTGCGGCTGTACAACCAGGCGACGCTGGTGGTCTCGCCCTCCCTGTATGAGGGGTTCGGGCTGCCGGCGGCGGAGGCGATGGCCTGCGGCACGCCGGTGCTCGCCACCACCGGCGGCGCCTTCCCGGAGGTCATCGACCACGATGAGACGGGCTGGCTGGTGCCGCCCGGCGACTCCCGCGCCCTGGCCGACGCCATCCGCCTGCTGATGGAGGACCCGGAATTGCGCGATCGGCTGGGCAGGGCAGGACGGGAGTCGATCCTGGAGCGCTTCAACTGGCGGAAGGCGGCGGCGGAGACGCTGGCCGTGTATGAAGAGCTGCTGGGGCGCCCCCAGCCCGCCTCCCAAGCCGCTGCCGTGCCGTCGAGCGCATCATAGAGGGGCCCCGTCGCCGTACCGTCGAGCCGGCCCCTAGGCGCCGGGCAGCGGGCCGACGCGCTCGATATCCACCATCTTCCACTGACCGTCGATCTGGCGAAAGCGTTCGCGCAGGGTGAGGGTCCCCAGGTCCGTCTGGAGCGCGACATCGAACATGTAGTCGTCTCCATCCCGTTCCCGGGCCCCCAGCTCGTAGCCGGTGACGGTCCAGGTGGTGTTGCCTACCGCCATCGCCCTCGCCAGCGCCTCCGGCGTCATCCCCCGGATGGCCGTCCCGAAGTCGCCGGCGATGAGGGCACGGGCCTGGGCGTGGGCGGCTTCCTCGGCGCTCTGCTGGCTCATGCGCTCCGCTCTCTCCCAAGAAAGGTCACGTTCGTGCGTGGGCGCTCGGCATGGTAACATCCTATCTCGTTCCGTTCAACGGAGCCGCGCCGGGGTCGGTGGAGCGGAGAGAGCCCATGCGCTATACTCCGCAGACATGGGCCGAAGGACGGTAGTCCAAGCACCCAGGCCATGACCGCCGAATACCCCAGCACCAAGCACTTCGAGGCTGTGGTCACCGACCGTGTGGTCGAGGAGCCGTGGGCGGTATCGAAGGTCCGGCCGGGCGAACGGGTGCTGGATGTGGGCTCCGCCACCAGCCGCTTCCTGCGCGACCTGCCCGCCGGTTGCTCCGTCTACGCCATCGACCTGCGACCCACGCCCCCTCAGCCGGGCATCGCCGTCGTCCGGGGCGACCTGATGCGCGCCCCCTTCCGGCCGGGCAGCTTCGATGTCGTCACCTGCGTCTCCACCATCGAGCACATCGGCCTGGACGTGTACGGCCAGGGCCCGGACGAGTTCGGCGACGAGGTGGCGATGCGCCACCTGCGGAGGTTGCTGCGGCCGGGCGGGCGCCTGCTGGTGACGGCGCCCTTCGGGCGGAGGGCCGTCTCGGCCTGGCTCCGGGTCTATGACCGGGCGGCGTTCCGCCGCCTCACAGCCGGCTACCGGCCACTTTCGGTGGCCTACTACCGGCGGGAGGGCGACCACTTTCTTCCCTGCCGCCGGGAAGAATTGGACGCCGCTGCCTTCGACTTCGCCAACATGCGTTCCGGTGGCGTGGTGCTGGCCGAGGTGACGCCCGCCGGCGGGCTCGGCTTCCTGCCGGCGCGCGTATCGCTCCGGCT
>MGOB01000066.1:6909-10479 GCA_001796995.1 Chloroflexi bacterium RBG_16_68_14 | reverse complement strand
GACAGGCGAACCCGCCGCCGAATGGCTGAGGCGGCGGCACAGGGCGGCACCGGAGGAGCGCCGGCCGTGAACACGCTTCAGCTCCGCCCGAAAGGGCAGAGCTGACTAGAAGGAGCGACGGTGCCAGACAAGATCGTCACCATCGACTTCCGCCGACACCTCCGGCTCCAGGCCGGCGACTGGATGCTGGACCTGGGCTCCGGCAACGGCCGCCATACCATCGAGGCATGCCGCTGGCCCTGCCGCGTCGTCTCCGTCGATGTCGACGTGGACGAGTTGCGCCGGGCCCGCTACTTCCTCCGGGCGCCGGAGGGCGCCCCGCCCTACGATCGGTACACCCGGCAGGAGAAGGAAGGCATAGCCGGCTGGGCCGACTTCCTGGTGGCCGATGGCCAGCACCTGCCCTTCCGGGAGGGCGCCTTCGATAAGGTGATCTGCACCGAGGTGCTGGAGCACATCCCGGACGACAAGGCCGGTATCCGGGAGCTCTATCGGGTGGCCAAGTCCAACGCCCAGGTGGCGGTCAGCGTGCCCCGCTACGGGCCGGAGCGGGTCTTCTGGACGCTCTCCTGGGAGTACTGGCACACGCCCGGCGGCCACGTACGCGTCTACCGGCCGGGCGAGATGGCTCGCTACCTGCGCGAGCAGGGGTTCGATCTCCATACCACGCGCTATCGCCATGCCTTCCAGTCTGTCTACTGGTTCCTGCGCTGCGTCTTCGGGAAGAACAACGAGCGGCGCCTGCTGCCCCGCACCATGCTCCGCTTCATCAACTGGTACCATGCGACGCGGGTACCTCTGCTGGAGCGCATCGAGGCGATGGCGAACCTCGTCGTCGGAAAAGACATGATCCTCTACAGCAGGAAGCCCGCTGCCAATGGCGCCCGCGAAGCGGCGGCGTCCCAGCGGCAGGCGCAGGAGGCGGGGACGTTGGAGCGGGGAGGGTGACCGCGCTCCTACGGGCGCGGCCGCTGAGATATCGCCGTGGTTGATCGTTATCAGGCCATCGACCCGCGACTCTTGGAGCTGACGCCGGAGACGCGGTTGTTGGACGTGGGATGTGGCACCGGCCGGCACCTGCTGGAGCTGAGCCGGTCTCCCGGCCTCTTCGTCGGGCTGGACATGGCCCGGGAGGACCTGCACAAGACGGCCTACCTCTTCAAGCTCACCGCGCTCCAGCGGCCCGTGGTGGCCGAGTGGCAGCTCGTGCAGGGCGTGGGCGAGTACCTCCCCTTCGCCGACGGCTTCTTCGACTACGTGTTCTGCACGGAGACGCTGGAGCACGTGCCGGACGACCGGGCGGTGGCGCGGGAGCTGGTGCGGGTGCTCCGGCCGGGCGGGGTGCTGGTGGTGAGCGTGCCGGACGAGTACTCGGAGCGGCTGCTCTGGAAGTTCTCGCCGCGCTACCGCAACACGCCCGGCGGCCACGTCCGCATTTACCGGCGCAAGGAGATCAAGCGGCTCCTGCGGGAGAGCGGGGCCGAGCCCTTCGCGGTCCAGTTCCGCCAGTCCCTGGAGGCGGTGCGCTGGCTCGCCCACTCGACTATCGACCGGGAGTGGGGGAAGTCGGGGCGGATCACGCGGAGCCTGCGCTGGCTCTTGGACACGCCTTCCCACCGCACCTGGCGCATCCTCGCCTGGTGCGACGCCCTCGGCAACCGCATCCTGCCCAAGAGCATCGTCCTCTACGGCCGCAAGCTGGAGCAGCAGCCGCAGTGAGGATCTGCTTCATCCAGTACCAGGGGCACATGTACTCGGGCGGGCAGGGCGTCTACCTGCACTACGTCAGCCGCGAGCTGGCCCGCATGGGCCACGAGGTGCACGTCATCGCCGGGGTGCCCTATCCCCGCGTCGCTCCGGACGTACACCTCCACAAGCTCAAGACCTTCAGCTTCTGGAGCTACCTGGATAACTACAACGAGTACGCCTATCGCACGCACCCCCTCCTCTTCTTCCACCCGGTGAACCTGTTCGAGTTCGCCACGACGCGCTACACGCTTACCTCGCTCCTGAACATGTTCAGCCTGCGCGCCTACCACAAGCTCAACGAGCTGGAGCGCGACGGCGGCCCCTTCGACCTGATCCACGACAACCAGACGCTGGGCTACGGCATCTGGCTGATGAAGGAGCGGGGCCGGCCGGTGGTGGCCAACATCCACCACCCGCTCCAGATCGACCGCACCAACGAGCTGCTCCAGGCGCGCACGCTGGGCAAGCTCGTCTCGCGGCTCCTCTGGTTCCCCTGGGTGATGCAGCGCTGGGTGGCGAAGCGGGTCGACAAGATCATCACGGGCTCGGCCAGCTCCGCCGCTTCCGTCGCCCGCGCCTTCGGCCTGCCGCCGGAACACATTCGCGTCATCTATGACGGCGTCGATCCGGACGTCTTCCGGCCGCTGCCCGACGTCGAGCGGGAGGCCCACCGCATCCTCTTCGTCGGCCACACCGAAGACAAGAACAAGGGCTTCCGCTACCTGCTGGAGGCGCTAAGCCTGCTGCGCGGCAAGACGCCCTTCCACCTGAGGGTGGTGCACCGGCCCGGCTCGCGCGAGGCGCCCCGCCTGATCCAGGAGCTGGGCCTCCAGGGCAGGGCCACCTTCCTGGAGCAGCTCACCACCGAGGAGCTGGTACACCAGTACAACCGGGCGCAGCTATTGGTATCGCCGTCGCTGTACGAGGGCTTCGGGCTGCCGGCGGCGGAGGCGATGGCCTGCGGGACGCCGGTGGTGGCGACGCAGGCGGGGGCGCTGCGGGAGATCGTGGAGGACGGGGTGAGCGGGCTGTTGGTGCCGGCGGCGCAGGTGGAGCCGCTGGCGGAGGCGATCCGGGAGCTGCTGGAGGATCCTGAGCGGTGCCGGGAGATGGGGGAGGCGGGAGCGCGGCGGGTGCGGGAGCGGTTCAACTGGCACCGCACGGCCGAGGAGACGCTGGCGCTCTACGAGGAGGTGCTGGGCCTGCGCCGCCCGGCTGACGTCGCTTCCCCCCTTCGCGAGGCCGAGCCGACCCCGCTGTCATGAAGGTCTGTCTTCTCCTCCATGAGGGGAGCATGTTCTCGGGCGGGCAGGGCGTCTACCTCAGCAACCTGGCCCGCGAGCTGGTCGGGCTGGGGCACGAGGTGCACGTCATCGCCGGGCCTCCCTATCCGGAGCTCTCGGGCGGCGTGCAGCTCCACCGGGTGAGGAGCTACAACTACCACCGGCTGCTGGCCACCGGCCGTCGCTTCTTCTACGGCCGACCGCTGCTGGACCCCTTCCATCCCCTCAACTTCGGTGAGCTGGTCACCACCCGGCTGGGCATGTTTTCGGTGATGGGCGCCTTCAGCATCCGGGCCTACCATCGCCTGCGCCGATTGCTGCCGGAGCACCGGTTCGACGTCGTCCACGATAATCAGGTGCTGGGCTACGGCACGCTGCTCATCAAGGCGCTGGGCCTGCCCGTGGTGGCGACGGTGCACCACCCGCTGGCCGTCGACCGGGCGAACCGCATCCGTGAGGCGCGCTCGGTGGCCGAGCAGGTACGGGCCGCCCTCTTCTACCCGTTCTTCATGCAGCACTTCGTCGTCCGCCGCGTCGA
>MGOB01000066.1:4690-6903 GCA_001796995.1 Chloroflexi bacterium RBG_16_68_14 | reverse complement strand
GGTCGCTGTTTCTCCGACGGCGGCGCGCGCCGTCGCTCGCGCCTTCGGCCTGCCCGAAGAGCGGGTGGCTGTGGTCTGGAACGGGGTCGATGCGGCCACCTTCCGCCGGCTGCCGGACATCGAGCCGGAGCCGGGGCGCCTCCTCTTCGTGGGCGACACGGAGGACGGAAACAAGGGGTTCCGTTACCTGCTGCTCGCGCTGCGCGAGCTGGCGCCGTCGGTCTCCTTCCGCCTGGTGGTGGTGCAGCGGGCCTGGGCGAAGCGGTCGCCGCTCCTGGCGCGCCAGTTCGGGCTGGAGGAGCGGGTGACGTTCCTGGACAGCCTCACCACCGAGGAGCTAGTACACCAGTACAACCGGGCGCAGTTGCTGGTGTCGCCGTCGTTGTACGAAGGCTTCGGGCTGCCGGCGGCGGAGGCGGTGGCCTGCGGGACGCCGGTGGTGGCGACGCAGGCGGGGGCATTGCGGGAGATCGTGGAGGATGGGGTGAGCGGTCTGCTGGTGCCTGCGGGGCGGGTGGAGCCGCTGGCGGAGGCGATCCGGGAGCTGTTGGAGGATCCTGGGCGGTGCCGGGAGATGGGGGAGGCAGGGGCGCGGCGGGGGCGGGGGCGGTTCAGTTGGCGCCGCACCGCCGAGGCGATGACCGCCATCTATGAGGAGGCGTGCGGTCGCCGCGGGGCGGTGTCGCCGCCGCTGGAGCTGGTGCGGTGAAGGTCTGCTTTCTCCTCCACCAGGGGAGTATGTACTCCGGCGGCCAGGGGATCTACGCCCACCATCTCACCCGCGAGCTGGTGGAGCTGGGGCACGAGGTGCACGTCATCGCCGGGCCGCCCTACGCGGAGCTGGTCGATGGGGTGCGGGTGCACAAGCTGCGGAACTACAGCATCTACCGGCTGCTGGAGACCGGCCGCTTCTTCTTCTTCGGCCGCCACCCCGTCAGCTTCTTCCACCCGATCAACTTCTACGAGATCGCGACCAGCCGCTTCGGCTTCTTTTCGGTCATGGCGGCCTTCAGCTTCCGGGCGTACCTCAAGCTGCGGGAGCTGGCCGAGACGCACCACTTCGACCTCGTCCACGACGTGCAGGGGCTGGGCTACGGCACGCTGCTTACCAGGGCGAACGGGCTGCCGGTCGTCGCCAACATCCACCACCCCCTCCAGGTGGACCGAGAGAACAGCATCCGCCTGGCGCGCACCTTCAACGACAAGATCCGCTGGGCGCGCTTCTACCCCTTCTTCATGCAGGAGCTCGTGGCCCGCCGGATGGACCGGATCATCACCGGCTCGCAGGCATCGGCGGCTTCCGTCATGCGATTGTTCCGTCTGCCGCCGGAGCAGGTCGCCGTCATCTACGACGGCGTGGACACCGAGGCCTTCCGCCCGCTGGAGGTGCCCAAGCGACCGGACAGCCTCCTCTACGTCGGCAACTCCGACGACCGCAACAAGGGGGCGCGCTACCTGCTGGAGGCGCTGGCGCTGCTCAAGGGCCGGCGCCACTTCCGGCTGACGGTGGTGGACCGCCCCAACGCCTTCCTGGTGCCGATGCTCTCTCACGAGCTGGGGATCGAGGACCGGGTCACCCTCACCGGCCGCCTCAGCCGCGAGGAGCTGGTGCGGCTGTACAACCAGGCGACGCTGGTGGTCTCGCCCTCCCTGTACGAGGGGTTCGGGCTGCCGGCGGCGGAGGCGATGGCCTGCGGGACGCCGGTGCTGGCGACGACGGCGGGCGCCTTCCCGGAGGTGATCGAGGACGGCGTCAGCGGCCTGCTGGTGCCGCCGGGCGACGCCTCCGCGCTGGCGGACGCTATCGAGAGGCTGATGGACGACGCTGAACTGCGCCAGCGGCTGGGCCAGGAGGCCCGGCGGCGCATCGTCGACCACTTCTCGTGGCGGGAGACGGCGCTGCGCACGCAGGCGCTCTACCAGGAGGTGCGGTCGGAGGCGGTCCGGCGCTGCTAGTCGTCGGCGGGCGGCTCGATGGGCGTGGCGATAAGGGCGCGCCCGATCCAGAAGGCGACGTAGAGCGCCCCCAGGAAGCCACCGGTGACGGGGAGCGCCAGCGCCCAGTAGCTCCGGCGCAGCACCCCCGTCAGGAAGGTGACGGCGGTCAGGATGCTGACGGCGCAAATGATCAGCCCGTAGAAGTGCGAACGCTCAGCCATACTGTGCTGCTCCATGGGAGTGATGTCGGCCCTGCCTGCCCGGCCGAGGAGCTG
>MGOB01000066.1:351-4634 GCA_001796995.1 Chloroflexi bacterium RBG_16_68_14 | reverse complement strand
CGCCTGGGCGATCGGCTTCTACAGAACTTTCGATCTGACGGTCGGGGATCGTCCAGTACCTTCTCAGCAAACTGTCCTTCTCTTCCTGGGAAACCAGTCGGAAGCCGTGTTTCTGGTAGAAGCGGATCGCCCAGGCGGCGTCCGCCCACGTGCCGACCAGCAGGGGGCGAGTCGTTTGCTCCCGTAGGGCTGCTAGCAGCTCCCCGCCCACGCCCTGGCGCCGTCTGGCGGTGCGCACGTATGCGTGCCGGATGAGTGTGACATCTCGGACGTGCTGGATGCCCATCACCCCAAGAACTTCGCCCTCTTCTTCGTATCCCGAGAAGCTCACGCCCTCGGCGATCTCCTGCCCAAGCTCCTCCTTGGACATGTACGGTTCCTTCCAGCAGTCCGGAGGGATGACCCCTTGGTACGCTTGGGCAGCGTCATTGATGACGATGTAGATCGCTTCGAAGTCGCTGTCCTCGCATGGGCGAATCAAGCGCTTCATGCCGTCAGGTCTTCGCCCCCGTCCACGCCGATGACGTTGCCGGTCATCCACTCCAGCCGCTCGTCCGCCAGGGCGGCGATGGCGCGGGCGACGTCCTGCGGCGTCGTCGTGCGGCCGGCGGGGTGGCGCTCCCGCAGGCGGGCCAGCAGCTCCGGCCCCTCCGGGATGCGCCGCAGCGCCGGGGTATCGGTGACGCCGGCGCGGATGGCGTTGGCGGTGATGCCTAGTGGCGCCAGCTCGAAGGCGAGCTGCCGGATGTGCGACTCCAGCGCGGCCTTGGCGGCGGAGATGGCGCCGTAGGAGCGGATCACCCGCGTCGAGCCGGAGCTGGTCATGGCGAAGATGCGGCTGCCCCGCCGCATCAGGTTGCGCGCCACCAGGCCCTGCACCCAGTAGACCAGGCTGTGCCCCATCACGTCCACCGTCATCTCCATCTGCTTCTGGCTGATGGCGTTCTTGGGCGAGTCAGCCTTGCCTGCTGGACGGGCAGCGATGTAGGGCAGGAGGGTGCCGAAGGCGAGGGAGTGGAGGAAGACGCGCACGAACGCCTCGTCGCCGTCCTGGCGCAGCCGCTCCTCGATCGCCTCGATGACGGAGGCGCGCTTCTCCGCGTCGGCGGCGTTGACGTTGAAGAAGAGCGCCTCGCGCCCCAGCGACCGGATCTCCTCCTGGATGCGCTGGGCGTTGGGGAGAGTGGCGCGCAGGTCCAGGTGCACGCCGAAGATGTGGTAGCCGGTGCGCGCCAGCTCCAGCGAGGTCGCCTCGCCGAAGCCGCTGGAGGCGCCGAGGATGAGGGCCCAGGGGGAAACGCTTGCCATACCGGACCTCCTTGGCAGCTCGTGAACCTTAGGACCTTGGAACCGATCTGCTGAAGAGTTGGTTCCAAGGTTCAAGGGTTCTCAGGTTCTATTCCGCTAGTCCTCCTTCAGTACGCCTTCGGTCGTCAGCAGCCGTTCCCGGAAGGCGTGCACCGTCGCCTCGTCGCCCTCCAGGGCGGCGCGGCAGGCGTGGAAGAGCTGCTCCGTGGTGGTCACGCAGTAGCGCAGGCTCTCCGCCGCGACGCGCAGGGCGTCCTGGTACTGGGCGGCCCGCTGGGACGGCGGCTGCGTCCGGTAACCGTTGATGATGAGCAGGCCTCGCTTGGGCTTGCCCCCGGCGATGGCCTCCTCCAGCCGGCGGCGCAACCGATAGTGGCCGTCCATGCCCACCGCCTCGTCGCTCGCCTCCACCTCCAGCAGGGCGACTTGCTGGCCGCGCCGGCCGACCTCGAGATGAACCTGGGCGGGCGTATCGATATCCTGTGGGACCAGCCGGAAGCCCAGCAGGGCGAGGGCATCGCGCACGGGCTCCTCCAGCCCGTACTTGCCCTCCTGCCAGAGGAGGCGCCGGTAGCGGTCCAGCTCCTGGACGCGCTCCTCGGCCGCTGTCAGCGCGTCCTGTGCCTGGGCCACCTGGCGCTCGGCCTCGTCGCGGGCGGCCAGTCGCTCGCTCAGGCCGGGCAGCTCGTGCTCGTGCAGCCAGGCAGGCGGGCCGGAGGTCGCCGCCAGGCGTAGGGTGTGGCGGATGGCGTCCTGGAGGGCGTTGGAATAAGCGTAGCGCTGGTCGCCGCTGGGCGGGCGGACGGGCGGCGGCAGGAAGACCGCCCGGCCCCGGCCGAGGGAGAGCTCGAGGGCGACGGCGGCGCCGCCGGCGCTGCGAGCGAAGACGCGCCCCGACAGGTCGGGGAAGCCAGGCGCGTCGTCGGCGAAGTAGGCCTGGTAGGCCAGCTTCCCGCGGAACTGGTGGACGAAGGGCCCGAAGGGGTGGTCGTGCTCCGTGGGGATGATCTCAGAGCCGGTGCCCCGGCGGAGGAAGGGCTCCCGGTACTGGAGGCCTGGGGGCGCCGGCAGCCAGAAGTAGCGGTCGCAGCCGGTGAAGGAGGCTACCTGGTGGTGGACGACGTTGGGATAGGCGAAGCAGACGACGAGGCCGCCGCGGGCGAGCAGCCGCGCCGTCTCCTCCTGGCGGTCGCGCAGCAGGTCGGCCAGGCCGACGGCGTCCGGGCTCGTGGGGGCGTTCACCACCCGCTCGCCCGACCGGGTGGTGTGCTCCGCGCTCCCGCTCACCACCTCCTCGATGAGCCGGGAGAGCGCCTGGGGGTCGACCACCAGGGCGTCGTAGTCGAAGAACGTCGGCGCGTTGGCGAAGGTGTGATTGTCGACCGACGGGCCGGGCATGGGGAAGCCCAGGGAGAGGATGCGCATGGTTCGCCTCAGTCGCTCAGGTCCAGGCCGCGCAGGTAGCGGCGGAGCTCCGGCCCCATGTCCGGGCGCTGGAGCGCCAGCTCCACCGATGCCTTGAGCAGCCCCAGCGGCCGGCCGGTATCGTACCGGCGGCCCTGGAACCGGTACGCGAACACGGGCTGGCGGCGCAGTAGGAGGGCCAGGCCGTCGGTGATCTGGATCTCGCCGCCCTTGCCAGGGGGCGTCTCGGCCAGCACATCGAAGATCGCCGGGGTGAGGACGTAGCGGCCGACGATGGCGAGATTGGAGGGGGCCTCCTCCGGCTTCGGCTTCTCCACCAGCGACCGCACCCGGTACACGCGCTCGCCCACCGGGTCAGCTTCGGCGATACCGTAGCTCGCCACCTCCTCGGGCGGCACCTCCAGCATCGTCAGCATCGGCCCGCCGTAGGCCTCGAAGGCGTCGATGAGCTGGCGGGCTACCGGCACGTCGGAGACGAAGACGTCGTCTGGGAAGAAGAGGACGAAGGGCTCATCGCCCACCAGCGGGCGCGCCGTGAGGATGGCGTCGCCGATGCCGCGCTGCTCCTGCTGTCGCACGTAGGCGATGTGGGCCAGCTCGCTGATGCGGCGGATCTCCGCCAGCCGCTCGTGCTCGCCCCTCGCCAGCAGCGCCTGCTCCAGCTCGAAGGAGCGGTCGAAGTGGTCCTCCACCGCTCGCTTGCCGGCGGAGGTGACGATGATGACCAGATCGAGGCCGGAGGCGACCGCCTCCTCCACCGTGTACTGGATCACCGGCTTGTCGACGAGGGGGAGGGTCTCCTTGGGCAGGGCCTTGGTGGCGGGGAGCATCCGGGTGCCGTAGCCGGCCGCCAGGATGACCGCTTTTCGCACGCTCACGGGGCTGCCACTCCGGTCGGTGTCATCGGTGCCCCATTCTATACCGCCGACGGATGAAGCGGCAACGAGCCGGGAGCGAACCATGGAACCATAGAACCTTTGGCCTGCGGACCGTCGGCCGGTTCCCAGATTCGATGGTTCTCAGGTTCCAGGGTTCTCTGGCTCTCCCAAGCCGACGTGCTACACTCCTCCGGAAGGGGGGACCAGTGGTATCGCTTCGTGTGAACGGCGAGCAGCAGGAGGCGCCGGACGCGGGCCGCAACCTGCTGAGCTATCTCCGCTACGGCCTGGGGCTTACAGGAGCCAAGTACGGTTGCGGTGAGGGGCTGTGCGGGTCATGCACCGTCCTCGTCGATGGGCAGCCGCTGCGCGCGTGCATGATCACGGTCGGATCAGTATCCGGCGGGTCGATCACCACCATCGAGGGGCTGGCCCGGGACGGGAAGCTCCATCCCGTGCAGGAAGCCTTCGTCGAGGAATCTGCGATGCAGTGCGGCTACTGCATTCCGGGCTTCATCATGGCGGCGGTCGGGCTCCTGGGCCGGGAGGCGCGGCCGGGCAGCGCCCAGATCCGGGAGGCCCTGGCCGAGAACATGTGTCGCTGCGGCGCGTACCAGCGCATCCAGCGGGCGGTGGAGCGGGCGGCCCGGGAGATCTCGGGGGAGGCGTCAT
>MGOB01000066.1:0-238 GCA_001796995.1 Chloroflexi bacterium RBG_16_68_14 | reverse complement strand
AGCCGGACGTCCAGACGGCCACCTGGCTGCTCGTCCGGCCGGACGGGACGGCGACGGCCTACGCGGGGAAGGTGGAGTACGGGCAGGGGATCCGCAGCGGCCTGGCGATGGAGGTGGCCGATGAGCTGCGGGTGCCCCTGGGCACTGTCGAGGTGGTCCTGGGCGACACCGACCACACCCCCTGGGACATGGGGACGTTCGGCAGCCAGTCGACGGCGCAGGTGGGCCTTCAGTTGCG
>MGOB01000065.1:122404-125490 GCA_001796995.1 Chloroflexi bacterium RBG_16_68_14 | reverse complement strand
GATTCCTCTTCTCGGACATCGGTGATGTGGTGCCCAAAGGGTTCGATGATGCAGTGCGCCTGTACGAGGTGCGCTGGCGGGAGGAAGGCTGATGGAGCCGCGCATCCAGTACGCCAAGACCGCCGATGGGGTCAGCATCGCCTTCTGGACACTGGGGGAGGGTCTGCCCCTGGTGTTCCTGCCCATGGCGCCGTGGAGCCACATCCAACGTGAGTGGGAGGAGCCGTTGGGACGTGCGATCTACGACCGCCTTCTAGGCGCGACCAAGCTGGTCAGGTACGACAGCCGAGGGAGCGGGCTCTCCGAGCGCGACATCAAGGAGTTCTCCCTGGACGCTCTGCTGCTCGACCTGGAGGCGGTGGTCGATCGCCTGAATCTGGAAAGATTCGCTCTCTGGGCAGCGCACCACTCGGGGCCCGTGGCTCTGGCCTACGCCGTCCGGCACCCCGACCGTGTATCCCACCTGGTCATGCGTAGCTCGTACGCGCGGGCCTCGGACTACCAGGGTTCCCCACAACACGAGGCAATGGTGGGGATCCTGGATAAGGACTGGGGGCTCTTCACGGAGACAGCGGCACGCGTCTTGTTTGGCTGGTCGGATGAGGAGCGCTCCCGCCAAGTGGCCGCCTTCTTTCGTGAGTGCGTCACGCAAGAGACGGCGCAGGCCTTCTATGCGGCCGTATCCGAGTTCGACGTTTCAGACCTCCTGGCGCAAGTGAAGGCACCAACGTTGGTGGTGCATGTCCGCGCGTACCGATATCCGGACATGGAGGTGGCGAGGAAGCTGGCGGCGGCTCTAGGAGATGCGCGTCTGGTTGTCGTGCCGGACCTGGATGCATTGGCGTCCGCCGTCCTTGAGTTCCTCGGCGAAGGCGCGAAGGCGGCAGCCACGGAGCCGCCGGAGGCCGGCGCCTTCCGCACCGTCCTCTTCACCGACGTGGCGGGCTCTACCTCCCTCACCCAGCGCCTGGGCGACGCCAGGGCCCGGGAGGTGCTCCGCACCCACGAGACTATCGTGCGGGAGGCGCTGCGCGCCCACGGCGGCTCGGAGGTGAAGACGATGGGGGACGGCTTCATGGCGTCCTTCTCATTGGCGACGCGGGCGTTGGAGTGCGCGGTGGCGATGCAGCGGGCGTTCGCGGAGCAGAACGAGACGGCGGCGGAGCCGGTACGGGTGCGCATCGGTCTGAACGCTGGCGAGCCCATCGTGGAGGAGGAGGACCTCTTCGGGACGGCGGTGATCGTGGCGCATCGCATCGCCACCAAGGCAGCGGGCGGCGAGATCCTGGCCTCGGATGTGGTGCGGCAACTGGTGGCGGGGAAGGGGTTTCTCTTCTCGGACCGGGGCGACGTAGCGCTGCGCGGCTTCGAGGACCCGGTGCGGGTATACGAGGTGCGCTGGCGGGAGGCGTAGCGGAGCCCAGGGGCTCTCCTCCTACATGGCCATGCGACGCATGCTCCTGCGCGAGACGGGCGCGGTCGAGGATGGGCGGCTCGTCGAGGACGAGGCAGCGGCAGCGGCGCCCGCCTGGGGCCAGGTGGCGCTGCGCGTCCTCGCCTGCGCCGTCTGCCACACCGACCTGCACATCGTCGAAGGGGAGCTGTCGTCGCCGCTGCCCCGGGTGCTGGGGCACCAGGTGGTGGCGACGGTGGAGGCGCTGGGCGACGGCGTCGAGGGCGTCTCGGTGGGCGACCGGGTCGGCGTCGGCTGGCTCGCCTCCACCTGCGGCGAGTGCGCCTACTGCGCGAGCGGTCGCGAGAACCTGTGCGAGCGGGCGTGCTTCACCGGCCGCGACGTGGACGGCGGCTACGCCGAAGGGATGCTGGCCGACGCCCGTTTCGTCTTCCCGCTGCCGGCGCGGTTCTCAGATGTGGAGGCGGCGCCCCTCCTGTGCGCCGGCATCATCGGCTATCGCGCGCTGAAGCTGAGCGGGGTGCAGCCGGGCGGGCGGCTCGGTCTCTTCGGCTTCGGCGCCTCGGCGCACCTGGCGATCCAGGTGGCGTCCGCCCCCGGCGGATGGGGCTGCGAAACGTACGTGTTCACCCGCAGCGAGTCGCACCGGCGGCTGGCGCGGGAGCTGGGCGCAGCCTGGGCCGGCGGCGCGGAGGACGACCCCGGCGTGGCGCTGGACGCGGCGGTGA
This sequence comes from Chloroflexi bacterium RBG_16_68_14, assembly GCA_001796995.1. Lineage (GTDB taxonomy): Bacteria > Chloroflexota > Dehalococcoidia > DSTF01 > RBG-16-68-14 > RBG-16-68-14. The sequence goes on along the minus strand of MGOB01000065.1, from coordinate 123,348 downwards.
GCTTCGCGCCGGCGGGCTGGCTGGTGCCGGCGGCGCTGGCGCGGCTGGGACGTGGGGGCACGTTGGTGGTGAACGCGGTGCACGCCAGCGACATCCCGTCGTTCCCCTACGAGCTGCTCTACTGGGAGCGGACGGTGCGCAGCGTCGCCAACTTCACCCGGGAGGACGCCCGCGAGTTCCTGGCGCTGGCGGCCGACGCAGGGCTGCGCGTCGAGACGGAGGTCTACCGGCTCAGCGATGCCAACGAGGCCCTGGTGCGGCTGAAGCAGGGTCAGGTGCAGGGCGCGGCGGTGCTGGTGCCGTGAGGGAAGGAGGACGCTAGCGCGTGGCAACGCTCTTGGTCTACGGCGGCGAGGTCTTCACTCCCTTCGAGGCCATCGAGGACGGGGCGGTGCTGGCAAGAGACGGGGTTATCGACCGCGTCGGGCCCCGCAGCGAAGTGGCCACCGAGCGCGCGGATGCGGAAGTGGACGCGGGCGGCCGGATCATCTGTCCCGGCTTCGTCGACCTGCAGGTCAACGGCGGCGGCGGCGCCCTCCTGACCGAGCAGCCGGCCTACGACTCGCTCCAGCGCATGGCCCAGGCCCATGTGAGGTTCGGGACGACCTCCATGCTGGCGACGGTGGTGACGGCGGACGAGGAAGCGATGGCCCGGGCGCTGGCGGTCGTGAGCGAGGGCGCGCGCAGGCCGCCCGAGGGCGCGCGCATCCTGGGCGCGCACCTGGAGGGGCCGTTCATCAACCCGGTGCGCAGAGGGGCCCACCCTCAGCGCTTCATCCGGGAGCCGCGACAGGACCTCTTCGAGCGGCTCCTGCGCGCGGCCGGAGGCTCGCTGCGGCTCCTCACCCTGGCGCCCGAGCTGCCCGGCGCGCTCGAGCTGATCGAGGGGGCGCGCAGGGCGTCGGTGGCCGTCGCCCTCGGCCACACGGAGGCGACCTTCGACG
>MGOB01000065.1:121335-122384 GCA_001796995.1 Chloroflexi bacterium RBG_16_68_14 | reverse complement strand
GGCCATCGAGGCCGGCGCCTCGCTGGGTACCCACGTCTTCAACGCCATGCGCCCCCTCGCCCAGCGGGAGCCGGGCGTCATCGGCGCCCTGCTCCAGAGCGATGAGGTGACGGTGAGCGTCATCGCGGACGGGGTGCACGTCCACCCGGCCTGTCTGTCGCTGGTCTTCCGCGCCAAGGGCGCGGAGTGGACCGCCCTCGTCACCGACGCGATGCCGCCCGTGGGGACCGATGCCGCGTCATTCCGCCTCGGGGACGCTGAGGTCGCCGTGCGCGACGGCGCCTGCTACCTCCCGGACGGCACCCTGGCCGGCAGCGCCCTCTCGATGAACCGGGCCGTGCGGCTGATGAGCACGCTCCCCGGCGTCTCGCTGCTCGACGCGGTGCGGATGGCCACGGCGACGCCGGCGCGCGCCCTGGGCCTCCAGGACGAGGTCGGCGTCCTCAGGCCGGGCGCACGGGCCGACATCGCCGTCTGCGACCGGGAGCTGAACGTCTGGAAGGCCTTCGTCGGCGGCGAGCTCGCCTATGACGCCGGCGGCTAGCAGGGTGCTGAAAAACTTTCTCTGCGGGTCAGGCTTCAGCCTGACAGCGACAGGCTAAAGCCTGTCCCACGGAGATTGGGGATGATCTTAGCAGTGCCGCGGCATTTTTCAGCACCCTGCTAGGTGGCCGGCTTGTGCCGCTCCCGCAGCAGCGACGCCGCCTCGTGATCGAGGACGACCGCGAGATCAGGGTGCCGCTGGAGCGCCGAGGCGGGCAGCGCCTCCGTCGCCGGGCCTTCCAGCGCCTGTGCCACCGCTGCTGCCTTGTCGGAGCCCTTCGCCAGCAGGAGCACGCTCCGCGCCGCCAGCAGGTCGGCGACGCCCAGGGTGAGCCCGAACGTCGGCGCCGCCTCCCCGGGGCCGAAGCGCTGCGCGTACTGCTCCCGCGTCATCGGGTCGAGGGCCACCCAGCCGGCGCGGGAGGTGAAGGAGGAGCCAGGCTCGTTGAAGGCGATGTGGCCGTTACGGCCGATGCCCAGCACCACGAGCTGAAGCCCGCCCGCCT
>MGOB01000065.1:112793-121308 GCA_001796995.1 Chloroflexi bacterium RBG_16_68_14 | reverse complement strand
GGCTTCCGGGTCCGCCACCTCGCTGTCGAGCAGGTGAAGGGCCCGCAGGGGCAGGCGCCGGGTCACGTGCTCGCGGAAGTAGCTGGCGTTGGTGGCCGGATGGTCCCTCCGGACGCCGTGCAGCTCGTCGATGGCGAAGGCGGTCACGTCGCGGAGGCCGGCGCTCCCTTCCCGCACGCGGCGGGCCAGCTCGTCGTAGAGGCCGAGGGGGGTGCTGCCGGAGGCGAGGCCGATGGCGGCGCTAGGTCGCTTCCGCACCGCCGCGCAGACGATGTCGGCGGCCCGGCGCGCGAACTCCCCCTCTGTGTCGACGACCTCGATGCGCATACGCCTTCCGCTGGGCACCCTCCCTGTTATACTAGTTTCTTGGCCCCTGGATCGTTATCGGGAGTTTGAGCAGGAGCAACGACATGATCACAGAGCGGTATCTGGCAGCGAAACCGGAGGACGTGGGCATCGACAGCGAGCGGCTGGAGGCGGTCTTCGCCCGCGCTAAGCGGGACGTGGACCAGGGCGTCCTGCCCAGCGCGCAGGTGGCGGTGGCGCGGCGCGGCAAGGTGGCCGGTGTGCGCACCTTCGGGTCGGCGGTGCAAGGCGCCTCCGAGCAGCCCGCCACCGACCGGACGCTCTACTGCATCTTCTCCTGCACCAAGGCCGTGGTGGCGGCCGCGGTGTGGCTGCTCCTGGAAGAAGACCAACTGCGGCTGGAGGAGCGCGTCGCCGAGATCATCCCGGAGTTTGGCAGCAACGGCAAGGACGTGGTCACCGTGGAGCAGGTGCTGCTCCACACGGCTGGCTTTCCCCGCGGGATCTACCATCCCGAAGACTGGGAAGACCGCTCCAAGCGACTTGAAGCCTTCTCCGACTGGCGGCTGGACTGGGAGCCGGACAGCCGATTCGAGTATCACGCTACCTCCGCCCACTGGGTGCTGGCGGAGATCATCGAGCGCCGCACCAGCACCGACTTCCGGGACTTCATCCGCGAGCGCATCACCGGGCCCATGGGCCTCGACGAGCTGTTCGTCGGCCTGCCGCCGGAGCAGGACGGGCGCGTAGCCCAGGTGCGCTACGTCGTCGAGCCGGAGGAGCCGCCCGGCGGCTGGGGCGAGGTGACGCCGGACGCGATCCTGCGCTCCAACGATCCGAGGTTCTGGCGGGTGGGCCTGCCCGGTGCCGGCGCCATCGCTAGCGCTGCCGAGCTCGCCCTCTTCTATCAGCCCCTCGTCAACAGCGGCGAGACCGTCGATGGACGGCGCGTGCTGAAGCCGGAGACCATCGAGTTCGCCACCAGGGTGCGGACCACGGAGCGCCACTGCGACGCGTTCGGCACGCCGGTCAACCGGGCGCTCAGCGTCATCGTGGCCGGGGGCGACGGCAACGCCTACATGCGCGGCTTCGGCAGGACCGCCTCGCCTCGGGCCTTTGGCCACGACGGTGCCGGCGGGCAGATCGCCTGGGGCGACCCGGAGACGGGGATCTCCGTCGGCTACTGCACCAACGGCTTCGTCGATTTGATGACCCAGGGCCGGCGGATCACCGCCATCTCCAGCCTGGCGGCGGTCTCCGCCCTCGAGTCGGGGGTGCCGGCGTAGGACGGATTCGATGCCCCCGCCTTCAGGCGGGGGTGGAGAGCCGGCAGGGAAGGAGACCGGATCATGGCCCAGGACCGCGCCCCGATGGTGACCGACGACCCCAGGAGCGCTACCGTGCCGCCGTTGCGGGCCGGGTCCCACCCTGTGCGGCCGGACGTGTTCATGCACACCGTCTTCGTGAACACCTACGCCGTCACAACCGGCGCTGGATTGCTCCTGATCGACCCCGGGCTAGAGGTGATGGCGACGGCGGTGCGCCAGGCCGTCCGCGCCTGGAGCGATGCGCCCCTGCACACGGCGGTCTACACCCATGGCCACGTCGACCACGCCTTCGGGCTCCGCCCCTGGCTGGACGCGGGCGAGCGGCCGCAGATCATCGCCCAGGAGAACTGCGTGGCGCGCTTCCGGCGCTACCATCTCACCGGCGGCCTCAACGCCCGCATCAACCAGCGCCAGTTCAGCCTGCCTGAGCCGGTCTTCCCGGACCGCTTCGACTGGCCGACCATCACCGTCCGCGACGGCTTGACCCAGCGCATCGGTGACACGGAGGTCCGCTACCACGCCGCTAAGGGCGAGACGGACGACGCCCTGTACGCCTGGCTCCCCGACCGCGGCTACCTTTTCACCGGCGACCTCATCATCTGGTCGGCTCCCAACTGCGGCAACCCCCAGAAGGTGCAGCGCTATCCCCTGGAGTGGGCGGAGGCGCTGGAGGAGATGGCGGGCCTGGACGCCGAGTGGCTCTTCCCCGGCCACGGGCTCGCCGTGCAAGGGCGAGAGGGGATCCGCGCCGTCCTCACCGAGACTGCTGCCTACCTGCGTTCCATCATCGACCAGGTGCTGGAGCGCATGAACGCCGGCCAGGAGCCCGAGCAGATCTTCCACGAGGTCGAGCCCGACCCGGAGCTAGCGAAGCGGCCCTTCCTGCGGGTGAACTACGACCACCCCAAGTTCATCGTCCGGAACCTGCTGCGGCTCTGGGGCGGCTGGTGGAACGGCAACGCCGCCGACCTACTCCCGGCCACCTGGGAGGAGCAGGGACGCCAGATCGCCGAGTTGGCGGGCGGCGTCGATGCCCTGGTCGCCAGGGGCCACCAGCTCCTCGACCGGGGCGACCTGGCCATGGCCTGCCACATCGCCGAGTGGGCGACGCGAGGGCATCCGGTGCACGCGGGCGCGCAGGAGCTGAAGCGCGACGCCTATCGCGCCAGGCTGGAGGCCGCCGGGGAGACGATGACCCAGGGCATCTATCGGGCGGCGATGAACGATGCCATCAGGGCGCTGGGAGGCGAGCCGGAGGCGCCGCGCCGGCGGCTGGCCCTGTAGGAGAAGTCGCAGCCAGCGTCTAAGGCGACTCCGGCGGCAGCACCGCGTCCTCAAGCCCGCGCAGCGCGACGAGCTCCTGTGGCGGTGCAGCGCAGCTGAAATGGAGACTAACGATGCTCCCGCCTTCGATCTCTACTTCCCAGGCCAGACCTGTTCTCTCAGGGGAGTCGTCTGCGATCACCGCCACATACTCATCCGCAAAAGGATGGTCCAGCGGAGCGCGGTAAACGGCGTAGAGGCTGGACTGGGCGACGATATTTAACACTCTGTCGATTTGGTGCGGACGTAGGTATTCGCCCTCACAGGCTCCGTATTCAAACACCTCGACAAGCTCTCCCTCCTCCTCGTTCAGCTCGCAGAGAGGTGGTGCTCCGATGCCTTCGGGTGTGGTGGTGCATGGGATCTGCGTGAAGCCAATAAGCGCCGCCAGCGCTGGTGTCTCCTTCTTCCCGTGGTCTGCAATCAGGGCATCGATGAATGCGTCAACCTCGGGGATGCTGGTACGGCCTGTGGAGACCGTCGCCTCGCCGGTCGCAGCAGGTGTGGCGGTGAGGTCGCCGGTCGCCGCGGGCGTTGTTGTGGGGGCAACGGTGGCCGTAACTGTTGGCTCGCCTTTGTCGTCGCCATCGCAGGCGGAGGCTACTGCAACAACTAGCGCGAACACTGCGACAGTCAATACCAGCGTCCATGGCTTCATGGTGCACCTCCTGGTTGGAGACGGCGCGATTGTAGCACGGCGAGGTGTCGACGGGTCTACGGTGGCTGGGCAAGACGGTAGCGGCCGGCAGCGCCAGCGCCAGTGCGTCCGCCGCCTAGCTGAGGCGTTCCCGGGCCTGGTTGAGGGAGCGGCTGACGCTCGTCACTCCCCGCACCGTCTCCAGCTTGCTCAGCAGGCGGCTGAGCTGGTTTACCCCCTGGGTCTCCAGGGTGAGGGAGATACAGGTGGTCCGGTCCTCCCGCTCCTGGGTGCGCACCGCCACCATGTTCACCTTCTCCTCGGCGATGATGGTGCTGATGTCGCGCAGCAGCCCGACCCGGTCCCACGCCTCGATGTTGACGGCGACCGGGTAGAGGTCGCCGCTGCGGCCCCACTCCACCTCCACCAGGCGCTGCCGCTCGTCCTCGTGGAGGACGTTGAAGCAGTCGCGTCGGTGGATAGTGACGCCGCGGCTGCGGGTGACGTAGCCGATGATCTCGTCGCCCAGCACCGGATTGCAGCAGCGGGCGAGCTGGGTGAGGAGGTCGCCGGTGCCCAGCACCTGGATGCCGGTGGCGGAGACGGCCCGCCGGGGCGCTTCGCCTTCAGTCGGCGGCTCCGGCTCCTGGGGCTTCAGGAAGCGCTCCAGCCGCACCGCCACCTGGTGCAGGCTGGCCCCGCCGAAACCGAGGGCGGCGTACAGGTCGTCCAGCGTGTCGTAGCGGGACTGGCGGAGGAGCTCGTCCTTGCAGCGGGCCATGGTCAGGCCCAGCCGGCGCAGCTCCTTCTCCAGCATCTCCCGCCCCTTCTCGATGTTCTCCGCCCGCTCCTGCTTGCGAAACCACTGGCGGATCTTCTGGCGGGCGTGGCTGGTCTGCACGTAGCCCAGGTTGCGATTCAGCCAGTCGCGGGAGGGGCCGCGGGAGCTGCGACCCACCAGGATCTCCACCACGTCGCCGTTCTCCAGCGGCTGGTTGAGGGCGACCAGGCGGCCGTTCACCTTGGCGCCGATGCAGTGCTGGCCCAGGTCGGTGTGGATGCGGTAGGCGAAGTCGATGGGGGTGGAGCCGGCCGGCAGGTCCTTGATCTCGCCCTTGGGCGTGTAGACGAAGACCTGGTCCTGGAAGACATCGGTCTTGACCGTCTCGACGAACTCCTCGGCGTGGGCCATGTCCCGCTGCCATTCCAGGAGCTGGCGCAGCCAGGAGAGCCGCTCCTCGAACCGGACGTCCTGGCGGCCGCCCTCCTTGTAGCGCCAGTGGGCGGCCACGCCGTACTCCGCCAGCCGGTGCATCTCGTGGGTGCGGATCGGCACCTCCAGCGGGCGGGCGCCCAGGCACATGACGGTAGAGTGGAGCGACTGGTAGACGCCCTCCTTCGGATTGGCGATGTAGTCGTCGAACTGGCCGGGGATGGGACGCCACAGTCCGTGGACCGCGCCCAGGGCGCCGTAGCAGTCGGTGACGGTGTTGACCAGCACGCGCAGGGCCAGCAGGTCGTAGATCTCGTTGAAGGTCTTCCCCTGGTCCCCATACTTCTGCATCTTCTGGTAGACGCTGTAGATGTGCTTGGCTCGCCCCTGGATCGCCGCCTCAACGCCCTGCTTCGTCAGCTCCTCCCGCAGGATCTTCTCCACCTGGGCGATGTAGCGCTCGCGGGTGGTGCGCCTGGAGGCGATGAGCTGGGCGATCTCCTGGTACTTCTCCGGTTGCAGGTGGCAGAAGGCTAGGTCCTCCAGCTCCCACTTCATCTGCCAGATGCCCAGGCGGCCGGCCAGGGGCGCGTAGATCTCCATCGTCTCCTGAGCGGTGCTCAGCCTCTTGGCGGCCTCCAGGTGCTCCAGGGTGCGCATGTTGTGCAGGCGGTCGGCCAGTTTGATGATCACCACTCGCACGTCCTCCGCCATGGCCAGGAGCATCTTGCGCAGGTTCTCCGCCTGCATGGCGCCGTCCACTATGCCCGGCTCCGGCGATTGCCAGGCGATGCGCTTCAGCTTGGTGACGCCGTCCACCAGCTTCGCCACCTCCGCCCCGAAGCGGCGCTTCAGCTCCTGGTTGGGCACGTCGCAGTCCTCCTGCACGTCGTGCAGCAGGGCGGCGGCGACGGCATCGGCGTCCAGTTGGAGGCTGGCGATGGTGAGGGCGGCGTCCAGCGGGTGGACGATGAAGGGCTCGCCCGACTCCCGCCGCTGGTCGGCGTGGCAGCTCTCAGCGAAGGCGTATGCCTCCTCGATGAGGCGGATCCGGTCTTCCGGCAGGTAGCCACGGGCCTGCTCCAGCAGGTGCTGGAGCCCCTCTTTCTCTCGTGCCTGTGCCATCGCCATAGCGATTTCACTCTACCATATCTGAGAGGCAGCCCGACGTGGCCTCCAGGGGCCGGACCGACGCTCCTCTCCGCAGGCGCAGGCGCTTATGGTTATCAATGGGGGCTCGAAATTAGAGTTTGTTCCGCTCGTCCTGCAGGCCGGGCCGACCTGAAGGTCGGCCCCTAGGAGGTTTAGGTTCCCGTAGGGACAGACCTTTAGGTCTGTCCGGCCCCCGCTCCGGGGTGCCCGCCGTCGCCGGCCTTGGCGCGCGAACGACGCCTTCGCTATGCTGGCCTCGCTATGGGCCGGCAGGAGGAGGAAGGAAAGTCTCGCTTCCAGGCGCCTCGCGGCACGAGCGACGTGCTGCCCGAGGACGAGCCGTACTGGCGCTTCGTGCGCGGGACGGCCGAGCGCGTCAGCGGGCTCTTCGGTTACCGCTACATCGAGACGCCTATGTTCGAGGACGCCGGGGTGTGGCTCCGCACCTCCGGGGAGGGGACGGAGGTGGTGGAGAAGGAGATGTACCTCTTCGAGGACCGGGGCGGCGACCGGCTAGCCCTGCGTCCGGAGACCACCGCGAGCGTCTGTCGCGCCTACGTTGAGCACGGCATGGCCAGCCGCCCCCAGCCGGTGCGCCTCTACTACTTCGCCCAGAAGTTCCGCTACGACCGTCCCCAGGCCGGCCGCTACCGCCAGCACACCGAGTTCGGCGTCGAGGCCATCGGCGACGGCGAGGCGGCGGTGGACGCTGAGGTCATCGACCTGCTCGCCACCTTTTACCAGGCGCTGGGGCTGGCCGGGCTGAGCCTCCACCTGAACAGCATCGGCGATAGGGCCTGCCGCCCCGCCTACATCGACCACCTGCGGGCCTACTACCGCGACCACCTCTCGCAGACCTGCGCAGACTGCCGGCTACGCTATGAGAAGAACCCGCTGCGACTGCTGGACTGCAAGCAGACGCAGTGCCAGCCCGTCATCGCCGGGGCGCCGGCCATCACCGAGCGCCTCTGCGCCGACTGCGACGCCCACTTCCGGGCGCTGCGCTCCTCCCTGGAGGCGCTGGAGATCGAGTACGAGCTGGACCCCCACCTGGTGCGCGGCCTGGACTACTACACGCGCACGGTGTTCGAGTTCCTGCCGCCGGAGGAAGGGGCGCAGTCGACCGTGGGCGGGGGCGGCCGCTACGACGGGCTCATCGAGCTCCTGGGCGGCCGGCCGACGCCGGGCATCGGCTTCGGCAACGGCATCGAGCGGACCATCCTCAACCTGAAGCGCCAGAAGGCGCTGGTGCCGGAGGTCGAGGCGCCTCGGGTGTACGTGGCCCACGCCTCGTCAGAGGCGCGGGTGGCCGCGCTCCGGCTGGCCCGCCGCCTGCGCGACGGCGGCGTGGCTGCGGTGCTGGGCGGAGGCCGCAGCCTGAAGGCGCAGCTCCGCCACGCCGACGCCCTGGGCGCCCGCTACGTCGCCATCCTGGGCGAGCAGGAGCTGGCGAAAGGCGAAGTCACCCTGCGCGACATGCGCGACGGCCAGCAGCACTCGGTGGCGGAGGGGGAGGTTACGGCAGCGGTGGCGGCGGAATAGCTGGAAGCCTACCAGCGTACCTGGAAGCCGCGGTGGCCTTCGAGGGCGTCCGACCAGTGCGTGTCGACAGCCTCGACCCGGGCCGAGCGCGGCCCCTCACGGAGGGCGGCCTCGAGCTGGCGCAGGCGCTCCTCGGGGCCCTCCGCCACCACCTCCACCGTCTCGCCGTCGTCGCTGTTGCGCACCCAGCCGGCCAGGCCCAGCCGACGCGCCTCCTCCACCACGAAGTAGCGGAAGCCGACCATCTGGACCCGGCCCCGGACAAGGGCGTGGAGGCGTCGCTGCTGCACCATGCCGCTGGGAGAAGGTATGTGCGCGGCGATGGGGTTAGTGGAGAGGCCGGAAAGGCGGCTGCCTAGGCTAACCGCCCAGGCAAGTCCTGGCCACCTGCTCGCAGGTCTCCCCCGGCTTCACGGTAATGGTGCCCGTCATGAGGAAGGGCAGGGCAAAGTTGGTGACCTTGTCCGGGCTGTCCGCTTCCAGCACCAGGATGACGGTGTGGTCCACCTCGCGCACGAAGTCGGCCAGGATCTTGACGCCGTACTTGTCCGCGTTGGCCTGAGTGACGTGGCTGGCTAGCTGTCGCACCATGTCGAGGTTCTTGGTGGGACAGTTATCCACTGGATGCGTGTGCTCGACCAGGAACATGGGCATAGGTCATGACCTCCTCTTGTGTACAGGGTGCATTTAGTACGGTAGCATTCTCAGGTTTGTGAGTTCAACCTTGGAAGCGCACGCGAGGTTAGGAGGAATGTAGGGGCGACCTTCAGGTCGCCCGCGACCTACCTACGTCACTCTGGTCTCGACTCGGACGCAACGCGGCGGGGGGCCTGAAGGCCTCCCCTACGTTATGATTTCCCGCACGACCTCGCGCACCAGCTCCTCCGGCACGTCGGAGCGGAGGACGGCGCGGCCCACGTCTTCCAGCAGCACCCAGCGCACCGTCCCCGCCGACACCTTCTTGTCCAGCGCCATGGCGGCCAGCACCCGCTCCGGCTCGAGCCGCAGGCCGCC
>MGOB01000065.1:112377-112602 GCA_001796995.1 Chloroflexi bacterium RBG_16_68_14 | reverse complement strand
GCCGTAGTTGAGGATCGCCCGTCGGCCGGTGTCCCGCTCGTCCTCGGCCACCACCGACGCCTTGATCGCCACGTTCCGCCGCACGATATCGACCGTTGTGGCCGGCTCCAGGTGGAGGAGGTCGTCGGCGTGGGCCTCCAGGTCGGTGAGGAGCCCAGGGTCGAGGATGAGGGCGTGCTTGATCGCCTCGCCGCAGCCGTCGACCAGCACCCGCCGGGGCAGCGT
>MGOB01000065.1:111995-112370 GCA_001796995.1 Chloroflexi bacterium RBG_16_68_14 | reverse complement strand
GCCGACACATCCTCCACCACCAGGCGCGGCTGGTAGAAGGCGCCGATGAGGTTCTTCCCCTCTCGATGGTCCACCGCCACCTTGCCGCCGATGGCGGCGTCCACCATCGCCAGGAGCGAGGTGGGCGCCTGCACCAGGGGCACCCCGCGCAGGTAGGTGGCGGCGACGAAGCCAACCAGGTCACCGACGACGCCGCCCCCGAGGGCGACGATGGCGTGGCCGCGCTCGGCACGATGCGCGACGAGCCAGTCGTAGACGGTGGCGGCGGCGTCCAGCGTCTTGCTCGCCTCGCCCGCCGGGATGGCGAAGGCGTCGGCCCGGAAGCCGGCCTCGCGCAGGGAGAGGAGGGCGCGGTCGCCGTGGCGGGGCAGCACC
>MGOB01000065.1:109548-111959 GCA_001796995.1 Chloroflexi bacterium RBG_16_68_14 | reverse complement strand
CCCGCCTCGCGCAGCAGCTCGCCCAGCCGGTCCAGCACGCCCCAGCCGACGACGACGGGATAGCGCCGGGAGGGCGCCGCCACCCAGACCGGCTCGCTTGCGGGCGGCTGCGCGCGCTCCTCGGGCAGGAGCAGGCGCTCGGGGTGGCAGGAGAACCAGGGGTCGGCCTGACGCAAGGCCTCGACGACGACGGCGGCCACCTGCTGGGGCGTGCGGCCGTCGGTATCGATGACGAAATCGGCCAGGGCGTAGAGATGCTGGCGGCGCGCCTTCAGCTCCACGATGCGGGCGAGCGGGTCGGGCCCGGCGAGGAGGGGCCGTTCCGATCAGGCGTGCCCTCCCCCTCGCGCAGCCGCTCCAAAATCGCCTGCGGCCGCGCCTCCAGGCAGACGAGCAGGCCACCGTCGGCCATCGCCCGCCGGTTTTCCTGAGCGATCACGGCCCCGCCGCCGGTGGCGACGACCACGTCGTCTTCGGTAGCAGCGCGCCGCACCGCATCGCGCTCCAGCTCGCGGAAGCGCGGCTCGCCGTCGCGCTCGAAGATCTCCGGTACCGAGCGGCCGGCCGCCTCCTCGATGAGCCGGTCAGTATCGACGGTGCGCCAGCCCAAGGTGTCCGCGACCAACGAAGCGACGGCCGACTTGCCGGTGCCGGAGAAGCCGGCGAGGAAGAGGCGGCGAGGTTCGGTCATGGGCTCTCCCCTACACCTCCGTCGTCTCCTCCTCGACAGGCGGGACGGCGGTGCCGCCGCGGGGGCCGGTGGTCTTCTGGTAGGCGCGGTAGTTACGCAGCGTCTCCTCGAGGTGGTCGCCGCCGAACTTCTCCAGGCAGGCCTCCGCCAGCACGGTGGCCAGCACCGCCTCGCCGATGACGCCGGCGGCGGGGACGACGCAGACGTCGCTGCGCTCGTAGTGGGCCGGGATCTCCTCGCCGGTGTGCAGGTCGGCCGAGGGGAGGGAGCGGGGCAGGGTAGCGATGGGCTTGAGCGCCGCCCGCACCACCACCTCCTCGCCGTTGGTCATGCCGCCCTCGGTGCCGCCCAGGCGGTTGGTCGCTCGCCGCCAGGGACGCTCGCCCCACCGGTCGATGGGCAGGATCACGTCCTGCACCTGGGAGCCGCGCAGGCGGGCGCCGGCGAAGCCGATGCCGATCTCGACGCCCTTGATGGCGTTGATGCTCATTATCGCCTGGGCGATGCGGCCGTCGATCTTGCGGTCCCAGTGGACGTGGCTGCCCAGGCCGATGGGCACGCCCGAGGCCCGCACCTCCACGATGCCGCCCAGGCTGTCACCGTCGTTGCGGGCCTGGTCGATGGCGGCGATCATGCGCTGCTCGGCCTCGGGGTCGGCGCAGCGCACGGGCGACGCCTCCACCCGCTCCCAGTCCGGCTCGCCCTCGACCTGCGCCTCCACGCCGTCGATGGTGATGGTGTAGCTGTGGACCGCCACGCCGAACTCCTCCAGGAACCTGCGGGCGACGGCGCCCACGGCGACGCGGGCCGCCGTCTCGCGGGCGCTCGCCCGCTCCAGCACCGGCCGCACGTCGTCGAAGCCGTACTTGATGACGCCGGGCAAGTCGGCGTGGCCGGGGCGGAGGCGGGTCACCTTCTCGACCGGCGTCTCCGGCTCCTCCAGCGCCATCACCTCCTGCCAGTTGGCCCAGTCCTTATTCTCGATGAGGAGGGCGATGGGGCTGCCGATGGTCCGGCCGTGGCGCACGCCCGACCGGATCTCGGCCCGGTCCTGCTCGATCTTCTGGCGGCGGCCGCGGCCGTAGCCTCCCTGCCGGCGCCGCAGGTCGCGGGCGATGTACTCCTCGGTCAGGGGCAGTCCGGCCGGGACGCCTTCGATGATGACAGTGAGGCCTTTGCCATGAGATTCGCCGGCGGTGAGGAAGCGGAGCGTCGGCATCGTGGTTGTATCTTACCGCCAAGTGCCCATGAACCGCATCGCTGTGCGTAGTGGGTAGCCGAGGCTTTCTAGCCTCGGCGGACAGCCCCACGGCGCGGCTGGAAAGCCGCGCCTACGCGCTATGCGTCCTCCCGCGAGCCGTCTACGCCCGCCCGCACAGGCTGGTCGTCGGGGTCGATGGGCAGGGCGGCGCCGCGGCCGTCGAGCTGGTAGCGGGCGCCCAGCCGCTCGGCGATGACCTCGGGCGGGTCGCTCTCCCAGTCGACCTCGGCCGCGTCGGCGCGCCGGGCCACCGTGCTCAGGATGCAGCGCTGGGCCACCTCGCTGCCCGGCGCCTGGAAGGTGGTATAGCAGTCGATCTGCACCCGCTCGGGCCGGACGTGGGGGATGTCGTAGAAGAAGCGCTCGGCCAGGCTGGCGGTGATCCGCTTCGCCTCGTCCAGGGCGCTGCTCACCTGCCTCCTGGCGCCGCCGGCCAGGGCGAACTGGGGCTCGGCGGTG
>MGOB01000065.1:108545-109527 GCA_001796995.1 Chloroflexi bacterium RBG_16_68_14 | reverse complement strand
GGCCCACCTCCACCACCTCCACGCCCTGGATCCCCTGCCAGACGGCGGCCGGCATCCCCTTGGGCGGCCGCTCCGTGCGCCAGCGCTGCACCTCGGCCTGGACGAGCTGGACGATCATCTCCAGGTCGCCCTCCTCCACCTTCTGCTGCCAGAAGCGATGCGTCCTCGTCTCCTTGAAGATGACCAGCGCGAGGAAGGCGAAGATGAGGGCGATGACCAGGATACCAACGCTGATGCCCCAGGCCATGGCTAGGCCGCCCTTTTCCTCCACGTGGCGAGGCCGCAGAACAGGGAGACAGCGCCGAGGGCGAGCAGAGCTGCTATTGCCAGCAGCGCACTGCCCGAAGATGCCTGACCAGGGCCAGAACCCGCTGGCGATATGACCTCCGGGCAGATAGGTCCGTCCGCGATGAAGGCGGTCGCGCCGCTGGCAAGGACTTCACCATCCGCTCCAATCGCCTCAAGGAGGAATGCCATGCCCTTCACGGACTGCGCGCGTTCATCTGTGGGAGGCGGCAAGCGAAAACTGATCGTGTTAGCTGGCAAGTGCTCGGAGAACTCCACGGTGTCAAGAATGCGTTCTAGATGACCGCTGTCGCAAGGTAGCGGCAGCAAATACTCAACGCTTCCAGACGCTTTGTACGCTACTTCACCATCGTAGTCCGCCCAGGTTAAGGTCTTTGTTTGCAAGTCAAACGCAATCCCCAACGAATCGTCCTGAGCGAGAGCATGGGGTACGCTCATCAAGCCCAGCACTGTCAGCGGAGCCAAGATTCCGGTCGCCACGCGCATCCTCATCCCGCCGCCTCTCCCCCTAGTGCCGCGCGCGCGGCCTCACGCATCTTCTCGATGGGCGCGTCCTGCCCGGTCCAGAGCCGGAACGACTCCGCCGCCTGGTAGACCAGCATACCCAACCCTCCCACCGCCTTCGCGCCCTTCTTCCTGGCGGCCTTGAGCAGCGGCGTCTCCGGCGGGGTGTACA
>MGOB01000065.1:103813-108531 GCA_001796995.1 Chloroflexi bacterium RBG_16_68_14 | reverse complement strand
ATGCCGCCCGCCGGCAGGAACTGGCTGTCCAGGGGGCTCTCGCCCTCAGTCTCGCTGCCGCGTGTGCCGACGGGCGTGCAGTTCACCAGCAGGTCGGCCTTGGGCAGGACGGTCATGAAGGTGCCGTCCTGCCAGTGGCACCAGGAGATGGTGGTACCTGGGGCCGTCAGGCCGCGCAGGTCGACGGCCACCTTGTCCAGGCGCTTGGGCGTGCGCCCGATCAGCAGCACGATGGAGGCGCCGCCCTCGATGAGGGCGAGGGCGACGGCGCGGGCGGCGCCCCCGGCGCCCAGCACGACGGTGCGCTTGCCCTTCGGGTCGAAGCCGGCGTCCTCCCGCAGCGCCCGGGCGAAGCCGGTCACGTCGGTGTTGTACCCGATGAGCTGGCCGCTCTCATGCGCGATGGTGTTCACCGCGCCGATGCGCTCGGCCCGCCCGTCCAGCCGGTCGAGCAGGGGCACCACCGCCTCCTTGTGGGGGATGGTGACGTTGGCGCCCAGGAAGTCGTCGCCCCGGAGCGCAAGGATGCGCCCCTCTAACTGCTCCGGCGGTGTCTCCCACGCCTCGTAGCGGACCTCCATGCCGGAGGCCTCGAAGGCGGCCTGGAAGATGGCCGGGCTGATGGAATGGCCGAGCGGATAACCGATGACGCCTGCGCGCTTCACCCTAGATGTCCCTCTCCCTAGCCGCACTCTGGCCGGCTGGGGTCGATCTCGCACACGTTGCGCCGGTGCTCCTCCAGCGTCTCGGCGAAGACGTGGCTGCCGTCGGGCCGGGCGACGAAGAACAGGTAGTTCGTCTCGGCCGGCCTCACCGCTGCCAGGAGCGAGTCGAGCCCCGGGTTGGCGATGGGCCCGGGCGGCAGCCCCACGTTGACATACGTATTATACGGCGAGGCGACCAGCAGGTCAGCCAAGGTCAGCTCTTGCTTCCAGTAGCCGAACTGCCGCACGCTCTCCGGGTCGTTGCCCAGCGCGTACTGCACGGTCGGGTCGGCTTGCAGGGGGAGGCCCAGCTCCAGCCGGTTGAGGAAGACGCTGGCGATGAGCGGCCGCTCCTCCGGCACCCGCGCCTCCCGCTCGACAATGGAGGCGAGAACGACGATCTCGTACAGGGGGCGGGCGTCGGCCGCCGCCAGCTCCGGCAGGAGGCGCTCCCGGTAGCGCTGGTCGAAGGCGTCCAGGAGCTGCTGCACCACCTGGTGGCCGCTGGTCTCGCGGGAGAAGCCGTAGGTGGCGGGGAAGAGGAAGCCCTCCAGCCCCGCCCCGGGCGGCAGCTCCGCCAGGAACGAGACCTGGTACTCATCGCCGAGCGCCCGGCGGAACTCGTCGGCGGAGATGACGCCCCGGCGCTCCAGCAGCTCGCCGATCTCCTCGGCGCGCAGCCCCTCCGGGATGGTGACGATGAGGGGCGCGGTCACTCCCTGGCTGATGCGCCGGACGGCGCTGAGGGCGGTCTCCCCCCGCTCGAACTCGTAGTCGCCCGTCACCAGGTCGTCTCCCACGCCCATGAGCGAGGTGAGCACCCGGAAGAGGCGGGCGCTCTGGATGACGCCCGCGTCCTCCAGTTTCTCGCCGACATCTCGGGCGCTGTCCCCTTGCTCTACCTGGACGATGACGGTCTCGCCCCCAGGCTGGCGGGTGGGGCCCAGGCGGGGCGGCTCCTCGTTGACCAGCGTGCCCGGCGTCTCGGAGAGGAGCCAGATGCCCACCCCGAGCAGGGCGGCCAGGCCGAGGAGGATGAGGGCGGGGACGGCGCGGGCGCTGCTCATGGCCCGGAGGAGGGCGGGCTCTCGGGTCGATGCCGGTCCAGGTAGCTCTGGAGGATGATCGCCGCCGCTACGTCATCGGCCGGCTGTCGGCGACGACGGGCCCCCTTGGCTTCCCGCCTGCGGGAGCCCATCGGGGCCCGTTCCGCCTGCACGGAGGTGAGCCGTTCGTCCCAGAGCTCCAGCGGCAGGCCGCTCTCCTGGGCCAGCCGGCGGGCGAAAGCCTCCACCCGGCGGGCCTGGGGCCCGACGGAGCCGTCCAGCGAGAGGGGGTGGCCCACCACCAGCGCCTCGACCCCCTCGGCGCGGGCGAGGTCGGAGATGGCCCGCGCATCGGCGGCGTCCCCCTGGCACTCCAGGATGCGCAGCGGGACGGCCAGGCGGCCCTCGGGGGCGGAGATGGCGATGCCGATGCGTGCTTCCCCTACGTCCAGTCCCAGGATTCGCCCCATGCGTTCCGCTCTTCTCGGCCGAAAGCAGTAGGCTCCGGACGAGACGGCCCATTATAGGCGGGTCGCGGGTGAAGGGTCGAGGGCGTTAATTGGAGGCTAGAACGGGTTCGACGAGATAGAGCCGTTGGGGCCGCTCATCGGCTCGGACCAGCTCGCGCAGCGTGAACTCGTGCTGGAGCGCTTGGAAGTAGGCGTCGAACCCTAGCTCGTACTTGCGGAAACGCGAACCCACGTCCTCGTACTCTGTGTAGTGGTAGTAGACGGTCCTACCGCTTGCCTGTTGCTCGCGCACGTAGGCGAGGAGTCGGGCGATAGAGTCGGCGTTAATGCCGTAGGTCTCAGAGTGAGGCAACAGGTCGTAGGTGGCCATTTCCGGGTTGGCGCGGTCCACGGCCAGGGCCTGGCTTGACACCAGGAGCGCCTTGGTTCCGTCCAGGGTGCGGAGGTAGACGCGGATTTCGTCATATGCCTGCTCGCGGTTGTGCGCTACCTCGTCCGGCCACTGCTGGAGGAAGGCGATATCATGGGCGAGCTGCCGGCCGACGAACAGGGCGAGGACCAAGGCGAGCACGCTGACGAGTCCGACGCGCTGCCAGGGGTGAGGGAGCCCGCCCAGCCGTTCTAGGCTTATCGAAAGGCCGAGCGCCGCCAGGAAGAGCAGGAAGAAGTGGGGCGGCATGGCGTAACGGGCGTCGAAGATCTCGTACAGGGCGTGCACCGGTGACCAGATGAGGATCAGATACGCGAGGGGCGCCAGCAGGCCACGGTTTGCTACCCAGAGGCGCTGGACGCCTACGGCGGCCAGCGCGAGCACTGCGGCTGCCGCCACCGCGTCTTCCCAGCCCCACGCCCCTTCGTAGCCCACCAGACTAACCCGCAGGTAGTCCCCCAGACGCGGCAGGTAGTTGCTGAGATCGATGATGCTGTCTCCGGTGTTGGTACGAAAGAAGCGGGCTAGGCTGTCAGAGGCCGTGCCCAGATACGCCACGTACAACCCCAGCACCATCAGACCCACGGTTACCACCGCTCGCGAGCGGAGGTGGGCGACGACCAGGGGCCACGAGAGGCGTCGAGAGCCTAGATCCAGAGAGGCTAGGAAGAGCGCAGGCAAGACCACAAGGTTGGTATGGCGGATGGTGACGGTGGTGAAGACGAGGAGCCCGTAGGGGAGCAAGGCGGCGAGTCCACGACGCACTGTCAGCGGTGCCAGGAACAGGGAGAGCGCAATGAGCAGCGTGTTGATGACGTCGAACCAGCCGACCCGTGAATGGAAGACGAAGGTGCCCCCCAGCCCCGCCGCGGCGGCGAGGAAGAGGGCCGCCCGCCGGTCGCCCGTCCTGGCCAGCATCACCACGTAGCCGACGAGGACGAGCGCGATCCCGGCCGCCAGGATCGCCGCCTGCATCGTCAGGAGGCTGTCCGGTAGCAGGATAAAGATCGGCGCCATGAAGAGCGCCACGCCCGGCGGGTAGTGATAGGAGATGGGTACTTGGCCGGACAGGAGGTTCTCTACCGCCCGCAGTTGCGCGTATGTGTCCGGATAGTAGGTGATGAGCCCATCCATCCGGTAGAGGCGGAGGAAGAGCGCGCCAGCGACGATGGCCCCCAGCAGCGCCCAGCGTAGCAGGCCCGCCACCGGAAGCGCACGGAGCAAGGGCAGAGCGGTGGCCGATGCAGGCAGCGCCCGCACCTCCGTGGCCTTGCTCCCTAGTGCCAGCGGTGCCTTCATCACATGTAGGTATCGACCGGCTGCCGCCTTGATTAGAGGACGAGTATCTCCAGGCTTGGTGGGCTCCAGAGCTGTCCGCCTGAGGCCGATACTTCCTTGGGAGTACGCGAATCAGACTCTTGACAGGCCGCCTCGCCCGTCGCTACCATGGCAGCAGCCTCCGAAGCGCGGATGGCGTCACCAGTAGGGCCCTTGTTGGTGGAACGCTCAGACGACGACCCTCCTCCCGATAGCACCCCATCGGCAGCGACAGATGGACAGATTGCCCGTGACCTGCGGGCTGCTCCCCGGATCTTCTCCATGACCTGCGTTTGATCTGCCTCAGGGCCTCCCAGCCCCGGTGTGCTGGGCGGGCGGCGCATACTCCTCTTCGATGAGCCATACTTTCGACAGTTGGACAGCAGTGATCCTGGCGGCGGGCCAGGGGAAGCGGATGCGCTCGTCGCTCCCCAAGGTGCTCCACCCCCTGGCCGGCCGGCCCATGGTCCGGTACGTCGTGGATGCCGCCCGCGCGGCGGGGTTTGCCCGCTGCGTCGTCGTGGTCGGCTCCGACGGCGATGGCGTGCGGGCGGCGCTGGGAGAGGGTGTCGCCTATGCCGTGCAACCGGAGCCCCTGGGCACCGGCCACGCTCTCGCCCAGGCGCGGGATGCCGCCGGCGACGCCGACCAGATCCTGGTGCTGAACGGCGATGTCCCCCTCATCGCGCCGGAGACCCTGGCGCAGCTGGCGCGGGCGCACGAGGAACAGGCCGCCGACCTGACCTTCCTC
>MGOB01000065.1:99667-103761 GCA_001796995.1 Chloroflexi bacterium RBG_16_68_14 | reverse complement strand
GAGGGCCGGGTGACCGGCGTGCTGGAGGCGCCTGACCGCGGCGGAGCCACCGAGGGCCCGGCCGAGATCAACTCCGGGCAGTACTGCTTCCGCGCCGCTTGGCTGTGGCCCCGCCTGGCCGCCATCCCCAAGTCGGCGAGCGGCGAGTACTACCTCACCTCGCTGGTGCCCATCGCCGTCCAGGAGGGCGCTGCCCTTCTGCCCGTGCCCGCCGCCGACCCTGACGAGGTGCAGGGCATCAATGACCGCGACCAGCTCGCCCAGGCGGAGGCGCTCCTGCGCCAGCGGATCAACCGCCGGCACTTGCTGGCTGGCGTTACCCTGGTCGATCCGGCGACCACGTACATCGACGCTGACGTGGCCATCGGCCGCGACACCGTCATCGAGCCGAATACGCATCTCAAGGCTGCCACCGTCGTCGGCGAGGGGTGCCGCCTCGGCCCCAACAGCGTCCTGCGCGAAGCTACGGTCGGCGACCGCTGCCGCATCGAGGCCTCCACGGTGGAGGAGGCGACGCTGGAGGAGGACGTGGACGTGGGCCCCTACAGCCACCTGCGGCCGGGCACCTACCTTTGTGTTGGCGTCCACATCGGCAACTTCGCCGAGGTGAAGAGCGCGCGGCTGGGCCGGGGCGTCAAGATGGGCCACTTCAGCTACATCGGCGACGCCGAGGTGGGCGACGAGACGAACATCGGCGCCGGCACCATCACCTGCAACTTCGATGGCCGGGAGAAGCACCGCACCGTTATCGGCCGCGGCGCCTTCATCGGCAGCGACACCATGCTGGTGGCGCCGGTGACGGTGGGCGACGGCGCCCGCACCGGCGCCGGCTCTGTCGTCACCCGAGACGTGCCGCCCGGCGCCAGCGTGGTGGGAGCGCCCGCCCGCGCCGTCCGCCCGCCGCAGGCGGGCCAGCGGGGTGAGAAGGCGTGAGCGGCGATAGCTGGTTCGGCGCGGCGCTGCTGGTAGTGGCGCTCATCGTGCTCGTTGTCGCCACGGCGGCGGAGACGGGGATCGTCTTCATCAGCCGGCCGCGGGTGCGGGCCTTCGCCAGCCGGGGCCTGCCCGGCGCCGCGACCCTCGATACCTATATCCGGGAACGGCACGCCCTTCTGGGGACGTTGGCTGTCGCCCGCGAGGTGGCGGTGGTGCTGGGCATCTCCGTCGGCACCTTCCTGGTGCTGCGGGAGACAGGCCATACCTGGGCAGCGCTGGCGGCCACCATGGCCGGAGCGCTCCTGGCACTGGTGGTGCTGGAGGCGGTGCCTCGCTTGCTGGTGTCCCGCAGCCCGGAGCGCTGGGGCCTGCGCCTGCTGCCCGCGGTGAACGTCTTTCGCCTCCTCTTCGGGCTGCCGGCGCGCCTGCTGGACCTGTCCGCGGGTGCCCTGCTGCGCGTGCGCGGTCGCAAGGAGCGGGCCTTCGAAGTGGAGGAGGACGAGGAGCTGCTGCGCCTGGTGGAGCTGCACGAGGGCAACGGCGGCGTCGAGAATGGGGAGCTGGCGATGATCCGGCGCATCGCCGGCATGGTCGACCGGGCGGTGCGCGAGATCATGGTGCCCCGCATCGATATGGTGGCGGCGGAGGCGGACGCCACCGTGGACGACGTGCTGCGGCTGGTGACGGAGCGCGGCTACAGCCGCATCCCCCTGTACGAGGAGACCATCGATAACATCGTCGGCGTGGTGTACGCCAAGGACCTCTTGAAGCTCCTGGCCGCCGGTCGGCGATCTGCCAGCCTGCGCGAGATCGCCCGGCCGCCCTACTTCATTCCGGAGGGCAAGCGCGTCGATGAGCTGCTGACGGAGCTGCGGGAGCACAAGGTCCACATGGCCATCGTGGTGGACGAGTACGGCGGCACCGCTGGCCTGGTCACCATCGAGGACGTGCTGGAGGAGATCGTGGGCGAGATCCAGGACGAGTACGACCGGGAGGAGGTGACCATCGAGCGCCTCACCGATACCGAGGCGATCCTGGACGCCCGGGTGAGCCTGGACGCTCTGAACGAGCTGTTCTCTCTAGAAATCGAGGGCGAGGACTTCGATACGGTGGGCGGCTTCGTCTACCATCAGTTGGGCCGCATGCCCGCCCCCGGCGATGAGGTCCGCGCCAACGGCCTCACCCTGCGCGTGCTCTCGGTGCTGGGCCGCCGCATCAAGAAGGTGCGGGTGACCAAGGCGGCGGAGGGTGCCGGCGAACAAGGGGGGGAGTCGGACTAACCGCAGCCGCGGAGGCAGAGGGCTGCGCTGCCAGCAACGGCCAGGCTTTAGCCTGGCCTTCATGTCATGGAAAAGGCTACGGACGAGGGCGTGGAAGAGGACGCCTACTTCAAGAAGCTGGTGTCCCTGGAATATCAGGGGCAGGTCCTGCGATTCCGGGTGGCGCAGGCCCTCTTCAGCAGCTTTCAGGTAGACCTGGGCACCAGGCTGCTGCTCCGGTCGCTGGCCGATGCCGGATCGGAAGCGTTCCGGGAGATCCTCGACCTCGGCTGCGGCTATGGGCCGATTGGCTTGGCCCTCAAGAAGGCCGACGAGCGCCGGGTCGTCCACCTGGTGGACAGGGACGCCCTGGCGGTCGAGTACTCCCGCCAGAACGCGGCGCTCAATCAGCTTTCCGGCGTCGAGGTCTACGGGAGCCTGGGCTACGACGATGTGCCGGCGCGGGATTTCGACCTCATCGTGTCCAACATCCCCGGCAAGGCGGGCGAGCGGGCCATCGCCCACTTCCTGCTCGACGCCATGCACTGGCTCAAACCGGACGGGCTGGTGGCCATCGTGTTGGTGGCCTCTCTGGAGCCGGCCGTGACCGGTATCTTCGGCCAGGCGCCGAACGTCGAGGTCGTCTTCCGGAAGGCGGGCTCCGGCCACGTCGTCCTGCACTATCATTTCGTCGACAGCGGCGCTGCGCCGGCCATGCCGGAGAGCGCCATGGAGCGAGGCGTCTTTGATCGAATGCAGACAACCGTGGACTTCCAGGGCGTGCGCTATCTCCTGAGGAGCGCCTACAATCTGCCCGAGTTCGACTCACCCGGCTTCAGGAGCACGCTCCTGATGGAGGCGTTGCAGGAACTCTGCGGCTCACAGTTCAGGCGTGCGCTTGTGTTCAACCCCGGGCAAGGCCACGTCCCGGTCGTCCTGTGGAGGCTGCTCAGACCGGGCAGGGTGCGCCTGGTTGACCGTGACCTGCTCAGCCTGAGATACTCGGAGGCCAACCTCATCCTCAATGAGTGCCCTGGCGATGCCGTCACGCTCTCGCACCAGGTAGGCGTGGGAGCGAAAGGTGGGGAGCAGGCCGACCTCATCGCGGGCGTCCTGCGGGAAGAGGAGGGGCCGGAGGGCATCTGGCTGACCGTGGCCCAGGCGGCGGAGCAGCTAGCGCCCGATGGGACGATCCTGGTAGCGGGCAGTTCGACCGCCGCGACCAGGCTGGTCAAGCGGCTGAACGCGCAGAAGCTCCTCAGGGTGGCAGAGCGAAAGCGCAGGAGAGGAAACGGGCTCCTCGTCTTGCGGCATTGACCGCCGTGGATGACAGACTGGACCTCAGCCTCAAGCCTGCCTGCGGCAAGCAGGCTTGAGGCTGGGGTGGAGACTAGCCCACAGATCCAAGTGTGCTACAATAGTCGGCCGATGGACAGGGACGAGCTCCAGTACTGGGTCGCCTTCGGGCGCGTGCCGCAGATCGGGCGGGCACGCTTCTCGCTCTTGGAGGGGCACTTCGGCTGTCTGGAGGACGCCTGGAAGGCCAGTCCGGCCGCCCTCCAGGCGGCGGGGCTCACGGGCGCCGCCCTCTCGGCCCTTCTCGCCGCCCGCGATGGCATCTCGCCCGAGGCGGAGCTGGAGAGGCTGGACCGGCTGGGCATCCGAGCGCTGACCTGGCACGACGAGGCCTATCCACCCCGGCTGAAGGAGATCTACGACCGGCCGCCCGTCCTCTACGTGCGCGGCCAGATCACCGCCGCCGACGAGTGGGCGGTCGCCCTGGTCGGCACCCGGCGGGCGACGGCCTACGGCCGCCAGGCCGCTGAGGAGCTGGCGGATGGCCTCGCCCGCAACGGCATCACCGTCGTCAGCGGGCTGGCCCGCGGCATCGACTCCATC
>MGOB01000065.1:92799-99621 GCA_001796995.1 Chloroflexi bacterium RBG_16_68_14 | reverse complement strand
TCGCCTGCGGGCTGGACCTGGTCTACCCGCCGGAGAACCTGAAGCTGGCGCAGGAGATCATCGAGCGCGGCGCCCTGGTGAGCGACTACTCCCTGGGCACCCAGCCCCGCAGCGAGTACTTCCCGCGGCGCAACCGGATCATGGTCGGCCTGAGCCTGGGCGTCCTGGTTGTCGAGGGCGATCTCAAAAGCGGCGCCCTCATCACCGCCCGGCAGGCGCTGGACGAGAACCGGGAGGTCTTCGCCGTGCCGGGCAGCATCTACTCGCCTACCTTTCGCGGCACCAACTGGCTCATCCAGGCCGGCCAGTCGAAGCTGGTGACCCGGGTAGAGGACATCCTGGAGGAGCTCAACCTGACCATGGCCGTCCATCAGATGGAGGCGAAGGAGCTGCTGCCGGCCGACGAGATGGAGGCGCGCCTCTTACGCCATCTCTCCTCGGAGCCGATACATATTGACGAAGTGCGCCGCAGCAGCGGCCTCGCCATCGAGGCGGTCAGCAGCGCCTTGGCGATGCTGGAGCTGAAGGGTATGGTCCGCCATGTTGGTAACATGAACTATGTGAGGGCCGCCCGGTGAGCCGGCGGCTGGTTATGAGGCAGAGCGTGGCGAAAGCAAACAAAGGTAACAAGAAGAAGCGTCTGGTCATCGTCGAGTCGCCGGCGAAGGCGCGCACCCTGGCCGGCATCCTGGGGCCGGAGTACGATATCCGCGCCTCCATCGGCCACGTGCGCGACCTGCCCAAGAGCCGCCTGGGTGTCGATGTCGACAGCGGCTTCGCCCCCCGCTACGTGGTCCCCAAGGAGAAGCGGGCGGTGGTGCAGGAGATCCGCAAGGCGGCCGACCAGGCCGACGCCATCTACCTGGCGACTGACCCCGACCGGGAGGGCGAGGCGATTTCGTGGCACCTGGTGGAGGCGGCGGAGCTGGGAGACCGGCCGCACCAGCGCGTGGTCTTCCACGAGATCACCCCGGAGGCGGTGGGCGAAGCCTTCCGCCATCCCCGCCCCATCGATTACCGCCTGGTGGACGCCCAGCAGGCGCGGCGCGTGCTGGACCGGCTGGTGGGCTACCAGGTCAGCCCCCTCCTGTGGAAGAAGATCCGGCGCGGCCTCTCGGCCGGTCGGGTGCAGTCCGTCGCCCTGCGCATGGTGGTGGAGCGGGAGCGGGAGATCCAGGGCTTCGTGCCCAGGGAGTACTGGACCATCGACGTTGACCTCCAGAAGGTGGGGGCCGACGACGGGACGTTCACGGCCCGCCTGGTGGGCCCAGCCGGCAAGAAGAAGCAGGAGATCCCAGATCGGGAGGAGGCGGAGCGGCTGGTGGCGCTCCTGCGCTCGGCCTCCTACCGCGTGGCCGACCTGAAGCAGAGGCCCCAGTCGCGACGGCCGGGGCCGCCCTTCACCACCAGCACGCTCCAGCAGGAGGCCTCGCGCCGCCTCGGCTTCTCCGCCAAGCGCACCATGGCAGTGGCCCAGCAACTGTACGAGGGGCTGGCGCTGCCCGGGCAGGGTGTGGTTGGCCTCATCACCTACATGCGCACCGACTCCACCCATGTCGCTGAGTCGGCCAAGAGGGAGGCGCGCGCCTACATCGCCCAGCGCTTCGGCGCTGACTTCGTGCCCCCCGCCCCGCGCACCTACCGGACGAAGGGCAAGCGGGCGCAGGAGGCGCACGAGGCGATCCGCCCCACCTCAGTGCTGCGGGCGCCGGCGTCGCTGCGCGGGATCCTCAGCCGCGACCAGCTCCGGCTCTACACCCTCATCTGGCAGCGCTTCGTCGCCTGCCAGATGGCCGATGCCGTCCTCGACCTGACCACGGTGGAGGTGGAGGCGCAGCCGGCGGACAGTTCTCACCCGCTCCTGCTGCGCGCCAGCGAGAGCGTCCTCCGCTTTCCCGGCTACCGCCAGCTCTACCACGAGATGCGCGACGACGAGGAGGAGGAAGAGCCGGAGGGGCGCGGTCTGCCGCGCCTCGCCCCGGGCGACGCCCTCCGGCCGCTCGACCTGCGACCGGAGCAGCACTTCACCGAGCCGCCACCTCGCTACACCGAGGCCTCGCTGGTGAAGGCGCTGGAGGAGAACGGCATCGGCCGGCCCAGCACCTACGCTCCCATCCTCTCCACCATCCAGGAGCGGGGCTATGTGCACAGGGACGGCCGGACGCTGCTGCCCCAGGAGCTGGGCTTCGTCGTCAACGACCTGCTGGTGCGGCACTTCCCGGATGTCTTCAGCGTCGGGTTCACGGCGGAGATGGAGGAGGAGCTGGACGAGGTGGCGCGGGGCGAGCGGCCCTGGGAGCCTGTCGTCCGGCAGTTCTACGACCCGCTGGAGGCGGCGCTGGAGGTGGCGGCGGCGGCGCCCCGGGTGGAGGAGCTGACGGAGGAGACCTGCGACAAGTGCGGCCGGCCCATGGTGGCGCGCTGGGGCCGCTACGGGCGCTTCCTTGCTTGCACCGGCTTCCCGGAGTGTCGCAGCACCCGGCCGCTGGACAAAGAGGAGGCCGGCCCTCAGCCCACCGACGAGACGTGCCACCTGTGCGGCACGCCCATGATGCTGCGCGACGGGCCCTACGGCCGCTTCCTCGCCTGCTCTCGCTACCCGGAGTGCAAGGGGACCAGGCCGCTGCTCAGGAAGGTAGGCGTCGCCTGCCCCCGCTGCCGCGGCGACCTTGTCGAGCGGCGGACGCGCCGGCGGCGCATCTTCTACGGCTGCGCCAACTACCCGCAGTGCGATTTCACGAGTTGGTCGCGGCCCCTCCCCCAGCCCTGCTCCCACTGTGGCGGCCTCCTGGTTGTCGCCGGCCGCGCCCGGAGGGACGACCGGACGGGTGCCCGCTGTACCGGGTGCGACTGGCGGGGCGCCGTGAGCGAGCCGGAGCTGGCTGCGGCGACGGCGTAGATGAAGGCCGTAGGGACAGACCTTCAGGTCTGTCCGGCCGCTACCGCCTAGTTCCCCCTTTGGCCTTAGGAGAGCGCATCTAGGGGCTTTCCCTAATGGCGTCGACATAACGTCCCTATTATCCTCAAGCCGGGGACGTCATGACGATGGTGATGGCCGTCCGGAACAGGATCGCACGCTTCGAGGCCGAGCGGCTCCTGGACACCTACCTCTCGTCCCTGGCGGCGCGGCGGAACCTGTCGCCCTACACCCTGCGCAACTACGCCACGGACCTGCGCCACCTCTTCGACTTCCTGGACGAACGGGGAGCCAGCATCGGCGCGGTCGACAAGCTGCTGGTGCGCGAGTACCTGTCGAGCCTGGTCGCCTCGGGCCTCGCCTCTGCCAGCGTGGCCCGCAAGGTGAGCACCCTGCGCTCGTTCTACCGCTACCTGCGCACCGAGGGCTTGCTGACGACCGACCCCATGCTGGGCGTGCGCGGCCCCCGCCGTGAGCGCCGCCTGCCCAGCTTCCTCACCCAGGAGCAGATCGACACCCTCATCGCCGCCGCCGACAAGGACACATCCCAAGGGCTGCGCGACCGGGCGATCCTGGAGCTGCTCTACGCCTCCGGCCTGCGTGTGAGCGAGGTGGTCGGCCTCGATGTGGCGAGCATCGACCTCGACGAGCGGACGGCACGGGTGCTGGGCAAGGGCGCGCGGGAGCGGATGGTGCTGATGGGCCGGCCGGCGGCCCGCGCCGTCGAGCGCTACCTGGCGGAGGGGCGGCCCAAGCTGGTAGGTCAGCGGGAGAAGGTCAGGCTGAGCCTATCGAAGCCCGCGCTCTTCCTCAACCGCGACGGCGAGCGCCTCTCCCAGCGGGCGGTGCAGCTCATCGTGCGCAAGCATGCGCTGGCGGCGGGCATCGACCGCTCCGTCTACCCGCACCTCCTGCGCCACACCTTCGCCACTCACCTGCTCGAAGGCGGCGCCGAGCTGCGGGTGGTGCAGACGCTGCTGGGCCATGCCAGCGTCAACACCACGCAGATCTACACCCACGTCACCGACGCCTCCAAGCGCCGGGCCATCGAGGAGGCGCTGGACGGCATCGCCCGCATCGAGGAGGAGCGGGCGCGGGGGAGGTGGGAGGGTCCGTGACCGCTGCCGCGTCGTCACCCTGAGCGAAGCGAAGGGTCTGACCCCTCGAGAATGACAAGTCGACGTACAAGGGTCAGATTCTTCGCTGCGCTCAGAATGACGGGAAAGCCAGGAGCGGCCAAGGGCGGTACCAGCAACTGGCTCGTCTGTTCTCTCTTCGCTACACTACCCCCGCTTCGTCCTGGGAGGAGCCTATGGTGCTGGAGCGACTACGCCTCGATGGCAGGGTGGCGGTGGTGACGGGGGCCGGGCGCGGCCTCGGCCAGCAGATGGCCCTCGCCCTGGCCGAGGCGGGCGCCGACCTGGTCTGCGCCGCCCGCACCAGGGAGCAGATCGAGGCGACGGCGGAGGCGGTGCGCGCCCTGGGCCGGCGCGCCATCGCCGTGCCGACGGACGTGCGCCGGTCGGAGCAGTGCGACGCCCTCATCAGGGCCTGCCTGGACGAGTTCGGCCGGATCGATGTCATGCTCTCCAACGCCGGCATCGGCGACGCCCGCGGCCAGCAGGCCGAGCTCTGGGACGTGACCGACGAGGACTGGCGCGATACCGTCGACGTCAACCTCTCCAGCGCCTTCTACTGCGCCCGCGCTGCCTCGAAGGCGATGATCGAGCGCGGGCAGGGCGGCGTGATCGTGAACGTGGCGTCGGGCACCGGGCTGCGCGGCAACCCGACCGGCTTCGCCTACGGCGCGGCCAAGGCGGGGGTGGTTGCGCTCACCAAGTCGCTGGCGGTGATGCTCCAGCGCTACAGCATCCGCTGCAACTGCATCATCCCCGGCTTCGTGGCGCAGGCGCCGGCGGCGAACCAGGAGATCGCCGCCGTCTTCGGCGCGCGCGCCCGCTACTTCCCGGTGCAGCGCATCGGCGAGGCGTGGGAGCTGGGGCCGCTCGCCGTGTACTTGGCGTCCGACGCCTCCAGCTACGTCACCGGGCAGGGCTTCATCATCGATGGCGGCGGGCTGGCGGGCGGCGTCGCGCCCGTCGGCTTCGCGCCGGAGGTGGAGCTGACATGAGCCACAGATTGGCACAGATGTCCACAGATTGGATCTCGCGTCCGTGAGCATCTGTGTGAATCTGTGGCTGGAACGAAAGAGATGACCGTCGCTGAGTGGCCGGACGCCAAGCGTAGCCTGGACGCCTACGACCTGTCGGGGAAGCGGGCGCTGGTGGTGGGCGCGGGGAGCGGCGTCGGCCGCGCCATCGCCCTCGCCCTGGCTGAGGCGGGCGCCGACCTGGCCCTCTGTACCGTCACGACCGACGGCGACGAGATGGTGGCGGTGCGCAAGACGGCGCGCCAGGTGCGCGAGCTGGGCCGCACCGCCATCGACACCGCCACCGACGCCTCGAGCGGGCAGGGGGCGCAGGTGATGGTGCGCCAGGTGGCGAAGGAGCTGGGCGGCATCGACGTGCTGGTGAACGCACCTTCTGCCTCGGGCGGGTTCCTCGGCAAGCCCGCCACTAAGGTGAGCGACGCCGAGTGGGCGAAGGTGATCGGCCAGAACCTGAGCGCGACCTTCTTCGCCTGCCGCGCCGTGGGCAAGGAGATGCTGAAGGCTGAGGTCGAGGGGCGAGCGCGCGGCCGCATCATCAACGTCGCGTCGGCGTTGGGCGAGCGGGGGCTGGCCAACGCGTCGGCCTACTGCGCGGCCCAGGCCGGCATCCTCAACCTCACCCGCGCCCTGGCCCAGGAGTGGGCGGCCCAGGGGATCACGGTGAACGCCATCGCGCTGGGCTGGATGGAGGACTCGCCCGCCCTGGGCGACCCGACGCCGGAAGCGAACCAGACGGTGCGCTACATCCCCATGAAGCGCGCCGGCCGCCCCGACGAGGTGGGCCCCCTCGCCGTCTACCTCGCCTCCGATGCCTCCGGCTACGTTACCGGCCAGGTGCTCTTCGTCGATGGCGGGCTGACGGTGCACCTGTGAAGGAACAAGGAACGAGGAACCAGGTAGCTATCATCGTCCGGCCTGAAATCCCTGCCGACTACGAGGCTGTGGCCCAGGTTGTCGAGGCGGCCTTCGGCCGGCCGAATGAGGCCCAGCTCGTCGAGCTGATCCGCACGTCCGACAACTATGTTCCGGAGCTTGCCCTCGTCGCCGAGGAGGACGGCAGAGTCGTCGGGCACGCCATGTTCAGCTACGTCACGCTCAGGGGCGCAGAGGAGCGGCGTGTCCTCTGTCTCGCTCCCGTAGCCGTCGCGCCGGAGCGGCAGCGGAGCGGCGTTGGGAGCGCGCTTGTCCGGCACGGCATCCGGTTGGCCGAGGGGCGGGGCGAGCCGCTCATCATCGTGGAGGGCCACCCGGGCTACTACCCGCGCTTCGGCTTCGAGCGGGCCCGCTCGCACGGCATCGAACCGCCGTCGCCGGACATTCCGGACGCAGCCTTCATGGTCCTTCGCCTCTCGCGCTACGACGGACGCTATCGCGGGCAAGTCCTGTTCCCTGCCGCCTTCGCTGTTGCCGAGGCATAGAGCGAGGGGAGATGTCGGCGGCAGGCAAGCTGCAAGGCAAGCGCGTCCTCGTGTTGGGCGGGGAGACGGCGCTCGGGCGAGCGCTGGCCGTGGGCCTGGCCGAGGCGGGCGTCGAGGTGGCCATCGCCAGCCTCACGCCGGACACCGCCGCCGAGTTCGCCGTCAACTCCGCCCTCAACCAGCTCTGGGCGATGGGCCGCCGGGGGCTCGCGCTGGTCATCGACGCCTCGGACGCTGCGCAGGTGCGCGATGCCGTGGAGCGCGCGGAGCGGGAGCTGGGCCGGCTCGACCTGGCGGTGGCCGTCGAGGCGGAGGAG
>MGOB01000065.1:84269-92788 GCA_001796995.1 Chloroflexi bacterium RBG_16_68_14 | reverse complement strand
CTCGATGCGCTGCGGGAGGGGCTGGGGGGACGGGAGGTGGTGGTGGTGGCACCGGAGGCGGCGGTAGTGGAAGCCCTACGAGATGTGACGGAACTCCTGTAGAGGCCTTCTGCCCTCACGTCCCGTATAATAGGGCGTGGTACAGGGCAGCATCGTGGGGTAACTGATGATTCCTTCAATTCAAAGAGTTCAGATCCGAAACTATAAGAGCATTGGCCAGGCTTCAGTCGTCTTAGAACCTTTCACTGTCTTTGTGGGGCCAAATGGGGCGGGGAAAAGCAATTTCATCGACGCACTGGCATTTGTTCAGGAGTGCCTTTCAGAATCGATCGAACTCGCGTTCAAGAATCGTGGTGGAATAGGAGCCGTTCGGCGGAGGTCTGCGGGCCATCCGACCCACATCGGTATCGGCCTCAGCGTGAAGCTCGATAGCGAGATGTTTGCGGATTATGCGTTCGAAATTGCAGCGAAACCTACAGAAAGATTCTCCGTGGCGAAGGAGCGATGCGTGGTTCGGCAATTCATGAAGTATGAGCATCATTTCGAGGTGCGCAATGGAGAGTTCTCAAAGGAAATTCCAGGGATTCGGCCCAAAGTTTCGCCGGACCGGCTTGCACTATTTGCAGCCTCGGCAACAGAGGAATTCCGTCCTGTCTACGACTTCTTGACCTCGATGCGCTTCTATTCCATCGTGCCTGGGAGGCTCCGTGAATTGCAAGAACCTGACCCCGGCGATTTTCTGAAACGCGATGGTCGCAATGCCGCTGCGGTGCTAAAACGCATCCGCGACGAGGATCATGGGGGCGAAAGGTACGACCGCCTTTGTCGGTTGCTGTCGAAGGTCGTGGAAGGAGTCAAGAGAGTCGACTATCGTGCCATCGGGCAGAAAGAGACAATTCAGTTCAAGCAGGATGTTGGGTTGAAGCATCCTTGGACCTTTGACGCTTTGAACATGTCGGACGGCACCCTGCGCGTTCTCGGAGTATTCCTGGCGGTGTATCAACCAGGCCAGAATTCAGTCGTTGTCGTGGAAGAACCCGAGGCCACCGTTCATCCTGCGGTGACGGAAATCGTGGTCGAAGTGCTTATGGACGCCGCGAACGAAAGGCAGATACTGCTAACCACACATAGCCCAGACATCCTCGATCACAAGGATCTCAAGGATTCTCAAATCAGAGTGGTCACTATGGAGCAAAGCCGGACGTTGATTTCTCCCGTTTCCGATTCCAGCCGAGCTGCTATTAGGGAGCGTCTGTATACTCCGGGAGAACTCCTCCGTTCAGGTGAGCTCAACCCGGATCTTGCGGCGGCGAAGAAGGCGGGTGCGCAGGTGAACCTGTTTGGGTCGCCCGGCTGAAAGACGAGCTCGCTGAGCAGCTGTGAGTGTCGCGATCGTACCTATCGTAGAAGGCCACGGAGACGCCGAGGCAGTTCCAGTCCTCTTGCGGCGCATCTTTGCGCAAGTGCAGGCATATCATGTGGAGGTCGCCCGGCCATTTCTGGTCAAGCGGAATCGTGTCGTGAAACCCGGCGAATTGGAGCGTGCGCTTCTACAGGCTGCTAGAGATCGGACTGATGCAGCCAGCGTCCTCGTGCTCCTGGATGCCGACGACGACTGTCCGGCTGAGCTTGGGCCTGAGCTACTCGCTCGCTGCCAACAAACTACCAACTTGCCTGTTGCAGTTGTTCTTGCCAATAAGGAGTTCGAGGCGTGGTTCCTCGGTGCAAAGGAATCCTTGCGGGGAACGCGCGGGATTCGGCATGACGCCGTCGCTCTGCCCCATCCTGAGGGCATTCGGGGCGCGAAAGAGAGGCTATCGCAGAATATGGACAGGAGCCGTTACCTTGCGGTTTATGACCAGCCAGCGCTTGCAGAGCAGATGGATCTTGAAATGGCAAGGCAGCGATGTCCGTCGTTCGAGAAGTTCCTTCGCGACGTTACTAGCCTGGTCTCCGCGATGGAGAACCGTTAAGCTCTCGTCTCCCCTCACTCGTCCTGTCCCGGCAGCGGCTCGCGGGAGGTGATGCCCTCGCGCTCCAGCTCCGCCACCTCATCCTCGCTCAGGCCCAGCAGCTCGCGGAAGACGTAGTCGTTGTGCTCGCCGAAGCAGGGGGCGGGCAGGCGCACGTGGGCGGGCGTGCGGTCGAAGCGCCAGGCCGGGCCGTCCATGGTCCAGACGCCGGCCTCGCGATGGGCCACCTCCTCCCAGAAGCCCCGCTCGGCCAGGTGCGAGTCCGCCATCAGCTCCGGCACCGTCAGCACCGGCGCCGCCGAGACGCCTGCCCCCTGGAGCTGCGCCGCCGCCTCCCGGTGCGGGCGCTCCCGCGTCCAGGCCGAGACGATGGCGTCCAGCTCGTCCTGATTCCGGTGGCGGGAGACGACGTCGGCGAAGCGCTCGTCCTGCGCCAGCTCCAGCCGGCCGATGACGTGGCACAGCGCGGCGAACTCCGCGTCGGAGCCAACGGCGATGGCGACCCAGGAGTCGTCGCCCTGACAGGGGTAGGCGCCGTGGGGTGCCATAGAGGAGTGGCGGTTGCCCCGGCGCGGCGGCAGGCTGCCGGTCAGGCTGTACTCCAGGAAGAACTCGCCCACGAAGGAGAGGAAGGCCTCCCACTGGGCCACCTCGATATGTTGGCCCTGGCCGGTCCAGCGCCGGTACAGGAGAGCGGCGATGACGGCGGCCGCCGCCGTGGCGCCGGCCAGCGGGTCGCCGTAGGAGATGCCGCTCCGCTGGGGCGGGCCGTCCGGGTAGCCGTTAAGCGAGACCAGTCCGCCAAGCTGCTCGATGTGGGTGCCGTAGGCGATGTGGTGCGCCTCCGGGCCGGAGAGGCCGTGGCTGGGCATGGAGATGAGGATGATGTCCGGGCGGACCGAACGCAGCGTCTCGTACGTGAAGTCGAGGCCCGAAAGGACGTCCGAGCGGAAGTTCTCGATCACGATGTCGGAGAGGGCGACCAGGCGGAGGGCCAGCTCTCGCCCCTTCGGGTGGCTCAGGTCCAGGGCGCAGCCGTACTTGTTCCGGTTGTAGTGGTTGAAGTAGGACGATTTGTTGTAGCCCCGCTCCGAGGTGTGGTTGAGCAGGGTGAGGGCGCGGATCATGTCCCAGGCGCCCGGCCCCTCCACCTTAATCACCTCGGCGCCCATGTCTCCCAGCAGGCGGGTGCCGTAGGGCCCGGCCCAGACCTTGGAGAGGTCGAGGACGCGGACCCCCAGCAGTGGCCAGCGCTCCATTAGATGGCCCCCGCCGCGCGCAGGCGCACCAGGTCGCGCCGTTCCAGGCCCAGCAGCTCCCCATAGACCGCTGTGTTGTGCTCGCCCAGGCGCGGGGCTGGGCGCAGCTCCCACTCGCCCTCGCCCGGGCGGAAGGGCGGCCCCGGGAAGCTCAGCTTCCTTGCCCGCGGGTCCTCCAGCTCCCGGAACGACCTGCGCGCCTGGAGGTGGGGCTCCGCCAGCACCTCCGGAACGGTGAAGACGGGGGTGATGGTGCAACGCTCCTCCCCCGCGCGGCGGTAGGCCTCTGCTTTGGTCACCCCGGCGGCCCAGGCGTAGGTTCGGGCTGCTATCTCATCGTTGTGCAGGAGGCGGGAGCGGGCGGTGCGGAAGCGCTCGTCCTCCAGCATCCATTCCGCGCCCATGATGCGGGCGAAGGACGCGAAGTTGCGCGGCATGATGTGGACGCCCAAGTAGCCGTCGGCGCAGGGGTAGACGCCGACGGCGGCCGAGAAGATGTTGCCCCGCCGCTTGGTGAGCACGTCAGTCTTTCGATACGCGTAGTCAGTCAGGGCCAGCTCCATCGTTGACGTCATGCACTCCATGGCCGAGATGTCGATGTGCTGCCCTATCTCGATGACGCCCACGGAGTACAGCCCGGCCAGCGTCGCGCCGAAGGCGTGGATGCCGGCCTGGTAGGCCGCCTGGTGGCCGGCGGTCATCAGCGGCTCGCGGTCGGGGTCTCCGCAGACCGCCATCTGGCCGCCGGCGGCAAAGGAGGTGATGTCGGCCCAGCGATAGCCGGCGTAGGGCCCGGTCTGCCCGAAGGCGGTGACGGAGGTAACGATGAGGCGCGGGTGGCGCCCGTGCAGCGCCTCGATGCCGAGGCCGAGGCGCTGCAGGTGGCCCGGCGCGAAGCCCTCCACCAGGGCGTCGGCGTGCTCGACCAGGTCGAGGAGGAGCCGGCGGCCCGTCGCCGTCGTGAGGTCCAGGGTGATGCTCTCCTTGCCGGTGTTCAGGTAGAGGAAGAGGACGCCCGCGTCGCGGTTCGGGCTCTGGGGGAACGGCCCGACGCGGCGGGCCGGGTCGCCCCGGCCGGGGCGCTCCACCTTGATCACGCGCGCGCCGTAGTCGGCGAAGAGCTTGGTGCAGAAGGGGCCGGCGGCGCCCTCCGTCAGGTCGAGGATGGTGAGCTCGGAGAGGAGACCCTCAGGCATGGGATTGCCATGATAGCAGGGGGTGAGCGGAGGGTCGAGAGCTGAGGGCTGAAAGCTCAGCGCTGAGCCTCGCCCAGACTTCGGCCAGCAGCGGCGGCCATGCACTCCTCTCCGTGCCTGAGGCCGCTCCCGCCATCCGCGTGCTAGACTCAGACCAGCGCGGTAAGAGGTGGCGAGCCAGGAGGGGGACAAATGGATGCGGAGCTCTGGACAGCAGTGGCCGTTGCTGTGATTGGCCCCACGGCTGCGGTGATACTGGGTGTGGGTTCGTTTTGGGTGCGAGAGGAAAGGCAGAAGGCATCGCAGCGATACCTCGACGACGGTGCCGTGAAGCTACTCAAAGTCGTCAGCGCACGCCTGAGCATTTATCTGCTGAACTATCAGACTGCCAATTACAGCATTCGCCTGCTTAAGACCTACGAGCCGGGCGGCCCGCTCGCACCCGGGCCAGAAGCGATTCCAGGCTTCCTAGATGTCGATCTCGACTCTCTGCCCATAGACGTAATCCTTCCCGTCCAGGAGCTTGTGGGTGACGACTCGGTAATGAAATGGGTTGTCGAAGCGCTGTCGGATGTGACGTTGTTCGCTAAGGAGGTCGACTTCCAAATTCGTCAACCGTTGGCAGCCTACTTCAGGGGCGATCCTCGTACGCACCTCGATCGCCAGGAAGCCGTCAAAAGGTTGTCAGCGACCGTGGACGCGTGGGCCACGCGGCTGCACCCTCACTTCGCCCTACTTGGTCGTCTTCACGACCTCATAACGCACGTCGAAAGAAGGCGCCCATGGACATTCGGCGGCTACTCCACCATATCGCGCCGCCATGAGGTCGAGGAGATGAGGAAGGAATGGCGGCGCGGATATGGCGAAGCCCAACAAGAACGTAAGAAGGCAGAACCCGTGCTCAGAAGCGGAGGGGTTGACGCTGAGGCCGCTCCCCGCTAGCCGCACAAGAGCGCTGCTACGCGAGGACAGTGCGGAACAGGATCAGCGCGGTGACTATGACGGCGAAGGCCGTAGAGAGCCGGGCCGCCGAATGGTATACTCGCACCGTTCCCTGTGTATAGCCAGGCGGAGTGATGAACAAAGGGACAGTAGCGGCAGCGTTAGCGGCAGTCTTGGTCGCCCTGGCGGTCGTGAGTGGCTTCCTGGCCCTCGACAAGACAGTGTTGCACCTCTACTACCCTGAAGACTCTGAGCCGACACCGACCAAGACACCGCGTCCGGCTCCAACGGCAACCATCGTTCCGCAGCTTACTGCTAGTGAAGCTGTCCAGTTGGCTGAGAACTGGCTTTACGGCAACCCCTTCACAGATCAGACAGAGGATATCCTCTATGCGGAGTGTCACGACGTAGAGTTGAACACCACGACTTCGAAGTGGGTCCTTACGTGCGGCATTAGCTTTCCATCTGAGCAGGTGGCTCCTCCAGCCGTCTCACGGACGTTCACGGTGCGGGTCGACTCGGTTTCTGGCCTGGTAGAGGTCGTTCGCTGACCAGAGTCCTCTTCCACGGCGATATGAGGCGCGGCGCCTCGTCTAGCTCCCGGCGCGGGAGCACCCCTTGGCGATTGCGTTGGGCGGCGGCGCTGAACTGAGCGAACGCACAGCCGATAACACCGCGCTCTAGTGCTCAGTGCACTAGATACGGCGCTCTAGTGTTCACGCCGGAGTGCTTGGGAACCAGATGCTCTGCCAACCCAGCTACTCCCGCTCAGCTCCGTCCTCCTCCCCGGTTCTCGGTTCTTGGTTCTTGGTTCTGGCACCCCAGTGCCACCGCCCCCTTCGCTCTCTCCCCGCCTGCGCCTACGCTAGCGACATGAGCCGGACTAGGCACGCCACCCCAACGACATCGCCCCGGCTGCTGCCGCGGTCCTTGCCCAGCAGCGGTCAATCAAGAAAATTCGGCGCTGGCAGATTCGGAAAGGCCGATTTATTTTCACTTTTCGAAAAACGAATGGACAATCAAGGGCTATCGACGGCGCTGCCGCCGCTCCTCCTCGATGCGGGCGATGCCGTCCAGCGCCTCCTCGATGGCCCGTTCGCTGGGCGTCGTTCTGACGGCCGGGCAGGGCTAAAGCCCTGTCCCTACGAGGTGGACCTCGGCCCCGCCCTCCGCCGCCGAGCGGTAGACGGCGTCCACCAGCTCGTGGGCGCGCAGGCCGATGTCGAAGCCGGGGAAGGGCTCGCGCCCCTCCGAGAGCGCCCGCAGGAAGAAGTAGTCCTCCAGCGAGTAGCGGGCGAGCGCCTCGGCGTGTACCTCGTCCGTCAGGCCCACCAGCTCCAGGTAGCGCCGCCGCACCTCCTCGTCGGAAAGGACGGTGGGCTCGCTCGTAGCGTATGTCTCGTAACGGATGGGCCCGAAGAAGTCGTCGTCGACAGTGAAGTAGCCATGCTCGAAGAAGAGCTCCAGCAGGCGACCGGAGCCGCGGCTGAGCACGTTGTGCCAGACCGAGACGAGGTAGCCGGTGGCCCCGTTGGCGAAGCGCAGCGTGACCGACGCCAGGTCCTCCACGCCCTCGTGGCCCGCGAAGTTGCGGGTCTCTGCCCGCAGGCTCTCCACCTCGCCGGCGAGCCAGGTGAGCAGGTCCAGGTCGTGGATGCTGTGCTCGATAAGGGTGCCGCCGCCCGTGACGGCGAAGTCCTTCCGCCAGTCGCTGGCGTACCCGCCCAGGATGGGGAAGAACTGGTCGTCCCGGAAGAGGACGGTCATCAGCCGGCCCAGCTTCGGGTCACTGATGAGCTCTTTGAGGACGGTGAAGATCGGCGAGTGGCGGAGGACGAGACCCACCTGGTGGCGCACTCCGGCGGCGCGGACGGCCTGGTACATCTCCTGCGCGTCGGCCAGGGTGCGGGCGAGCGGCTTCTCGCAGAAGACGTGCTTGCCGGCGGCGGCCGCCTTCAGCACCAGCTCCTTGTGCTCGGCCGTCGGGGTGCAGACGTAGACGGTGTTTACCTCCGGCGAAGAGATCAGCTCGCCGGCGTCCGTCGTCCAGCGCTCCAGGTCGGCGAGGCGGGCGAACTCCTGGGCCCGCTGCTCCACCCGGTCGCAGACGGCGACGTAGCGGGCGTCCAGCAGCCCCAGCTTGATCAGCCCGCGGATGCCTCTCGCGTGGAAGCGCCCGATGAACCCGGCGCCGATGATGGCAATCTGTGGTCGCATGACGGAACTCTTATGCATTATCGACCATCACGGCGCATGGCGCAGGCCGAAGCGTAGCGGCGACCGGCAGTTGTCCGCCCCTGGCGGAGGTCGCCACGGACTTGCGTTAGTCAACGTAGGTGGCGACCTGAAGGTCGCCGCTACGGTTTCGATACGCCACTAGGTCGCCACGCAGGCCAGCGGGAGGCCTGAAGGCCTCCCCTACATCGCCCACGGAAGCGAGCGCGGGAGGAAGGTCGGGCGCACACCCCCGTCGGCGAGTACGCAGACCACCTGGAGGCGAGTGAACAGCGACGGGTCGAGCGCCTTCACCGTCGCCCCCGCCGTCTCCAGCTCGGCGTACTCGTAGATGCCGATGAGGCCGACGGCGCGCAGCTCCACACCCAGGGCGCCGAGCGCCTCGTTGGCGGCGAGCAGCCGCCGCCGCGCCGCCCGCCGCACCAGGATCCCATCGGTGGGGTCAATGGACGGCGGCGCGCCTACCAGCGCGAAGCCGCGTTCATTCTCCGATTCGGGCAGGCGCTGGAGCGTCCATGCCTCCTCCACCTCGAACTCGGCGGCGTGGCCGAGCGGGACGCTGTAGGAGAGCCGCCCGATGGTATCCCAGAGCCGCTCGCGCGCCTCGCCGTCCTCGGTCAGCCGGTGCACGGCGCTGCTGTCGACGTGGTAGGTGCCCTGCACGTTCTCGGTGATGCGGGTCCACCAGCGGCT
This sequence comes from Chloroflexi bacterium RBG_16_68_14, assembly GCA_001796995.1. GTDB lineage: Bacteria > Chloroflexota > Dehalococcoidia > DSTF01 > RBG-16-68-14 > RBG-16-68-14. Next base: position 84,490 of record MGOB01000065.1, on the reverse strand, counting down.
GAGGCCGCCGACCACGGAGGCATAGCCCCCTTCTTCCCGCGCCTTCGCCATCCTCACCGTCACCGGGAAGGGCACCTCCGTCCGCTCGCCGGGCGGCAGCGACGCCGCCGCGCCCTGGACGCGCTGGACGAAGTCGGAGGCGTCCGGCTCCTCCGCCGGCACGTCCGCCCCGGGCGGCACCCAGAGCAGGAAGGAGCCCTCCGCGTCGCCGCCGAGCCGCT
>MGOB01000065.1:71482-84134 GCA_001796995.1 Chloroflexi bacterium RBG_16_68_14 | reverse complement strand
CTCCTCGAACCGCTCGTTCAGCCAGTCGAGGAGGAGGCTGGCGGCATAGCGGGGGAGACGGTCGGGAGAGGACATCAAAGGCATGGTAGCAGATAGGGAGCGCAGCTAGATGTTCGACCGCGACTGGCCGCCGTCGACGTTGATGCAGGCGCCGGTCACCCAGCTCGCCCGCTCCGAGCAGAGGAAGACCACCACGTCGGCGATCTCCTGCGGCGTGCCGAAGCGGCCCATGGGGATGTTCTCTTCGATGAACGTTCGCATGCCCTCCGGGTCCTCCTCCAGCCGCCGGCCCCAGGAGCCGCCCGGGAAGGCGACGGAGCCCGGCGCCACCGAGTTCACCCGGATCTCCGGCGCGAGGGCCAGCGCCATCGCCTTGGCGTGGCTGATCATGGCCGCCTTCATCGCGTTGTAGGTGGGCGCGCCGCCCGACTCGCGCCCCCAGATCGATGCGATGTGGACGATGCTGCCGCCGCTGGAGGCGCGGATGTGGGGGACGGCCGCCCGCGTGGCTCGCACCGCCGCCAGCAGGTTCGATTCGTAGACCATGTCCCACGCCTCGTCCGTCTCGTCGCGGGTGCGGCCGCCGGCGTTGTTGACCAGGATGTGCAGCCGGCCGAAGCGCGCGACGGTCTCCGCCACCAGCCGCTCGATGTCCTCCGCCCGCGTCACGTCGGCGGCGACGGCGAGCGCATCGACGCCGCGCTCGCGCAGCTCGGCCTCGGTCTGGCGCAGCGCCTCCTCGCCGCGGGCGCAGACGGCGACGTGGCAGCCCTCGCCGGCCAAGCCGAGGGCAATGGCGCGGCCGATGCCCCGGCTCCCGCCGGTGACGATGGCTACCTTATCGCGCAGGGCGAGGTTCATGGCGGCTGTCCCGTCTCGTCATTCCGAGCTTGCCCGCCGAAGGCGGGCGGGCGAGGAATCTCTTTGCCCGGTGTACCAAGTCTCGGCGAGGTCGTCCCACTCGGGGTTGAGCGACTCGATGAGATCGATCTTCTTCTGCCTGCGCCAGGCTTTGATCTGCTTCTCTCGAGCGATGGCGTCTCCGATGCTCCCGTAGTCCTCATAGTACACGAGCTTGTGGATGTTGTATCGCTTCGTGAAGCCGTCAATGAAGCGGGTCTCGTGCTCCCAGACGCGGCGCTCCAAGTTGTTGGTGACGCCGACGTAGAGGGTCTTGGTGCGGCTCGCCATGATGTACACGTAGTACGACACTTGGGTGTCCGCTCAGGAGAGATTCCTCGCTGCGCTCGGAATGACGGGGCTGGCTTGCCGCGGGCGCAGATGGCGACGTGGCTCCCCTACGACCTCCGCAGCCCGCGCTCCGACTCGTAGCGGATGGTGACGGCCTGGGCCCACCAGGGGCTGACGCCGTGGCGCTCCAGCAGGTACCTGGCGCTCTGGGTGCGGCCGTGCCTGGGCGCGCCCCAGCGGTCGAGGATGCTGAACCACTGGGCCCAGCTCTTCCCCGTCCGCGCCCGCACCGACTCGTCGCCGATCCGCCGGAAGCCGGTCTGCTTTCCGGCCATGCCGGTCAGACCGACGGCCGGTCGGCCAGCTCCAGGAAGCGGATGTAGGGCGGGCCGCTGACGCCGGCGTGTTCCATCGCCTGCCGAAGGTCATCCGACTGGCTGAACCGGCGGGCGCTCTCCACGCTGTCCCACTCCATCAGGATGATGACGTCGTTGGGGTCGTCCGCGTTCTGGAAGACGAAGCCGCCCTTGGAGCCGCCGCTCTGGCGCAGGGCGGCGTGCTCATCGAACGCCGGCTTCCACTTTGCGAAGTCCTCCACCTTGTGATGCACGAACAGGTATGGCATGGTCCGCTGTTTCCTTTCTAGTGCCTTCCAGGAGACCCATCGCTGTACCTCTTAGCGGGGAAAGCGGGAGAAGTCGGGCTCGCGGCGCTCCAGGAACGCGTTCTTGCCCTCATCTGCCTCGCCGCTCCCGTAGAAGTCGGGCGCGATCTCCCGCACCCAGTTGCGGGGCGCTGCCTCCCGCAGGGGCTGGTAGAGGGTGCGGAAGGAGGCCTTGAGGATCTTGAGACAGGTGGGGCTCTTCTGCAGCAGCTCCGTGCACCAGCGGTCTATCTCATCGTCCAGCCGGTCGTGGGCCACGGCAGCATTGATCAGCCCCATGTCGAGCGCTTCCTGGGCGCGGTAGCGACGGCAGAGCATCCAGATCTCCTTCGCCTTCTTGGCGCCGACCACGTGGGTGAGGTACGCCACGAAGTAGCCCGCCGCCGGGCTGCCCACCCGCGGGCCCACCTGGGCGAACTGGGCGTGCTCCAGGCAGGCGATGGTGAAGTCGGCGAAGTAGGCTAGGTGGTTGCCCCCGCCGATAGCGTACCCGTTCACCCGCGCAATGACCGGCTTCAGGCAGTCCTCGATGCCGGCATGGGGGTCGACGGGGGCGGGCGCCTCCGCGCCCTCGCGCTGCCACGCTTGGAGCCAGCGCACGTCACCGCCGGCGCAGAAGGCGCGATCGCCGGCGCCGGTGATGACGATGACGCCCACCTCCGGGTCAGCGCAGGCGTCGTCCACCGCTTGGCGCATCTCGGCAAGAGTGTCGCCGGTGAAGGCGTTCATCACCTGCGGTCGGTTGATGGTCACCCAGGCAGCGCCGCGAACGCGGTGGTGTTTCTCATAGACGATGTCCGTGAAGTCTGGCATTGGGTCTCCCTTCTACCGTCCTTCGGCGCCCGATTATAGCACGGGGCTGGTCGTCCTACTCCAGCCCCAACTGCTGTTGGTAGTCCGGCTCCAGGGCGCGGATGATGCCCAGCTCCAGGTAGCGGTCGTAGGGGTACTTGAGAGCCTGGCTGATCACCTGCGGCGGGTAGGGGATGTTGGGCCGGGTGGCGATCACCTGCTGCTCCTCCAGCGCCTTCAGCTCCTCCTCGGAGAGGCCGAGGAGGCCGCCCAGCACCTCTTGGTTGTGCTGGCCCAGGGTGGGCGCCGGCCCGCGGGCCGAGGCCTCGAACTCGCCGAACTTGGCGGCCAGGTGGCGCTGGACGGGCCGCTTGCCCACGTGCGGCTGGTCGACGAGGTCGAAGTGGCCGCGCTCGCGGAAGTGCGGGTCGAGGAGGATCTCCTTGCCATTGAGGACGGGCGCCGCCTTGACGCCGGCCCGCTGGAGCAGGTGGAAGGCCTGGTAGTGGTCCTGCTCGCGCGTCCAGCCTTCGATCAACCGGTCCAGCTCATCGTGGTGGTGGTGGCGGCCCAGCACGTCGGCGAAGCGCTCGTCCTCCGCCCACTCCGGGTGGCCGGTGGCGCGGCAGAAGGCGGCCCACTCGTCGTCGCTCTCGATGGAGATGACCAGCCAGTCGTCGCCACCTTTACAGCGGTAGCAGCCCTGGGGCGCTCCGGCAGAGTCGGAGCGGTTGCCGATGCGCTCCGGCAGGCGGGCGTTCATGGCGAAGTCCATCAGGGCGGCGCCCAACAGGGGGATGGCTGCCTCCTGCTCCGAGAGGTCGATGTACTGGCCCCGGCCGGTGCGGCGCCGGTAGTGCAGCGCCGCCAGCACGGCGCCGGCGCCGAGGAAGCCCGAGTACGGGTCGGTGAAGGAGAGGCCGCTGCGTATGGGCGCCCCGCCCGGGTAGCCGGTGAGCTGGGCGACGCCGGAGGCGGGCTCCAGCCCCATCCCGTAGGCCGACCAGTCGGCCTGGGGGCCGTCCTGCCCGTAGCCGGAGAGGGAGATCATGATGATGTCCGGCTTGACCTGGCGCATGTGCTCGTAGTCCAGCTCGAAGGCGCGCATCACCCGCGGGGTGAAGCTCTCTGCCAGCACGTCGGACTGGGCGATGACGCCGCGCAGCAGCTCCCGCCCGCGCTCCTGGTTCAGATCGACCACGATCTCCTTCTTGCCGGCGTTGCGGATGGTGAAGTAGAGGGCGCGCTCCCAGGGGAGGTCCTGGCCGTCGTTGTCGGCGTGGATCAGGTTGCGGGTGATGTCCAGCCGGTTGGGCGACTCCAGGCGGATTACCTCCGCCCCCAGGTCGGAGAGGATGCGCGTGCACGTTGGCCCGGCGAAGACCTGGGTCAGGTCCATGACGCGGATGCCTTCCAGGGGTCCGAGCATCTCTACGTCACCTCACCTTGATAAGCCCTCGATAGGGCGTCCGCATACTCATTCCATCGATTTCCAGCATGTCCCTTGATCCACTCTGCCTTCGCTGAAGGCCGCAGCGTAGCCAGCTCGTGCAGTTCCCTTACCAAATCGAGGTTCTTGATCTCTTCCTTCTTCTTGCCACGGGTCCAACCATTTTTCTTCCACCTCGCGGCCCATGTGGTGGCGATCTTTACGCAGTACTGGCTATCGCTGAATACCGAGATCCCTTCCCCAACTTGCACCATCTGATATGCCTCAACGAGAGCCTTTAGTTCCATCCTGTTGTTCGTCGTGTCTTCTTCGCGACCATGCCGCTCTTCGATTATCCGCCCATCGATGACCTTTACAGCACCCCAACCGCCCCGGCCTGGATTCGGCTCGCAAAAGCCATCGGTGAACACACCGGTTTGAGGGCCGGCTTGGAACGTTTGGAGCACTTGCTGGCGTGTCGGTTCCGCTCTGGTGTGCCGCGAGCCATCATCCTTACAGGACATGCACTGGCGCGGAACCCAACCCGGATACTTGGCCACAACCGCTGGTGCGAGCGTGAACATTCCTCCGCAGTCCTGGCAAATGCAGTCTCTACCTGGCACCATTGCTCTCCTTCGGCATCTCGACCCTTGCAGCGTCACGTAACGCTGTTGTTCGGCTCACGTCACCTCGCGCTCCCGCAGGATGGTCTGCTCCTCCTCCGAGTAGCCCAGCGCGCTCAGCGTCTCTTCGTTGTGCTCACCCAGGAGCGGCGCTCGCTGGATCCGGGGCGGCGTCTCCGTCATGCGGAAGGGCGGGCCGGCGTAGGGCAGCTCGCCCGCCTCCGGGTGCTCGATGCGCCGGAAGAAGCCACGCGCCCCCAGGTGCTCGTCCTCCAGCAGGTCCTTGACCGTCGGCACGGGCGCGAAGGGCATGCGCAGCGCCTGCGCCGTCTCCACGATCTCCCTGGCCGTGTGCTCCATCAGCCACGGCGTGAGCAGATCGTCCAGCTCCCGCCAGCGGACCATGCGCTCCTGACCGCTGATGAAGAGCGGGTGCTGGTCCAGCTCCGGCTTCTCCAGCAGGAGCGCCATGCCCGAGACGGCGCCCTCCTGGGTGAGACCGGGCTGGGGGAAGCCCTGCACGCCCGGGATGAGGACGATGTGGCCGTCCTTGCAGGGCATGATGTCCATGGGGTAGCCGAAGATGTGGCGCGAGTAGTAGCGGCGCCGGATGGCGCCCTGGAAGGCGTACATCGCCGCGTTGTACTCGTCGGCGCAGGCGACGGCCTCCGCCATCGAGACGTCCACCTGCTGGCCCTGCCCGTCCGGCAGGCGGGCCCGGCCCTCCCGCTCGCGATAGGCCAGCGCCGCCAGCGCGCCGACCCAGGCCTGGATGCCCGCGATGTAGTCGCCCGGGGTGCCGCCGGTGGAGAGTGGCTCCCGGTCGGGCTCGCCCGTGTTGTACATGATGGTGCTCATCGCCATGGCGGTGAGGCTGTTCCCCCGGTAGTCCTTGTAGGGCCCGCTGGCGCCGAAAGGCGTGATGGAGACGTAGACGAGCTGGGGGAAGGCGCCCTTGAGGTCGTCGTAGCCGAGGCCCCATTCCCCGCCCCTGGCGGGCGACCGCCCGTCGCTCTCGATGAGCACGTCGGCCTGCTCGAGCAGCTTCTTCACGATGGCCTGCCCGGAGGCGACGCCCACGTCCAGGGTGACGCTCTTCTTGCCGGTGTTCAGGTGGAGGAAGAGGCCGCTCTTCTCAGGGTGGGGCTCATCGCCGGGGAAGGGGCCCAGGCGGCGCGCCCGGTCGCCCTCCGGCGGCTCGACCTTGATGACCTCGGCGCCCAGGTCGGCGAAGAGCTTGCCGCAGTAGGGCCCGGCGATGCCCTGGGCCAGCTCGATGACGCGCAGGTTGGAGAGCGCTTCTTCTGCCATGGTCCTCCGGGTTGCGCCTGTGGAGGCGCCAGATGCGATTCGCATCATACACAGGGCAGCGGGACGAGGCAACCGTGGTCACGATCCTCGTCTTTGTGTGAGCTACTTCATAGTAGCGGCCATCAGGGCCTGGTACGGTAAGCGTGCAGGATGCGGATTCGACGATAGATCTCCTACCGGGATTCCCGCCTGCGATAGCCCGCGCCGGGCTTTCCCCGCCACCAGCCGTCCGGCGCGGGCACTTGCTTGCCCGGAGCAGGCAGGCGTCTACAGCAGGATCTTCTTGTGAGCGGCGCCGGGGGCGCGGCGGAAGTTGTGCGCCAGGTAGCGCTTGCCGTGCTCCTCCTCCACCTCCTCGATGGAGCAGCGGTCGGGGCGGGAGAGTGTCTGCTCCACCCTACGGGCGAGGTCGGCGTGGGCCCGGTGCGTGTCCTCGTGGATGGGGAAGACGCCCTGAGCGTGGACGGCCACGGCCAGTTGTCGCTCGCAGAGGGCCAGGAGCCAGCCCAGCACGATCTCCGCCCAGCCGAGGTGGAAGCTAGCGTCGGCGAAGGTGAGGGCCAGGCGCTGGTTGTTGGACTCTGGCCCTACCTGGAGGAGCGTGGCGCCGAAGTTGGGGCGGCCCAGCTCACTGGCCGGGCGGTAGACCCGGCGCAGCCGCTGGTCCGAGGCGAGAGTCTCGCCGGCGAAGTAGCGGCCGAGGCCGAACTCCAGGGCCTTGTGCTGCTCGTTGGGGCGCAGGTGGCCAGCCAGCCACTCCAGCACCAGCTCCATCTCCGAGGCGTGGAGCTGGTGCTGGGCCGCGATGTGCTCACAGGCGGCGCGTACCAGGGAGAGGCAGGAGGGGTAGGAGCCGCGCGTGACCAGCAGGCAGGTGTCGGCCAGGGCCAGGAAGGTGCGCGACCAGAGCCCCATGAGCGCCGCGTAGGGGTGCGTGCGAAAGGCGGAGGGCGAGGCGTCGCGGACGATGCGGAGCTGCAGGTTCATCCCCTCCGCGAAGAGGTGCAGGTCGTCGCCCAGCACGAAGGTGGTCTGGCGGTAGGCGTCCTGCGCCTGCGTGGAGGCACCTTGCGGCTTGCCGGGCAAGTCGTACCGCTCCGGGAAGGGGATGGCGGAGACCCGCTGGGTAGGAGTTGGCGGTTGGTCCATGCTCCGAGCAAGGGGAACCGGCCCTCGGTCGGGATTCATGGTAGGGTGCGATGCTGGCAGGCGCAACCGGCGCGGAGGATGGCCGTCCGGCCCCATTGTGCCACGCCGGCCCTCCGCGAGTTGGCAGCTACGGCGGGTTTTGCGGGTTGAATGGAGCGCTGTACGGGCCAGGGACGGGGCTACAGGTACCCGTCTGCACGCGGACGCGGTAGTCGCTCTCCCGCCGCTCGCTGCCCGACCAACTGATGCTGCTGGTCGTCGTCACCGTGCTCCAGCTCCCTGAACCGACGTTCCGGCGTTGTAGACGGTAGGTGCCGGCACCGGGGACAGCGGTCCACGAGAGGGAGACTCTGCCGCCTCCGGTGGGGTTGCTGTCCGTGCCGCTCAGCGCTGGCGCCGTGCACGCCGAGGGCGTCGCCGTTGGTGTACGGGTCGAGGTCGGCGTGCTGGTCGGGGTCGGCGTCGAGGTGTCAGTAGGCGTTGCCGTTGGTCCCGTTGGGGTTGCCGTGGGCGGCGGCGGGGCGCTGCCCACGTGGACGAGAGGTTCGTTGATCCCATCCGGGTCGTCCGGCCAGGGATCGTTGCACACTTCATCGCCGCCCACGGGCTCGCCGCCCGGGCACTCGCCCGCTGCGATGAGGGCGGCGCGCACGGCTGCGGGCGATGCGCCGGGGTTGGAGATGATGTAACTCGCGGCCGCACCGGTCACATGGGGCGCGGACATGCTCGTCCCGCTGGCCGTGGCGACGCCGTCGTTCAAGTAGGTCGAGAGGATCTTGACGCCAGGGCCGGCGATGTCGACGACGGAGCCATAGTTACTGAAGCAGGCGAGCGAGTCGTCCTGGTTCTCGGTGCAGCTGGAGAAGACGACTGTCTGATCGTCCAGGCTGCCGGGCTTCCCGTCGAAGTCGGCGAGCGCGGAGACGGTGATCACGCCCGCGCAGTTGGCGGGGCTGGTGTTGCTGGCGTTGGTCGCGCTGTTCCCCGCGGAGACGACGTAGGTGACGCCCGCCGCGATGGAGCTGGCGATGGCGTTGCAGAGCGCGGAGCTGTTGCCCCCGCCCAGGCTCATGTTGGCCACCTCGATGGTGTCGGCGTTGGCGGTCACCCAGTCGACGCCGGCGATGACGTCCGACATACAGCCGCTGCCGCTGGGCCCCAGTACCTTCACCGACCAGATGCGCGCGCCCGGCGCCACGCCAACCACGTGGCTGGCGTTGTTGCGGGCGGCCACGGTGCCCGCTGTGTGGGTGCCGTGACCGTTCCCGTCGGCGATGGTGGCCGAGTTCCCGCAGATGAGCCAGATGGAGAAGACCTCAGCATAGGAGGCGAAGCCCCCCGCCACGTTCAGGTCGGTGTGCGGGCCAGAGCCGGTGTCAATAATGGCCACGTCCACGTCGCTATCGGGCCCGGAGTCGTTGATGTCGCCCGGGGGCTCGGCGTCGATGCGGTCGATGCCGGTGGGCAGCGTCTCGGCGGCGACGGTGACGATGTGGTCGGGCTCGACGACGGCCACGTTGGGGTTCTGGCGCAGCGCCTCGACGGCGTCGGTGGGGAGGTAGGCGGCGAAGCCGCTCACGGCATGCCGGAAGGTGCGGTCCGCCCTGAAGCCGTAGCGCTTTCCCAGGCTTTCGGCCACGATTCCGGGGTCGGCTCCGTCGCGCAACTGAACAATGTAGCGGCCAGGGATGATCCTGCGCGGCGGTGGGTCGTTGGCGACCTCCGCAACCGGTGCGGCGGAGGCGCCGGCGAGGGGATGGAGGGTGCCGACAGCCAGAACAGCCAGGCTGGACGTCACAATAGCCAGCAGAAGAAGCTCACGCCACAGGCGCGTCATTCAGTCTCCACTCCCTTTCACAATATCGTCCTCGCTCCCTGACTCTGTACCGTCCATCCTAGGGGATTGGGGGAAGGAAATCAATAACCTGACGAGTACAGCCCCTTGCAATCGTGGGCAGTTCTGCTATACTCCCGCTGGGCCAGCGGCCCCGGCTGCTGGATGAGGAAGGAGCCAGCGCCCCGACCAGCGGGGCGCGCCGTATGTCCGCGATCGTCGTCATCGGTGGCCAGTGGGGAGATGAGGGCAAGGGCCGCATGGTGGACCTCCTTGCCCAGGATGCGGCCATCGTCGCCCGCTACTCGGCGGGGGACAACGCCGGGCACACCATCGTCAACCACCTGGGGAAGTTCGCCCTCCACCTGGTGCCCGCTGGCATCTTCTATCCCGATAAGCTCTGTCTCATCGGGAACGGCGTGGTGGTGAACCCGCAGGTGCTACTGGACGAGATCCAGCAGCTGGAGTCGCGGGGGGTGAGCACGAAGAACCTGTTCGTGAGCGACCGCGCCCAGGTGATCATGCCCTATCACCTGCTGCTGGACGAGTTGGAGGAGCGGGCCCGGGGCGCGGCCGCCCTCGACACTACCCGGCGGGGCGTAGGGCCTGCCTTCGCCGACAAGGTGGCGCGCCTGGGCATCCGTATGGCGGATCTCATTGAGCCCGAGGCGCTGCGGGCGCGGCTGGAGCTGGTGTTGCCCCAGAAAAACGCGCTGCTGGAGCGCCTGTACGAGGCGCCACGCCTCGACCTGGAGGAGGTCTACCGCACCTACGTGGAGTACGGCTGCAAGCTGAAGCCCTACCTGCGGGACGCCGCCGCCGTCGTGCGCGAGGCGCTGGCGCGGGGGGAGCAGGTGCTGCTGGAGGGCGCGCAGGGCAGCCTCTTGGACCTGGACGCCGGCACCTATCCCTACGTCACCTCATCGACGCCCTCGTCCCTGGCGGCGGGCGCGGCCATCGGCATCGGCATCGGGCCCACCCAGATCGAGCGGGTAGTGGGCGTCTACAAGGCGTACATGACCCGGGTGGGCAACGGCCCCATGCCCACCGAGCTGCTGGACGAGACGGGCGACATCCTGCGGCGCGAGGGCCCGGCGCCGGAGTTCGGCGCCACCACCGGCCGGCCCCGCCGCTGCGGCTGGTTCGACGCGGTCGCCTCCCGCTACAGCGTGCTGGTGAACGGGGTGACCGGCGCGGCCCTCACCCGGCTGGACGTGCTGGACAACTTCCCGGCCATCCAGGTCTGCACCGCCTACGAGCTGGACGGCAAGCGGTTGGAGTCGTTCCCGTCCACCACCGCGGTGCTGGAGCGGGTGAAGCCGGTGTACGAGGAGCACCCGGGCTGGCGGAGCGACACCTCCGGCGTGCGCCGCTTCGGCGACCTGCCCAAGCAGGCCCAGGCCTACGTGAAGCGCATCGAGGCGCTGCTGGGCTGCCCCGTCGAGATCGTCTCGGTGGGGCCGGAGCGGGAGCAGGTGATCCGGCGCTAGCCGCGGCGGAAGGAGCGGATCATGCCTGAAGCCATCAACCCCTGGCTGCACATCCTGGCGGCAACGGTCTGGGTGGGCCCCCAGGTCTTCCTCTTCGTCGCGGCGGTGCCGGCGATCCGGACGGTGGAAGATCTACAGCTGCGGACGCGGGTGGTGCGCGTCCTGAGCACCCGCTTCAGCTATCTCGCCTGGGCTGCGATGGCGGTGCTGGTGATCACCGGCATCGGCAACCTGTTCGAAGAAGACGAATCCCTGAGCGAGCTGTTCGACCTGAACTACGGCGCCATCTTCACCATCAAGATGGCGCTGGTGGCGACTACCATCGTGCTGACAGCGCTCCACACCTTCGTCATCGGGCCGCGCCTCCTGAACCTGCAGGAGTCGGTGGCGGAGGAGGCGGAGCTGGCGCCGGTGCGGCGCCTCTCGATCAGCGCCTCCGCGGCTAACCTGCTCCTGGCGCTGGGTATCCTCTTCTGCGCCGCCCTGCTGAACACGACGTTCGCGCTGGAGTAGCGGGTAACGAACGTCGCTGGCCGGCGCCCTCGAACGTTCTCTAGACGCGCATCACCGCGAACCGCGATACGTGCCGCCAGCGCGTGTCGAAGCGCCAGAGGCCGGCCTGGCGGGCGAGGACGAAGGCCGCCTCCAGCTCGGCCGGCTGGATGGGGCGGTTGATCTCGGCGTACTTGGCCTCGGTCCTGGCCTTCCAGGCGGGGTAGTACTGGTCCATGATATTGACATAAGTATCAGCCGAGAGCTCCTGCGCCAGGAAGTTCATGATCTGGCGGGTATCCTCCAGCATTCCGGGCATGACCAGGTGGCGCACCAGCACGCCGCGCAGGGCCAGGCCCTCCTCGTCCACCGTCAGCTCGCCCACCTGCCGGTGCATCGCCTTGAGGGCGCGCCGCGCCGCCTCGGGGTAGTCGGGGGCCAGGAGGTACTTGCGGGAGCGCTCCCGGTCCCAGAGCTTGAAGTCGGGCATGTAGATGTCGGCCACGCCGTCCATCAGCCCCATGCTCTCCAGGCTGTCGTAGGCGCTGGTGTTGTAGACGATGGGCAGGCGCAGCCCCAGCTCGATGGCCTGGGGCAGGGCCTCCAGGACCTGGGGCACCACGTGCTCGGGCGTGACGAAGTTGATATTGTGGCAGCCCTCTTCCTGGAGGCGCACCATCATGCGGGCCAACTGCAGGGGCGTCGCCATCTCCCCCTCGCCGACCTGGCTCACCTGGAAGTTCTGGCAGAAGACGCAGCGCAGGTTGCACCAGGAGAAGAAGATGGTGCCGGAGCCCCGCCAGCCACGCAGGACGTCCTCCTCGCCGAGGTGGGGGAAGACGGAGGAGACCCGGGCCAGCCGGCCCACCTTGCACACGCCGAACCGGTCGGCGAGCCGGTCGATGTGGCAGTCGCGCGGGCAGACGGTGCAGTCTGCCAGCGCGGCCAGGGCGCGCTCGACCTTCTCCCGGAGCCGGCCCTCCTCGTGCGTCCTGAGGTACGCGGGGATGAACTGCTCCCTCGGCAGGAGGAAGCGGCCGTTGCCGTTGACCTCCGGAGGAACGGAATCTCTGGCCATCGCGTGCTCCTGCTCCAGCGTACCGGCCTGGGGCGGAGGGCGGCAAACCGCGGGAGTTTTGGCCTGCTTCGTTGACACGCCCTGGCGCCCGTCCTAAGCTGAGCCTGCGATGGACCTGGGGATCATCGGGCTGGCGCGGTCGGGCAAGACGACGGCCTTCAAGGCTGTCACCCACGGCCATGCCCACATCGCCCCGCCCAGCGGGGCCGAGCCGGGCATCGGCGTGGTGAAGATCCCCGACGAGCGGCTGGATCAGCTCTGCGCGGTGCTCCGGCCCCAGAAGGTGACCCACGCCGAGGCGCGCTACCTGGACTTCCCGGGCGGCCTCTCGGTGCGAGGCGAGGGGCCTTCGGGGGCCCACCTGGCCGCCCTCGCCCACTGCGACGCCCTGGTCCACGTGGTGCGCGCCTTCCGGAGTGAAGCGGTGCCGCACCCGGAGGGGAGCGTCGACCCGCACCGCGACATCGGCGCCGTGAACCTGGAGCTCGCCTTCGCCGACCTGACGGTGCTCCAGCACCGCTACGAGCGGCTGGAGATGGCGGTGCGCTCGGCCCGGCCGGGTGAGCGCGAGGCGGGCGAGCGGGAGCTGGCGCTGGTCC